>CAYHQK010000380.1:0-1503 GCA_964358535.1 uncultured Nitrospira sp. | reverse complement strand
AGGTTGTCGCCGATCTTGCTGATATCGCGGCCGTCGAGGAGAATCTCGCCGGTCTGCGAGTAAGTTCGCTGGAGGCAGTTCAGCCGGTTGAGGGCCCGCAGGAAGGTGGTCTTGCCGCTATTGGCCGGGCCGATGATCCCGATAATCTCGTTACGAGGAATCTCGATATTGATGCTCTTGAGGACCTGCAGCGACCCGAAGAAACAATTCAGATCAACGGTTTTGATGACCGGTTCGTTTACCATAGCCTCTTTTTTCTATAGTGCGCACGCAGGATGATGCTGACAAGATTCATGAGAAAAACCAGGGCCACGAGCACCAGCGCAGTGGCAAAGCTGATCTCAAGCGGGATGTTTGGCACCTGGGTCGAGATGACGTAGAGGTGATAGGGCAGGGCCATCGCCTGGTCGAAGACCGAATGCGGTAACCGCGGCAGATAGAAGGCGGCGACAGTGAAGAGGATCGGGGCCGTTTCGCCGGCGGCGCGGCTGAGGCTCAGCACGGTACCGGTGAGGACGCCGGGGATGGCGTACGGCAGCACGCAATACCGCACGGTCTGCCAGCGGCTGGCGCCCAGCGAGAGGCTGATCTCACGATAGGTGAAGGGTACGGATTCCAGCGCCTCCTTGGAGGCGGTGATGATGACGGGCAGGCTCATGATCGCCAGGGTCAGCGAGCCGGCGAGGATGGATGTGCCCAGGTGCAGCAGGAGCACGAACAGCGTGAAGCCGAACAGGCCATAGACGATCGACGGGATCCCGGAGAGGTTCACCACCGACAGTTTCACCATGCGTGTTAACAGGTCGTCGCTGGCGTACTCCACCAGATAAATGGCCGCGAGTACCCCCAGCGGCAGCGAGAACAGCATCGTGCCGATGACCAACAGGACGGTGCCGACGATGGCAGGGAAGATGCCGCCGGCCTTCATGCCCTGTCGCGGCGCCGCCGTGAGAAACTCCCATGAGATCGTCCCCGCGCCGTTGATGATAACGTACAGGATGACCAACAGTATGGGCGCGACGACGAGCAGCGTCACCGCACCCAGAAGAGAGAAGGCCACATGCTGGCGGATTTTGGCCCTGTTCATTTCCTGGCCTTTCGCAAAAACAGGTCGGCAATGAAGTTAATGCTGAACGTGATGGCGAACAGAACGAGTCCGACGGCGAACAGCGCGAAGTAATGTTCGGACCCACCGACCGTCTCGCCCATCTCGCCGGCGATGGTGGCCGTTAGGGTTCGCAGCGGCTTGAGGATCGAACCGGGTATTACCGGGGCGTTGCCCGTGACCATCATCACGACCATGGTTTCACCCATGACCCGGCCGACGCCAAGCATTACGGCAGCTAAAATGCCGGAGGAGGCCGAAGGCAGAATGATCCGCCAAAGGGTCTGCCAGCGGGTGGCTCCCAATCCGAAGGCGGCTTCGCGATACGTCCGCGGCACGCCCACCAGCGCGTCTTCAGAAATGCTGATAATGGTGGGCAGGGCCATGAACGCCAGCAG
>CAYHQK010000379.1:0-1517 GCA_964358535.1 uncultured Nitrospira sp. | reverse complement strand
GGATCAGCGTCAGTCCCTAATCGAAACCATGATGCCATGAGCCTGACAGGCCGTCCGCCGATTGGCGGACGGCCTGTTTGTTTTTCTCGCAGGATGCTCAAAAAGGCCGCCAGCTTCGTTCTCGCCTCGAAAGCATCCTCAACGTAGCCCTGAGGCTACGCCTCCGGTGCGTTCATCGGCTGCGGCCTTGCTGACGGCCTTTTTGAGCATCTTGCTAAGTTCGCCTTGAGGGGGCTTTACGTGGTGCGCTAGGCTCTGTGCTGATCTCGCTCATCTCCCAGCGGGCGCGTTTGGATTTTTCCCGCTCCGATATGGCGAACAGTACGTGGAAGGGTGTCGCACGCCGCGCACCCATGCCCGCCTGCCCGCTTCCCCAGGCTTCTCCCGCGTCGCTCAAGATCTCCAGAAAGGTTTCATACTCGTCTTCGTCGTCAGGCAATACCTGCGCTGCATCGGTGATCAGTACAATATAGCCCTTGGCCGGCAGCCACTCCAGGTCGGCCAGACATTCTTCCAGGGCATCCCAGTTGTGGCCGAAGTAGTCAGGAAAATTCAAGGCGCGGGCAAACTCGCTCAAGAGGCCGGCGGTGGTTTGACACTTGGCGCCCTTGATAACTTTTAGCTTATAGCCATCCGGCGCATGTATGAGCGACTCAGCCCGCTGTCCTGCTTTCACGACCAGCAGAGAAGACCAAGGCGCTTTGGTCGATTGCAGATAAGTGGACAAGGTGAGTTTGGGGGTCATGGCGTTGTATCCAACGGAGTGAAGGTCCGGTAATGGTCACTGCTGTAGTAGGCCCTGCCCGTATCTTGTTCGACGACGATCCGTTCCGCATCCCGCGAGCGGCCTCGTATTTTCGGATTCACATCGTACTCGTGATAGTGGCCCGGTGGAAGGCGATGCTCGCGATTGTGAAACTCACGCCCTCCAATATAGCCTGGCAGGGGGTCGCCATGCCTGGTTTGGAGTTGCGCCAGGAGGTCCTGCGCCTTTTGAGGCGCGGTCGTCGTGGGAGATGCCGATTCCGCTGCCTCCGCCCGTTCGATGAGCCAGGTGGACGAGGCCAGGAGGCCCCAGAGGATTAGGATGCCGATGATCCAGCGTCGATTCATGGTGCGATCCTTTGCGGAGCAACATTTCGAATAGAATCGGAGAGGAAGACCGTAGCATGGGGTTTTGAAGTGGGTCAACGTGGCGGCGAGCAGACAGGGAGAGAGGCTTTGCGGCGCCGGAACCCGTTTGCTAGAATGCAGGCACGCGATCGTCATCAGGCGCACGAACCGTGAGTTCCACGAGAGCATGTGCAGTCCGCAGCCTGTCCACCGGTGATCTCTTCTTTCATGCGAAAAGCAAAAATTGTGTGCACGATCGGTCCGGCCAGCGCCGAGCCCTCTATCCTCGAACAGCTGATCATGAGCGGGATGAACGTGGCCCGGCTCAACTTCTCTCATGGCACGCACGAGTCGCACCGCGCGGCGATCGCCGCGATCCGCGCCGTGGCGGAGCGCCTGCATCT
>CAYHQK010000378.1:0-1524 GCA_964358535.1 uncultured Nitrospira sp. | reverse complement strand
GACCAGATTCGCTACAAGAAGCTCTATCTCCTGGTCCATAACAGCGTCTGGCTGCACCAGCTCACGTTCCTCAAGCCGACACTCATCCAGAAACTCAACCAGGTCGCCGGATCGGAAGTCGTCACCGATATCGTATTGAAAATAGGGGAACTGCCGGAAGCCGACCGGGCACCCGCGTCACCCGAGGCCCTTCACGAGGCCACTCCGCCTGCGAGCGACGCGTTGCTCGCGGAAATCTCGGAGCATGTGACCGCGATCCAGGATCCGGATCTCCGCAATCACCTGGCGCAGCTCATGGCGCAGTCGCTGGCTCAACCGCGCGGGTCGAAGGCAGACTGAGCGGTGCCTTGAAAAGCTGACGGGCATAGACCTGCGTCGCCGCCGTCTCCGGACCATCCAACAGGGGACCGATCCGCCCCTCTTCCTCCGACTCCGTCAGCCGATACAACCCCCGCAAGGCCTTCCGAAATCCGTCCCGCACATCCCGCTCTTCCCCGACCAGGTACTTGTGCAGCATCGTCGGCTCCGCCCAGGCATCGAGGGAAAAGATATAAATGGTAAGGACCCGATAGCGTTCGGTCGGATCGTCTGGCGTCGTCGGCCGGACCTTCATCGGTCCGAAGTTTCTCGTCTCATGGCCGACTTTGCGAAAGCGCTCGATGAGCGTTTCGATTTCACCGTCGCTCGTCCAGGGCGGAACATGAATCGCCACGGAGGTCTCTTCTTGCGATCCGATGCTATAGGGAGGAATCGATCGATCAGGACGACTGAGATACATCCCGCCCCAGATCAGGACAAAGGACCCGACCAAGACGCCGAGGGCCAACTTGACGACCGTATCCAGCGGCTTTTTCGCCTTGGATCCGGAAGGGGACGTTGGAGAAGAATCCTGCTCATGCATGGAAGGCTCAACGAACAAGGCATAGAATGCCGCGCATATCCGTTAGGCGCCGCCTTCCTCTGGAATAACCTCAACCGCTTCCGCCAACCGCGCGACGGCCACGACCCGGTCGCCCTCGCCGTCGAGATCCAGAATCCGAACCCCCTGGGTATTCCGGCCGATCTCGCGGAATTCATCCACCTTGCACCGCAGCACCTTGCCGTGCGCGGCCATCAGCATGATCTCGTCACCATCCCGGACTTGCAGGAACCCGACGGCGAGTCCGTTGCGCTCATTGGTCTTCACGCTGATGATGCCCTTGCCCCCGCGTCCCTGGATGCGATACTCGTTCACCGGCGTGCGCTTCCCGTAGCCGCCCTCCGTGACCGTGAGGATTTGGGTGGTGGAGTCCGGCGTGATGGTTTCCATCCCGATGACTTCGTTGCCTTCCTCAAGCGCAATACCGCGCACCCCGTGCGCCGTGCGTCCCATCGGCCTGGCTTCGTCTTCCTTGAAGCGAATCGTGATGCCCTTCTTCGTGCCCAACAGAATTTCCCGCTGGCCGTCGGTGACATGCACGCTGATGAGCCGATCCCCCTTATCCAACGACAGCGCGATGATGCCGCCCTGGCGGGGATTGCCGT
>CAYHQK010000377.1:0-1526 GCA_964358535.1 uncultured Nitrospira sp. | reverse complement strand
GACCTATCTCTTTCCCGACGATGCGTATCTGGCAGAGGAATATCTCGATGCGACCGCTCGCTATCTGGAGGCCTACATTCCGCTATTGGGTCCCTATCCCTTCGAGAAGTTCGCCGTGGTGGAGAATTTTTTTGCGAGTGGACTCGGCATGCCGTCGTTCACCCTGCTGGGGAGCGGCGTTATCAAGCGCCATTATGTGCAGCCCTATGCGCTCGGCCATGAGATCGTGCATTCCTGGATCGGCAACGGCGTGTTCAATCGAATCGATCGCGGGAATTGGGTGGAGGGCCTGACGACCTACCTGGCCAATTATTACTGGCACGAATTGACGGGAGATCAGGCGCAGGCGCGGGACCAACGCAGGCTCATGGTGCAGGGCTACAATCTCCATGTGCCGCCTGAGCGGGACTATCCGGTCGGGCAGTTCATGCAGAAACAGGATGAGCAGGACAATGCCATCGGCTATCAAAAATCCGCCATGCTGTTTCATGCGCTGCGCCAGGAGGTGGGGGAAGAGCCATTCTGGCGGGCCCTGAAGACTCTGGTGGCGCAGTATCGCGGCAGCCATGTGGAGTGGCGCGATCTCGAACGGGTCTTTGCAGAAGAGAGCCGTCAGGATCTCCGGTGGTTTTTCGCGCAATGGGTGGAGCAGGCGGGGGCGCCGCTGTTGTCGTTGTCCGGGGCCGTGGCGCGTCCGGTGGCAGGGGCGCCAGGCCAGACCTTTCAGCTTGAGGCCACGATCGTTCAATCGGGCAAGCCTTTCCGTCTTTCTATTCAGCTGTTGATTCGCATGGAGGGAGACCGGGAGCAGGTCCTGACTGTGCCGCTCCGTGAGCTGCGCGAGAGGATTTCCCTGACCTTGCCTGCGCGGCCGATCTCGCTGGAGCTCGATCCTGACTTCATGGCCTTCCGACGGATTGCCCGGCAATCGTTGCCGCCGGTGCTCAATCACTATGTCACCGACCGGCGGCGATCGGTGTTGATCGCCTTCACGGATGAGCCGGGCCATCCCTCGCCGTTAGGGGACCTGGTTTTGCGCATCGAGGCGCAGGAAGAGCAGAAACCGCTCGGTGAGAGAGCGGCGATTGCTTCGCTGGCTTACGATGGGCTGTTGCCCCAGGAAGGTTCGGTGTTAGTATTGGGCGGGCCGGAATCCCGCTCGAAGATTCAACCGATCCTGGTCAAACATTGCGGCGCGCGCGTGACCCTGAATGAGAAGGGCGTGACCGTGATGGGCACGGCGCACGAAGGGCCCGGGCTGGCCCTGCTGGTCAGTTGCCATCGGGTCGACCGTCCCGGCAGCGTCGTGACGGTGCTGTATGGCGCCACGCCACAGGCCGTGACGAAAGTGGCGCGGCTGCTCTTTTTTTACGGATGGAATAGTGTTCTTGTGTTTCACGATGGAGCGGTGGCGACTCGTGAAGAGTGGCCACTCGCAAGTGATCGTACGGAGGTGCGTCTCGATGCCAGCAATCCCATTCGGTAAGTGGTGCATGATCGGACTGATCGGTCTGTTGCTCTGTGAG
>CAYHQK010000376.1:0-1530 GCA_964358535.1 uncultured Nitrospira sp. | reverse complement strand
AATCCAGCCAACGGAGGATCGCGTCCCGTTCAAAGCGAATCAGCCCATGGATCTTCCGGCAGGGGATCTTGTCGTGAGCGGCCCAGAGATAGAGCGTGGAGGGCTTAATATTGAGCCAGGCTGCGAGTTCTTTCACCGTTAAGAGCATCGGTCACGACAGAGAGGGGGAGTCTTACGACACCCCCTCACCCCCCTGCAATGGTGCGTCCGCGTCACCGCCGACGTGATCTGGATTAGATGGTTTTTTCTGAGGCGTGGGCTGGGTAGCGCGTGGGGCCATGTCTAATAATCGCCGATGCTTCTCCTTCCATCGGTGCTTGCCCGCGCCGATTTCTTGCTTCAACCAGGCTGGTCCACTGGAGGGGTCTTCCCAGATGACAGCGAGCATCGAGGCTACGGACTGACTGACCCAGCGTTTCACCGTGGCGAGGGTCTGGGCATCCTTCTCCACGACGAGGCGGCCTTTCTTGAAGCCATCGGTGAGTACGAGCCACCAGTCCAGAAGCGGGGCTCGATAGCGAAACTCGTCTTCCTCATCACGGGTCGTGTCGCGAAAATCAGCATAACCGCGCAGCACCCCGACGATGAATTCGAGCCAATCCGTCTCCTCCAAATAAGACAGGACCTGTCCACAGGCTTGAGCCCGGTCCTTCTTCAGCTCCAACTCCCACCGGATGCCGTAGTCCTGCCAATCCTCTTGTTCCTTCGATTGCAGCTCCAGGCGTTTATCGTAGATGCGTAACAGAGTCTGACTATGCGGACTGCCGAGATAGAGGGTTTCGCCTCTGGGTGTGCCCTTATGGAGAGAGCCGGACGAAATGCGCTGCATCCGATCGGCTCGGGTCACACATTGACCGGCTTCAATGGCCTGTCGAATCGTCGAGAGGGATACCGAGCTTTCTCGATCATCTAACGCACAATCCAGGCGCGTCAGGTGGCCGTCATGTTTCATGATCCATTGCAGCACCGTGCGGACCTTTCCAGAGGGCCAGGGCGCGACAATCCCAGCAGAGAGATCGACATGCACTTCGCGAGGGGCACGCAGCGCCCCAGTTCCAAGCTTACCGACTCCCCGGCCTTCCCCCGTGGTGATCCAGGACGAGGGATAGCCACGAAAGCCGGTGTCGCTCTTGGTCCAGTCCCCGCCTAGGAGCTCCATCATGGCTGGGACGGAGCCAGACGGAATGGTAAAGGCAAGCCAATCAATGGTGAGGGTAAAAGGTGAACTCATCGACTCTATAGACCTCCTGTAATGATCCCTGTGGGTAGGGCCCCCGTGTTACCAACCGGGGGCATCTTGCTGTGCGCGCGGCCGGCTCGCGCCGCCCGGCGCGCCCGCTGATTCGCTCCGTAGGCGGATACCGGCATTCCGTTCCATCTGATGCCGAACCTGGCGTAGATCGAATCGATAGGCCGTGCCCACACGTGTTGAGGGAATCGCCCCCTTGCGAGCCGCACGTCTGATGGTATCCGTGCTCACGCCAATGAAGGCCGCCAGTTCCTTGATCGACAGATCTGATGTCTTCATAC
>CAYHQK010000375.1:0-1547 GCA_964358535.1 uncultured Nitrospira sp. | reverse complement strand
GATGGATCGGATCGGCGATCAGCGCAGACCCATCATAGGGAGCATTGGATTGATGACCGTCTGACATGAATTTAATCTTAGCTTACATCTTGAGGGGGCGGCAATGGCTTTGCCTGGTCCGGGGGATGAGGCTGCCGATGTTTGGTCAGGAAATAGTTGGCGAGCGGGTAGGTGAGCGCGGCACCGAGGAGACTCAGGACCAATCCTCCCAAAAAGAATGGCACGGCGTAGGGCATGACCTGTTCATAGATCGCGCCGAAGCTCAGGTCATGCCAATCGAAAGCAGGGCCGTCCGATCTGCCGAGCAAGAGAGCGCCCACCCAATAGGTGGCGCCGAGGATCGGGACGATGGTCCAGGGATTATTGAGGGAGGCGCCGACCATGAGGGCAAGAAAGTTCAGACCAAGGGCCCAGGCGCAGAAGAGCACCATTACGGTGTGAAGGCCATAGGTCGGGGAAAAGGCGATGAAGACTCCCATGGCGAAGGCCAGCGCCGTTCGCTGCGGTGATTCTTGCAGTTGGAGGACCCGTTTCATCAGCGATCGGAATGAGGGGAGCATGGCCATAGTTGCGGTGGAGCGCTGGTTATTTGAAATGCTCGTAACTGCTGTTCGGTAACGGACGTTTCGTCCCGTCCTGGTCGATCGCCTGGATGCCGTGTCGAGCCGGGCGAATGGTGCCGATGCAGGTCATGCGAAATCGGTGAAGCTTGGCGGCCCGCTCAACCTTGGCCTTGTGGCGCGGAGACAGGGTAAAGAGCAATTCATAATCTTCGCCCCCGGTCAGGGCCAGGGCCACTGGATCGAGCTTTCTGGATGTCGCATAGGCGCGGCAGGCAGGCGAGAGTGGGAGCGAATTCAGATTGAGATCCACGCCGACATGGCTTTCTTCGCAGATATGGCGGAGATCGCCGGACAGGCCGTCCGATACATCGATGGCGGAGGTTGCGAAGTGGTGGGTACTGAGCCATTGCCCTTCCGCAAGCCGTGCTGTCGGATGCAGGTGCCTGCCGACCAGAAACTGTCTGTGCCTGGCCGAGAGTGTTGCCGTGCGGGGGCGGCGTGTCTTGTCGGGTTGTTCGTTCAAGAGCATCAATCCTGCTAAGGCATCGCCGATCGTGCCGGTCACGTAGAGCAGATCTCCAACTTGCGCGCCGCTCCGGAGCAGAGCCTTGCGAGGTGGGACCATTCCGACCAGCGTGACGCTGATAAACCATCCGTTGGCTGAGGCCGAGGTATCCCCGCCGATGAGTGTGACGTGATGCGGGCGGCAGGCGGCCATCATGCCCCGGTAGAGTTGATGGACCTGGTTGCTGGCGCCGGTGCGGGGAATAGCCAGGGAGACGAGCAGATACTGCGGCGTGCCTCCCATCGCCGCGATGTCGCTGAGATTGGCCACTGCGGCGCGGAAGCCGATATCGGCCATTGTGGCGGTTTGGAGATCGAAGTGGATGCCCTCTGCCAAGAGGTCGGTGGTCAGGAGGCTCCACTTGCCGGCTCCTGAGGTCACGATGGCCGCATCGTCGCCGATCCCTCGAATCACCGAGG
>CAYHQK010000374.1:0-1575 GCA_964358535.1 uncultured Nitrospira sp. | reverse complement strand
ACTATCCTGCCTCGATCGTGTTCTATCCGATGGAAAGCAACCTGGGCTATCGGCCCGGCGTGTCGAAAGAAGTCTTCGCCTGTCTGGACGATGAACAGGTGAATGTCTATCGGGATATCTGCAACCAGTTGGTCATGCCGGCTGTGGCGAAAGAGAAGCCGGACGTGATCGGGATCTCGATCGGGACCCAGATGCAGCTGCTCGCCGGCCTGACGTTCTGCAAAATGATCAAGGAGACTTTCCCGCACATCCATGTGGTGGTGGGGGGCAATGTCATCACGCGGTTGCAGGAAGAGCTCCCGAACCAGGAACGGTTTTTCCAAGAGCTCTTCGACTCGGCCATCCTCTATGAAGGGGAACATGCGCTGCTCTGGCTCATCGAGGCCTTGAACGGGGAGCGGCCCATCGCCTCCGTGCCCAACTTGATGTATCGCGATGAATCAGGCCTCCACCGGAATCTGGAAGTCTATACGGAGAAGACGACGTCGCTGCCTCTGCCGGACTTCGAGGGGCTGCCGCTGGAGAAATACTTCGTGCCGGAGCTGATCATTCCCTACCTCGCGACGCGCGGCTGTTATTGGGGCCGCTGCACCTTCTGCGACCATGGCCAGGGCTACTTCGACCAGTATCGTGGTGTGCCGGCCCAACAAGTGGTTGAACAGATCAAGACGCTGCGGGACAAGTATGCCTGCCGCCATTTCCTCTTCTCCGATGAGTCTTATCCTCCGGCCCTGTTCAAGAAAGTCTCGCAGCTGCTGGTGGACCAGAACGTCGGGATCAAGTGGACGACGCTGATCCGGTTTGAAGAGACGCTGCAAGACCAGGAGATTTGGGATCTTGCCGCGAAGGCCGGCTGCTGCACCCTTTATTATGGGATGGAGTCGGCGAACGAGCGGGTGCTGAACCTCATGGACAAGCATGCCAAGAAGAGCGTGATCCAGAACAACCTCCATCAGGCGGCCAAGGCGGGGATCTGGAACCATGTGATGGCCTTCTACGGCTTCCCAGGCGAGACGAGAGACGAGGCGCTGGAGACCCGCCAGTTCGTCATCGACAATCAGCCGGTGATCCATTCGGTGGAGCTCTTCTACTTTGTGGCCTATCGCCATACGCCGATGGTGCGGAACCCGGAGAAGTTCGGCATTACGATCCATAAGCAAGAGGACTACGATTTGCCCCTGGACTACTACTACACGTTGAACGATCCGAGCACCCTGTCCTGCATGGATGCGATGCAGCTCTGCGAAGAATTCTACAAGAACGATTTTCAGCCCTGGGCGGTGCGGGTGAATTCCCGCGAGCACGTTTTCCTCTACATCTCCTTGTTCGGGACGAACCAGCTGCCGCAGATCTATGCGCAGCAGCAGGTGGCGGTTGGCTCGCCAGAAGGCGTCTCGGGATTAGTCACCTGGCCTGTGGCGCAGTCGGAGGGGCATGAAGGCATGGCGAGGGTCACGAGCCACGATGTGGCTTAGCGGGACAAAACGCCATGTAACAAGGCCGCAGGGAGTACGGTGCCTGAGGCGTACCCTCTGGGGTACGTCGCAGGGAGACGTACGACTGAGAACGCCGTTA
>CAYHQK010000373.1:0-1592 GCA_964358535.1 uncultured Nitrospira sp. | reverse complement strand
CGTTGACCCCGACCGTGCCGATCGCCACGGATAGGACCGATGATCGGGTGTTGAAGGGGATGTAAGAAGAAAAGGATGAAGGATGAAGGATGAATGAAGGCGGGGAAAGACGCGAGAACCCTTCCCCGTCCATGGCGAGCTTATATGGTCCGATTCCTTAGCCCGCCTTGGCGGGCTTTCGCCGGCGCGAGCCGGCGTTCAGGCCACGCCTTGAGGCGTGGTGAACAATGTCGTCCTGATCACTACCGTCACGTCACGCTTGCTATGTCGTATAGAATAATGCTACAATCCTCCCGGTTCACATTACTGCGGGAGGATACGCCGATGAAGAAGTTCAAGGTCACGCTGGGACAACAGGAACGAGAGGAGCTGGAGGCGATCACACGAAAGGGTTCGCACCACTCGCAGAGAGTGGTCAACGCCCTGATCCTCCTGAACTGCGACGAGGGCGAGTTCAACGCCCATCGGGCACGGGGGGAGGACATCGCATGCATCCTGAGAATCAGCATGCGCAAGCTCGACCGGGTCAAAAGACGCTTCGTCCAGGATGGGATCGATGCGGCTTTGGGGGGTCGGCAGGGCCAACGAGTGCACGAGCGAAAGGCAGATGGCGACTTCGAGGCACACCTGGTTGCCCTCAGTTGCGGGCAACCGCCGGAGGGTTTCGCACGATGGTCCCTTCGGCTCTTGGCCGATCGCGTTGTGGAGCTCGGGTATATCGACAGCGTGTCGTACGAGACGGTGCGGCGGGTTCTAAAAAAAACGAGATAAAGCCGTGGAGAGAGGTGGGCTGGGTGATTCCTCCCGAACAAAATGCCGACTTTGTCGCTGCAATGGAGAACGTTCTCGACGTATACCGCCGCCCCTACAACCCCAGCTTCCCTGTGGTTTGCATGGACGAGACGCCCCGACAGTTGATCCGAGAAACCCGGACTCCCATCGCGTCGCGGCCCGGCCAGCACGAGCGGCACGACTACGAATACGAGCGCTGTGGCGTGTGCAACGTCTTTATGGCCAGCGAGCCGCTGGCCGGCAAACGGATGACCAAGGTGACGGAACGCAAAACCAAGACCGACTGGGCCCAGTTCCTCCGGGACATCGCTCAATGCTACCCAGACGCCCAGAGGATCACGCTGGTCATGGACAACCTCAACACCCACACCCCAGGGGCTCTCTACCAAACCTTTGCACCCCAGCAGGCCAAGGCGTTGTGGGACCGCTTCGAGCTCATCAACACGCCCAAGCACGGCAGTTGGCTCAACGTGGCCGAGATCGAACTGAACGTCATGATCCGCCAGTGCCTCAATCGGCGCATCGACAGCGTGCAGGAAGTGCAAGCAGAGGTCTCCAGTTGGCAGAATCACCGCGACAACCTCCAAGCCAAGGTGAACTGGCAGTTCACGACGGAAGACGCACGGGTCAAGCTCCATCGCCTTTATCCGACAGTAGAGACGTGACATGACACTAGCCGGGAGAGTGCGGTCGGCAGACCTGCAATGTGATTCCTTGGAAGGGATTCAGCGCTTCTGAACTCAAATCCTCCCCGGTCTTCAGAGACGACCATTGAGTTGCCGAGATTCAACACTCTCAGT
>CAYHQK010000372.1:0-1604 GCA_964358535.1 uncultured Nitrospira sp. | reverse complement strand
CATCCACGAACGGCAGCGTCCCCACCGGGGTCAGACTGTAACGTGCAAGTATCACGGTAAACGGTCGTGGTTCCGCATGACGGCCACCAGGCGAGCCAACGCCTCCAAGGGCACCCGCGCATTGTCTCCGCGATGGCCCTGGCATGCCCGCACTCTCTCATCTCCTGCCCACATCCCTCAACACTAACTTGTGTTTTACAGTCTGACCCGAATGGCGCTAAGTTAAGCACTAATTCCGACCTCTTCCATGCGGCTCGTGGGGACACTCGCCCTCCCACATCATCTTGAGTGTTAGTGAGTTGAGCCGAAATCGGGAGGGCGACACTCCGTGGAGCCGAGATCGGACAACGCGCTTATCTTAGCGCCATTCCAGTCTGACCCCGTCACCCGTGGCCGAAAAGGAAGCCGGGAAAGGTAGTACGGTTACGTGGAAATGGGGGTTGCGGCGGGGGTGTAGGTGTAGTGGCGGCAGCAGGATAGGCCGCAGTCTCCGGTCAGTGACCCGGAGAGCCATTTTCTCAGCGTCGAGTTGTCCGTCTCAGACCTCGTCGATGCTCCATGGCGGCACGGCTAATATCCTCGACGCTCCGATGGGGCCACAATGTGCGCTGCCATTTCGTGTAGTCGAAGGGCTCCCGCAACATGAGCGTGACGAATTTCTCGGCATCCACCTCTCCCAGCGCACTGGCCAGAGCTTTCAGGCCGTCCAACTTGATTTGCGTATCCGTCATTGTCATTTCCCTCCCACAACAAATTCCACGGGGTTGATCACTTTGATCCCAGCCAGGGTCT
This sequence comes from uncultured Nitrospira sp., assembly GCA_964358535.1. Taxonomy (GTDB): domain Bacteria; phylum Nitrospirota; class Nitrospiria; order Nitrospirales; family Nitrospiraceae; genus Palsa-1315. Next base: position 812 of record CAYHQK010000372.1, on the reverse strand, counting down.
TCAGCCTCTTGATGATCCGGTCGTCGGTCGTGACGAAATACTCGCAACCCGCAGACATGGCGCAGGCAACGTGCAGGGCGTCTTTGCTCGCCACACCTTTCCGGCTGATTCGATTCGCCTGGCTCAGAATGCTCGCCTTCTCCTCCACGTCACACACAGCCATGTTTTTCCATGCCTTCATGGCCTGCTGTCTTTCCAAGAACGGACTGGCCTCACTCTCATAGTCCAGAATATACGACCAGACGAGATCCAGTTCTTCCTCCCGAACACGTCGCTGGATATCCAGTTTCGCTTCAGCCTCCAATCGGACTCTCAATTCCCCCTGATCGTCAAAAGGGCGATTGAAACAGCAATTGTCCAGATAGATTCGCATTTGCCGGCAATGTTACCAGTTCATCCCGATGCAGGCAACCGCGTTCCCTGCCTGTTCTGGGCCCGCCTGTTCTATCAATCGTCAGGTATCGCGTCTGATGAGGAAGGCCGGTAGTATGTTTATGTGCCTTCGCTTACACGCTTCTTGATTCGCTTGTGCTTGATCATTTCGTGGCTCTGGTCAGGTTCCGCGCTTGCCGCCTAGCGCAGAACGGCTTGCGGAAGAAACAGCCACTGAACAGGTAGTGGTCAACCCCGAGACCCCGGTGTGCCTGGCAATGGACGGCTTGCCGCGCTGCGCCCGTATACCCACTTGCTGATTTTCTAGTTTCCAGGTCGCACCCTGGCAGGTTCGCCGCCAGTTTGCTGTGCGCCTAGAACCCTGGCCGGAGATCGGCAGACTATGTCGTCGCGAAGACCTGAATCGTCCCTTCGATTGG
>CAYHQK010000371.1:0-1616 GCA_964358535.1 uncultured Nitrospira sp. | reverse complement strand
GTCCTTTAAACGTGAGACTTTTTCCACTTTCGGACTTCCTCTCTCTGGCGCATATAGCGCCGGCGTCATCCTCCTCATCACTTTCTCCAAAATAGGCAAGAGCAACAATTTGCTCGTAGACCTTTGACCGTATACTTCCAAGACCTCAAAGTAATTCTTCAGTACTGACACAAATTCGCGAGTAGAATATTCTTTGGTGTGGAAAGTATTGTTAGGACGGTCGTTCGCTGACTTGCCCGGAGATGTGAGTCTACGATTTGGGCTTGAGATAACAAGTACCCCCCCTGGTTTTAGAACCCTCAGCAGCTGCTTAAAGGCAGTTTCCTGGTCTGCAATATGTTCGATAGTCTCAAAACAAGTAATCAGGTCCAAATGATTTGCAGGCAAATCAATCTCCATTATATCGCCGTATCTGTATAGCGTGTTGACGGATTAGCTGGCAGGCACGGGTAGGAGTTGATGGATGAGGCGAGGACGTTGGTCGGCGGGTGAACGGATGATGTTGGAGAGAAATGATAGTGTGTCCAATGCACGTTTGGTCAAGGTGGCAAAGACACTGCCAAGAATCTCCTGGGCATGTCCACCAGAGGCTGTCCGATTGCCGCCAAAGACCTTGCGGTTGACCACCGCAGGACGAACGGCCTGTTCGGCGGGCCAGTTCGTCGCCTCGATGTCCGGATCGTAAAGAAACGTCAGGATCTGATCGCTATGCCCAACCAAGTGCTTTTGAAACGTGCGGTTGCCGTGATGCGAGAGATTCCATTCCAGCAGACGGTCCAGCCGCTTCTCCAATCGGCCGCGAGCCACGGCCAGCCCATGCGGACTGATGACGCCGCTGTCTCGCCGATCCCGAAGAGCCAACGCATCGCTGAGAAATTCCTTGACCTTTCGTGGGAATCGAACCGCTCCGCGAGTGGCTCGCTCCAGCAACTCTTCGGCTCGCCGCAGCAGGTGTTCGAGACACTGCTGGTGCGTGGCCTTCTTGAAGAAATCGTAGGGGGACCAGCCGTCGTGAATCATCCGGCCGGCGTAGTCCGCTCCCAGGACCTCCTCGGGCACATCATGGCCCCGGCTGGGACGAATCACACAGAGCGTGGCGGTTGGCGTCACGAAGACCCACAGCCACTGCAACCGGCCGGCGATCTTCCAGCCCGTTTCGTCCGGATACACGATGTCGCTGCGTCGCACGATCTGCTGAATCGTCTCATAGGCAGGTTCATGGCGTTCGGCCACGCGAAGGACCACTTGCGCGGCTCCACCCCGGCTCACCGAGATCCCGAAGGTTTCGTCCAACAGGCCCTGGATGTCGCCATAACTGAGCCCGTACTTGTCCTTCATCATGGCCATCAGGGCCTGCAGATCCGGGCCCAACTGCGACGCGGCGGCCCCGATGGCATTCGAGGTTTGCAGAGGATGGCGCGGCTGGAGGCGTCGGCCGCAGCAGCGACATCGGCCCACATGGATGTCGAATCGGCGCACAATGGGCTGGCGGGGGATCTCGACTTGGAACTGCTGATCAATATGGTCTTCGTCGGCCTGTCCGCCGCAGTCGGGACATTGTTCGGGCAACGGCACGTCGATGATCTCGTCGGGTTTGTGTTCGGGAAGCGGACGGT
>CAYHQK010000370.1:0-1618 GCA_964358535.1 uncultured Nitrospira sp. | reverse complement strand
TCGCATCGTTCAGACCCTCAACGTACCCTGAAGGGTACGCCTCGGTCCTTCACTCGCTGCGGCCTTGCTGGACGGCCTTTTTGAGCAGCCTGCAAGAGCCTGTGTTAGCGAGTAGGAACCATCGGAAGCTCTCGCGACCCTTCCGCTTCCTGCTGAATGCGTAACCGTTCCAGTCGTGATTCTTCCATCACGTGGTGGAGCACCTCATCCGTCATCTGAGTCATCTGTGCCGCAGCATCCTTCATCTCGGCATGCTCGACCGCCCGCGAAAGCACTTCCGCCTTCGTGGCACCCTTCTTCTGACCCATGAACGGCTTAAGGATCAGATAGGCGACATCCCGCGCCGGCATGAAGCGGAGGAATCGCCGCAGCAACCGAGCCGTCTGTAACGGATAGTGCAGAAGCTTATAGATGAAGAGCCGCTTGAGCCCTTGCCGACGAACCTCGTTGATCACTTCGCCCGGCAAACAGGTCGGATCAATCTCCGAACATTTGAAATACTTGTACCAATCGGTCGTTTCGCTGACCAACCCCCGCTTCACATATTCCTGCCAGAGCGGGGTGCCCCGATAGACGCAGAGCCGATTAAAGCCGAACGTGTCGAGCGGCAGCTTGGACGCCAGATCGAACGTCGCATTCATATCCTCGACCGTTTCATCGGGATTGCCCACCGTAAAGAAGCCATGCACGATCTCGATGCCGGCCTTCTTGGCGTTCCTGACTGCGGTGGCGACTTCCGCCAACGTCTGCTCTTTCTTGAGGCGATCGAGAATCTTCTGGCTCCCGCTTTCGATCCCGAACATGACCGTCCGGCAATGGGCCTTGGCCATGGCGGGAAACAGATGCTGGGCGACCGAGTCCACGCGCCCTTCGATGCCCCACTGGATCGTGAGCTTCTCGTCCATCACGCCTTGGCAAATTGCCTCGATCCTCTTGGGCTGAAGCAGGAAATGGTCGTCCACGAAATAGACGGACCCGTAGCCGCAGGCTTCTAGATACTTGAGTTCACTGACCACGTGCGCCGCAGTCCTCGCGCGCCACTTACCTTCGTTGAAGATCGGAATGTCGCAGAAGATGCAGGGCCAGGGGCAGCCGCGGGAGGTTTGCATCGTCGTGAACCGCTCCATCGAGAGCACCGCCGGCACGTCGAGCGGCATGGACTCCACGAAATCGAGCTCGAGGCCTTCGCGATCAGGAAAGGGCCATTGATCGAGATGGCGCTCCATCGGGCGACCCGGGTTCTGAATGACCTGGCCATCCTTGGCCCAGGTCAAGCCAGCCACAGCGACAGGATTTTCGAGCTGCCCGAGAAGATCGAGGAGCAGCTGCTCACCATCGCCACGGCAGACGAAATCCACTTCCGGACATTGTAGTTTGACGAGCGCGGCATTCAAGCTGGCAAAGACACCGCCGAAAGCCAGTTTGACCTTCTGGTTCATGGCGCGAATCTGACGGGCCAAGATCTTCGCGTAGGGATAGCTGGTGGTGCTGAGAAAACTGAGACCGACCAGGTCCGGCTGTTGCCGGTTGATCTCCTCGAGGATCACCTCATTCGGCGTGTCGGGGTTCGCCTGATCGAACATCACGCACTCGTGGCCAGCCTGCTTGAGCACCGACG
>CAYHQK010000369.1:0-1634 GCA_964358535.1 uncultured Nitrospira sp. | reverse complement strand
CCGGGTCTTAGGTCTGCAACAGGACAAAGAAGAAGACGAGTTTGCCAAGGTCGATGCCCATCGGCCTTTTTCGTTTCATGAGATGAAGAGCGACCTGGTCCTTCCGAACGGGGCCCGCTTCTACAACGACCATACGCACCCTGAATATTCCACGCCCGAATGTCGGACGTTGAAAGATCTTCTGGCCCATGACCGGGCCGGGGAGCGGATCGCTCAGCGGGCGGCGGAGCGCCGCAACCAGGTGCTGGGCGGGTCTCCGGTGCAGCTCTATAAGAACAACACGGACTTCCACGGCCATAGTTACGGTTGCCACGATAACTATCTCCTCTCACGTTCGATTCCCTTCCCTGCGCTGACCGCTGGGCTGCTGCCGTTCCTGGTCAGCAGGCAAATCATTGCCGGAGCCGGCAAAGTCGGGGTGGAGGGGCAGGAGAGCGGATTCGTGCCAGGCTCCTATCAGCTCTCCCAACGGGCCGACTTTATGGAGACGGATCTGAGCGTCGATACGATGCATAACCGGCCAATTCTGAATACGAGGGACGAGCCGCACGCGGTGCGGGAAAAATATCGGCGGCTCCATCTCATCATCGGCGATGCCAATATGTGCGAATATGCCACGGCCCTGAAAGTTGGGACGACGCAGTTGGCCCTGGAGTTGATCGCGCGAGGGGCTGCCCCGGCTCTTGAATTGGAACATTCGGTTGCAGCGGTAAAGCAGCTGTCGCGCGATCAGAGTTTGAAGGCCACGGTTCGTCAGAGAAACGGCAGTACCATCACGGGCCTCGACATTCAAGAACAGTATTATCTCGCGGCTCAGAAACATTTGGCCGGGGCTGATGCAGAGACCGATTGGGTCCTGCGCGAATGGGCTGCCACGTTGCGATTGCTGGCCGGTGATCGGCGGCAGCTGGTCGGGAAGCTTGATTGGGTGACCAAGCTCTGGCTGTTAGAAACCTTTATGCAGGAAGAGAAGCTTGGCTGGGAGGACCCCTGGCTGGCGAGTTTGGATTTGGAGTACCATAATGTAAATCCGGAGCGCGGGCTCTTCCTGGGGCTGGAGGCAGAGGGGAAGGCTTGGCGGATGACGTCGGAACAGGACATCGAGTCGGCCTTGGTGGCCGGCCCGGCCGATACGAGAGCGGGCATTCGCGGCCTCTGCGTCAGACGGTTTCCGGATCAGATCAAATCGATGCAGTGGGAACGGATTCAGTTTAGCGGAGGGCTGCTGTCGAGAACGTTGGAGATGGGCGACCTCTTTAAGCCGGAGGACGTGCAGGCCTGTGCGCAGCTCTTCGAGCGAGCGGCATCCCCGATGGATGCGCTGACCGCATGGAACAGAGAAAAGGAGTCCCGATCATGAACTACAGCTCAATGCCGGAACGTCGGGAAGGGCCTGGCAATCCGATGCCGAAGGCTCCGAGTCCGTCCGAGGAGGGCGGGGGGCCGAAGAGGCCTGAGACCGGGTCGCCGGATAAAGATAATTTGCTCAAGCGTATGCGTAAGGTGGATCCGAAGCAGGCTGAGCGGTATCGGCAACGGACAGGAGAATAAGATCTGAGAGGGGTAGGCGGGCTGTCCTCTGTGCTCGCGCAACGCGCGGCCTGGGAAGGCCCTCGTTGGACGCGCGCAGTGGA
>CAYHQK010000368.1:0-1654 GCA_964358535.1 uncultured Nitrospira sp. | reverse complement strand
TTCTCGCGTCGCTCAGAGGCTCAACGTACCGAAACGTACGCCTCGCCTCTTCGCTTGCTGCGGCCTTGCTGGACGGCCTGTTTGAGCATCCTGTGGGATATTTATTTGGTAGCTACGATTCGTGGGCCATGGGGTTTCCCGCGCGCCACAGTATTTTTCAGGGGACTTATTAATGCCGGTCCATATGCAGACTCAGGTTCGACGTGTGACTTTCGACCAGGCTCGCCTGGATCGGCAGGCGCGGGCGATTCTTTCCTCTGTCGGGGAATCGTCGGCTGAACTGGGGATTTTGCTTGTGGGCGATCAGCGGATGAAGAGCCTCAATCATCGGTATCGGGGGAAGGATCGCACGACCGACGTGCTGGCCTTTGCCATGAGGGAGGCGCCCCATGCTTCCGAGGGACTGTTGGGCGACGTAGTGATTGCCGTGCCAACGGCAGTCCGCCAGGCGAAAGAGGGCGGGCGATCGCTGGATGAAGAACTCACCGTGTTGTTGGTCCATGGCATTTTGCATCTCTGCGGCTATGACCATGAGCGGAGCGAGCAGGAAGCGCGCCGGATGCAGCGACGGGAACGGATGGTTCTCCGCGCGATCGGGTCGATGCCGAAACGAGTAAATCGAAAGCGGCGCGAGTAGATCTATGGGATGGTTGCAGCGACTGAGCGAGGGGCTCACCAAAACACGCGATGTCGTGCGCGGGTCCTTGGATCGTCTGCTGGGCCGTGCGGCGGATCCAGCCCTCCTGGAAGAATTCGAAGAAGCCCTCATCGCTTCCGATCTCGGTGCCCGCGTGGTGGAGCGTGTGATGGAGCGTCTCAAGAAACAGTTGCAAGGGACCGATGCCTCGCAATCAGGCCTGGTCCAGCACACGTTGCGTGACACGTTGCTGGATGTGCTGACGCCGGTGCAGGGTCTGTCGTTGGAGGCCCTGCTCGCGAAGGGGCCCAAACCCTTCGTCATCCTGGCTGTGGGAGTGAACGGGGTGGGTAAGACCACGACGATTGCCAAGATTGCGCAACGGCTTGTGCAGGCAGGGAAGGTGCCCTTGTTGGTGGCAGCCGATACCTTTCGCGCGGCGGCCATTGACCAACTGCAAGTCTGGGCTGACCGGGTTGGCGTCGACGTGATTCGCCACCGCCATGGCTCTGACCCAGCCGCCGTCGCGTTCGATGGAATCGCCGCAGCAAAGGCCAGGCAGGTGGACGTGGTCCTGATCGATACGGCCGGCCGGCTCCATACGAAATCGAACCTCATGGACGAACTCCGCAAGATCACGCGCGTTATTGCGCAGGAATGTCCCGGTGCGCCGCACGAAGTGCTCCTCGTGTTGGACGCGACGGTCGGGCAGAACGCGTTGGCGCAAGCCCGTCAATTCCATCAGACGGTCGGCGTCACCGGCTTGGTCCTGACGAAGCTCGATGGCACCGCTCGCGGCGGGATCGTCGTCGCGATTGCCGAGGAACTCAAGCTGCCCGTGCGGCTGATCGGAGTCGGGGAGTCCGTCGAGGATCTTCAAGATTTTCAGAGTGAGGCTTTTGTGGACGCGCTGATCGGAACCTCGGCCTCATCCTCCGTCTAGCGGGATGCTGAAAAAGTCCGCCAGCGTCGTTCTCGCATCGTTCAGACCCTCAACGTACCCTCCGGGTACGCCTC
>CAYHQK010000367.1:0-1672 GCA_964358535.1 uncultured Nitrospira sp. | reverse complement strand
GGGCGGAGGCTGTGTGGAAACTTTGCGGCTGATCATGCAACGGCGCGATTTCGACTTTGGATGTGATCTTCGGGCCGAATTGGTCGGAATGCCGGCTTGTGAGGCGTCAGGAGGCCTTTCTGGGTCTTGGCGCGCCCTGATCTTCGACGGATGCGAAGGGCAACCTCTCCCTATCCCGGAATTGCGGCCATCAGAGCCTTGATCCCGACCAGCGCGATCATGCGCTTGACGTTATAGGCCAGCACGTTCAGAGCCATTTCCGTGCGCACGCCGGAAAGCCGCCGGGTCAGGAAATGGCATGGCCCGGTCCAGGACTTGATCGTGCCGAACGGATGCTCGACCGTCGATCGACGGACGCGCATAGGGGCTGACGGGCCGCGACGCCGGGCGTTCGAGGCTTCGACGAGATGCTCGTGCTCCCATCGAGAGACCCGCCGTTCCTGCCCGGTGGTGCAGCGGCTCTTGAGGTCACAGTCCTTGCACGCGTTCGTCCAATAGCGCCGCATTTGCAGCCCTTGCTGCTCGGTCGTGGTGCGGTGTGTCAGTGCCTGACCCGCCGGGCAGCGATAGATGTCGGCGTCATGCTCATATGCGAAGTCGGCCTTCACGAAATGCCCCTTCGACCGGGCCCCAGACGTATCCGACCGTGGCACGGTCGCGGTGATGCCCGCCTCGTGGCAGGCGAGGATCTCCTGAGCGCTGAAATAGCCCTTGTCGGCCAGGACATGCATATCCTCGCGCTGCAGAACAGCCTTTGCCTGCGTGGCCATCAAGGTCAGAAGATCCCGGTCATGCCCCTGATTGGTGACCTCGTGCGTCACGATCAGATGCGTCTCGGCATCAACAACGTTTTGAACATTATAGCCGACATGTCCGCTATGCTGCGCGCGTGTCGCCATTGCCCGGGCATCGGGATCTGTGAGCGAGATCTGCCCGTCTGGTGCATCGGCCAGTGCTTCGTCCATCGCCAGCAAGCGTTCAATCTCCTGTCGGATGCGGTGATATCGGCTGGTCAGATGCGCCGACCGCTCAGCCCGTGCTGCGCCGGTTTCCTGACGGTCGATCCGGTCGGCCTCCTCGATGTAACGGCCGACCTCGGATTCCAGATGCGCAAGGCGGCTGGCGATCTTGCCTTTGGTGAAATTCCGGTCCCGATTGTTCACCGCTTTGAACTTGCTGCCATCGACGGCCACGACCTCACCCTTCAGAACGCCAATCCGGCGACAGAGTTCGACGAACTTCGCACTTGCTTTACGGATCGCCGGGCCATTCCGGCGCCGGAAATCCGCAATGGTCTTGTGATCAGGAACCAGTCGTCCGGTCAGCCACATCACCTCGACATTGCGACCGGCTTCGCCTTCCAAGCGGCGGCTGGAGGGGATCCGGTTCAGATAGCCGTAGATGAAAAGCTTGAGCAGCACAGCCGAATGATACCCTGGCCGTCCGGTGCGCGCCGCGGCATGGCGTTGGAAACCGAGCGCGGCCAGATCAAGCTGGTCAACAAACAGATCAACCACGCGCACAAGGCGATCTTCCCCGATCCAGTCGTCCAACCGCTCCGGGAAAAGCGTCGTTTGATCTCGGCTGACACCCTCGATGAAACCTGCCATGCAAAGCCCTCCAACCATGAGTAAGCATAGCATAAATCGGGGTTTTTACACAGCCTCGGCGG
>CAYHQK010000366.1:0-1677 GCA_964358535.1 uncultured Nitrospira sp. | reverse complement strand
AACACATCTTTTTCGACGCAGGAACCCATACGGGAGCCATGAAGCTCCGCTATCGCGACTTCGCCGAACTGGTACATCCCTCGGTGGCGCAGTTTCATCGGGAGCCTTCAACGCTCCAGTACTAGGAGCTGGTAAGAAGACAAGAGCTGATGGCCGATGGTATCGGACCTAACATAAACGCAGACGGTCTCTCTCCCCGCTATACGCCATCAGCTCTTCGTCCCCTCGGCTATCGGCTCTTGTTTCGCCGCTCTGTCCATGCTAAGGTGGCCTTGATCGCATAAGACCTTCCGTGTTCGGGGGCTGCAGTCCCCCACTAGGCACAAAGTCTCATGCGATATTTTTTTGTCCGCACGCAGCCGTTCTGCATCTGCTGAGCACTCCGCTTTAGGCGTACCCATCCATCGCTCGCATTGCTAGCCCGACATCGCCGTGGGGTCGTCCGTTACAACCCAAGAGGTGCATCCTTGTTTCTATCCGTATGGTCAACAGTCCGGGCATTCCTGCGCGACGCCGCAGGGACGCTCTATCACATTCTTATCGTCGCCATGAGCGCCGGTATCGCGCTCTTGCTGCCGGCAGGCGCCAAACAGTTTTTGTCGTTCTGGTCTCGCGTCGAACATGACAAGCTCTCGCTCATCGCCGTGGAAATGACGGTGGCGATCCTCCTGATCGTCTGCCTCAACTATGTCCATCGCAGCAGGCGGGACCGGGCCCTCGCCACCGTGGCGACCGGCGCAGGCCTCGTTTCGTTCTTCCCGCGCCGCACGCGGGGGGCCCAACAGCACATCGAGCAACTCAAAGACGAGCAGGGCACAGGCCGGACCATCTCGGTCATCGGGTCCAGCGGCCATAGCACCTTTGTGGATCAAGTGGGAGGACTGTCGTCGGTTCTCGACAAATGCCTGGGAGCCAGAATCATGCTGGTGAATCCCTACAGCCAGGAAGCGAGCGCGCGCATCCAGGCGGTCAACCATCCCGAGTTCACGCTGGACACATTCCGGAAAGAAGTCCGGCACAGCATCCAGCTCCTCAAGCGGCTGAAGGCCATGGGGAAGGACGTCAAACTCAAGCTCTATTCGGATTCCCCGTTGATCAAACTGGTGATCCTTGGCGATTATCTGTGGCTCCAGCATTACCATGCCGATCTGGATATCCAGACCATGCCCGAGTATGTCCTGCGGCACAACCGCAAGGACCACGGCCTCTATACCCTCTACGCCCACTACTTCGTGCAGCGGTGGGAGAGCGCCGAGTGTCCGGAATATGATTTCGAGACGGACGAGCTGGTCTATCGTAATCGCGCCGGCAACGAGATCCGACGCGAGCAGTTTGAGATCGAAGCGGCGAACGAAGAAGTTGGAGCCCTGATGGAATCACGAGCCATCACCGTTGCTCGGCCGAATCCGAGACCGATAGCCCGTAACGTAAGTACAGAGGCAGAGCCATTCCACAGAATGCTCAAAATGGCCGTCCAGCAAGGCCGCAGGCGAGTCGAAACCGGAGGCGTACCCTCAGGGGTACGTTGAGGATTTCGATGAGCCGAGAACGAAGCTGGCGGACGTTTTCAGCATTCTGCTGTGACTAAAAGAGTGGGTGATGCGGACTCGACGTAAACGGCTCTGCGCTTGGCGCAACGCCGGCATTCCCGAGGAAACGCCAGGCTCCGTCCTCATG
>CAYHQK010000365.1:0-1682 GCA_964358535.1 uncultured Nitrospira sp. | reverse complement strand
GATCTCAACGATTACTCCATCCCGCCCGAAGCCGTGGGCCGCCAGTTGACCTTAGTGGCCTCCGACACAATGGTCCGGATTCTGGAGGGGACCACCGAGATCGCCCGCCATCAACGCACCTACGACCGTCACCAACTGGTGCTGAACCCGGCTCATCAGCAAGCCCTGCTGACGGCCAAGCGCAAGGCCTTCCACGCCACACCTACCGGTCGCCTGACTCAAGCCGTGCCGGAAAGCGAAACACTGCTGGATCTGGCCTTCGAGCACGGAGAATCGGCGGGCAGTCAAACCGCCCAACTGATCAAACTGCTGGACGTATATGGCCCGGCCGCGTTGCGTCGCGCGATTCGCGAAGCGCTGGAGCGGAATACACCACGCGCCTCTTCCGTCGCCTTCCTGTTGCGTAGACAGCATCGCTGGGTGCCGTCCCGAAAGCCCTTGGCGGTCGATCTCAGCCGTCACCCCGAGGCTCAATCCATCGAGGTTCGACCTCACGACCTGGAGACCTACGATGAACTCGCCAACTCGGACGACGACCCCGATCAATAACCTCTCCGGTCAACTCCAACAGATCGGCTTGCGCGCCATCCCCACCCAGTTGGACGACTTTCTGGCGCGGGCCGCGAAAGCGCGCTGGTCTCCACGCCAGATGCTGGAGCAACTGGCACAGCTCGAAGCGGACGAACGCTCCCGTCGCAGCCTGGAACGGCGCCTGCGGCTCTCCGGGATCAAGAGCTTCAAACCGATGGCCGACTTCGATTGGACCTGGCCGACCAAGATCGAACGAGATCTCATTGAGCGCGCCCTCACGCTGGATTTCCTCGGCGAAGGCCGCAACCTGGTCCTGGTGGGCCGCAACGGTTTGGGCAAAACCATGATCGCTCAAAACATCTGCCACGCCGCTGTGCTGGCCGGAAGTTCGGTCCTGTTCCGTTCCGCACCGGCCTTGCTGGAAGAGTTGCATCGCCAGAGTCCGGAAGGACGCCGCCGCAAGCTGCGCGGCTACGCCAACGTGGGTCTATTATGCATCGACGAGGTCGGTTACTTGTCCTTCGACGACAAAGCCGCCGACTTGCTCTATGAAGTCATCAATCGACGCTACGAACGTAAGTCCGTGATTGTTACCACGAACCGACCGTTCAAAGAATGGAACGAAGTCTTTCCCAATGCCACCTGCATCGTCACGCTGTTGGACCGCCTGCTGCATCATGCCGACGTGACCGTCGTTGAGGGCAACAGCTATCGGGTCCGGGAAAGCGAACAGGAAACGGCCGCCCGGCGGAGGAAAAAATGAGCACGTCTGCTCCGCCCAACCTCGAGCCGGCGACTTACGTCGCCGCCGTCATCGTCCTGTACGTCGAGCTTCCGGAGACACCGTTGTGTGCCAGCGTTCAGGATCAGCGACTGGCCCGCCGTCTGCATGACCGCAATGTCCCCTTGCGCCTGGTCGAGACGGCTCTCCTGCTGGCCTCGCTGCGTCGCTTGATCAGGCCCGCCGAAGCGCTGCCGCTGCCGCCGATTCGCTCGCTGGCCTATTTCCAGCCCGTCATCGACGAACTACTGGACCATCCTGCGCCTGACCACTACCTCGAGTACCTACGGTTCAAGATGCGCCGCATCGCCGACGAGAGCTCCGCCTCGGCTAATGTTCAAAAAAATACGTTTTCTGGTGATCGCTAACA
>CAYHQK010000364.1:0-1684 GCA_964358535.1 uncultured Nitrospira sp. | reverse complement strand
CGGAATTTCCAAGGTTCCTCACGGAGGGTCTCATGAGTGCATGGACATGTGTGCTGGGGTGGTTTCGTTTCACCGTGCCGGACTCCACTGCGGATGAGGTGATCGCCCTAGTGGGAGGCGATTGGATCAAGGATAAAAAAGGCTTCCTGGGCTACCGGCAAGGCTGGCTGTCACGTGGTGGGGTTGGCGGATTAGGACGGATCGGGACGGCGGCCAGTTGGTCCCCTCGTGAAGTGCATGTGGATCTCTCCCAAGAGTTGATCAGTGACTGGACCTATCAGAAGTTTCACGACGTGGCGACGTGGGTGTTTGAGAAGAACGGACATTTTGGTCGCATTGATGTGGCGCTCGATGATCGAAACGGCGTGATCGATGTCGATCGCATCTATGCAGCGGTGAAGGCGGGGCATTGTGTCTCGCACTTCCGTCAGTCCCGCTTGATATCGGGCCTGGATCTGGGTTCGGGGTCGGACACCGGCAAAACGCTGTGCATGGGGTCCCGCCAGTCGGATACCTATTTGCGGATCTACGACAAGGCCGCGGAACAGCGTTCGAAAGAGAAGCCCGTCGAAGGCACCTGGATTCGCTGGGAAATGGAATGGAAAGCGGAACGCGCCGATGCCGTGGGCATGGCGTTGTCCGGGCTCGATCAGGACCAATTCCAGAAGTACATCGTTGGGGTCTTTCGCAGTGCCTTGGATTTCCGTGACTGTACACGCGCCGATGATCCCAAGGATCGCTATTACGCGCCCCTCCTGGACTGGTGGAAAGTGCTGACGGAGGGGATGCAGCGGGCGCGGCTGGAGATTGCCACATCCGTGAAGAAGATCGAAGAGGTGAAACGGTGGGCGGAGAAGAGCTTGGCCCCGATGTTGGGGCTGCTCTGTGCGCATCCGGAGGCGGGTGAGAAATGGTTGGTCAGCATTATTGTCGAGGGGGTGGAACGATGGGGAGGCAAACACCTGGGGTTGCTGGCAAGCGGCCAGGAGGCACGGCGGCTCAAGAACAAGATGCGGGCGTGGGATCCCAGAAACGGGTTCTCTGCCGGCTCTGTCGAACCGGCGTCCTAAGGCTCTACATGTGCGGGCCGCGAGTGCGTGGCCGGTGTCGAGCCTGTGGCACCGTGTTCGTGTTTCTCTGGTCCTGCTATCAGCAGGGCTGGTTTCAATGGTCCGATGGAAAGGAGACATCATGTCCAAGTTCGTAGCCAATTGTGTGGTCATGGGGGTGAAGTCGAAGCCGAGTCAGGATGGTTCCCGCACGTATCGTACCGCGATGCTCTACTTCGATGAGGATACGACCAGCTTGGAGGCGAGCATCTCCGATGAGCACGAGCACCTCTACAAGCTGATGGACGCCAACAAGATGAAGCCCTGTCACCTCACGGTTAATCTCAGAGAATACAAAGGGCAACGATTCGTGGATGTGACGGGCTATGCACCCGCGGGGGCGGTGTCGCTTCCTCCTGCGAAGTAAGGAGCGCAGAAAGGGCTGCGCGATGGTCTGGACGGATCTCACGCTCGTCAATCAGTTGGAGTTCTCAGCATTGTTTGTGCTGTGTTTCTTGGTGGGGATCGTATGCGGCAAAAACTAGCCCTAGTGTTGTATCTCCTGCTGGTTGACGTGATTGCGTCCTATATGATCGTGGCGCCTGTTCAAGCGTTTACGGCTGCGGATTCCGCAA
>CAYHQK010000363.1:0-1688 GCA_964358535.1 uncultured Nitrospira sp. | reverse complement strand
CCTGGACTCCGGCAACGATGCCGCCTGGCAGATCGCCTGCACGGAAATGCGGCACGATCTCCTGACGGATGATGTGCGCGGAACGGAGGTCCGTCAAGGTGCCTTCGAGGCCATAGCCCACTTCGATACGGACTTTTCGCTCGCGCAGGGCAATGAGCAACAGCACACCGTTATCGGTCCCCTTCTGCCCGAGCTTCCAGGTGGTGCTGACGAGATGGGAAAAGGATTCGATCGGTTCCCCTTCAAGGGAGGGCAGAATCAGAACGACAACTTGGTTGCTAGTCTTCGTCTCGTGGGCTTCAAGATCATTGGTGAGCGAGGCTGCGACCTCAGTCGGCAGCGCCTGCGCGAGGTCTACGACGCGGCCTGTGAGTGGCGGCACATCGAGCGCCCAGACCGAAGCCGCGATGAGCAGCACCCCGAGAAAGACAATGAGCCGCGCCGGCTTTCGCCAGACACGGCTCATGTTGATCACATTCATGGTCAACTAATGTCCCCTTAGAACTTCACCTCTGGCGGCTTTGCCACAGCCTTCTCATCCGCCTCGGTAAAGTTCGGCTTTTCTTCCAGATGGAGCAGGAACTTGGCCGTCAGGTTTGTGGGGAAATAGCGGACGCCCTTGTTGTACTCCGCCACTTTCTCGATGTAGCGCTTGCGCGCGACGGCGATGCGATTCTCCGTCCCTTCGAGTTGGCTCTGGAGATCGCGGAAGTTCTGGTCTGCTTTCAAATTCGGATAATTCTCTGCGATGGCGATGAGGCGGCCTAACGATGAGGTAAGATTGGCTTGCGCCTTCTGGAATTGCTCGAAAGCGGCCGGATCTTTCAACGTGTCAGGCGTCACTTGAATTCCGGTCGCCTGCGCGCGCGCCTGCACCACTCCTTCGAGCGTCTCCTTCTCATGTTCTGCATAGCCCTTGGCGGTGGCCACCAGGTTCGGGATCAGATCGGCCCGCCGCTGGTACTGATTGACCACTTCGCTCCAGGCGGCCTTCGTGTCTTCGTCTAGTCCCTGAAGGTCGTTGTAGCCGCAGCCCGTGAGGCCTGTGAACAGAACTGCCATGGCGATGGTGGCGAGTACCGAGATGCGACGGCTCATAGTGGTCCTCCTTCGACGTGCCTGCGCGGTCTTTAGCGCAGGATGTTGGTCATGCTATCATGAGAGTCACCATTATGATACGAAGGTAAACTGTCCAATGTCGCTTGAGCCTTCTTCACATTTGCCCGGCGGATTTCAGATCCGGCACCGCACCCTCGGCATCTACCAAGGGAGCGCGATTGAGCTGGCCTTTTGGCATCCCTCATCCGGAATGCCGGAATATGGACTCTGCCGGTTCGCCACGAAAGAGAAGGCGGAATCCTATCGCGCCTATCTTTGTTCCCCCGCCTGCCCGGAACCGCTCGATGAGCAGGATCTCGCCATTGAACCCTATGACCTCGCAACACACGAGGCGCTGATCAACGAGCATCCGCTCCACTCTGCCTGGGAAACTCCGCTCTAACAGGCTGCTGAAGACGCAGGACGGCCGAGCGCCCTTCCTCAGAAGCCTTTCACGTTTCACGATTTACGAGTCACTGGCCGGCCTGTTCAGGCTGCGACACCGGCGTTGAGCGAGGATTTCTCAGGAGAACCCGACGCCTGGGCCTGAACGAAGGCAAGCAGACGCTTGTCCTCTTGGGCGGCTCGAA
>CAYHQK010000362.1:0-1695 GCA_964358535.1 uncultured Nitrospira sp. | reverse complement strand
AGCACCAAATGGAGGAGCTCGTCCGGCGATTCGACGCGGCCGTGGATGCGTTCGTAGGTGAGTTGCTCCGCCGTAATCAACGCGCTATAGAGCGACAGGAGCCTCTCGCGCATCTCCAGCAGCGTGCAGCGCAGAGGGTTGTCTTGGGCCGGCGGAGTCGAGGGTGACGATAGTGCCATAGAGTCAGTGTAGCAGAGCTTTCGCAGAATGGAGTCGCTGCCACGCCGCGAGGAAGCCGGTGCGGACGATGTCGGTCTCTTCTTAGCGCCCGACGCGAGTGGCGAACTGGGCAAAAAGTTCCCCTGTGAGGTAGCCGGTGTTGGCTGGGTCGATGGCATCTTTGCGGCGGAGATAGTCGTTGAGGATTTTGCCGTCGGCGGTTTTATGGACGTGCGGGAGGGCGAGGTTCATGCGATAGCGCTCGACCGCGCCGGCCACGCGGCTGATAAAGAGGATGGTGCCATCGGGCTCTTGCCATTCGACGATCCCGACGTGCGTCAGCGGATCGTTCACCCTGCCATCCCCGTTATAGTCCCAGGTGTTATTGAAGAAGACGAGATCGCCTGGGTGGACGACCGGCCCTCGATGGAGGGTGCCGTACTGACGCACATGGGCATCGATGAGCCGGACTCCATTGGCGTTGGGATCGCGCGCGCTGCTGTCGTAGAGATCGATGCCGTGCTTCAGGAAGATGGCGCGGGTGACGCCGGCGCAGTCGTAGGCGATCGGGCGGCCGTTGACTTCAAGGGTGCTGGCTCCGATGAGTTGGGTGGCGGTGCGGACGATGGCGGCTCGATGGGGGCTTGCTTCTTCCCTCTGGCAGCAGCCCTGTTTGTCCGTGGGGACTGGCTGTCCTCCGGCACAGCCGGTTACGGTGATCGCTGCGATCAGAAGAATCAGGCGAGATCTCGTGGCTCGTCGGGCGGTTGTGTCAGCGCGCATGGGGCTGTGAGTATCGGCCATCATGGAATGTGCCGTGGCTTAAGCAACGGGCTATTTTACAACGGTCGGTGTCTCTTCTTGAACGGGCGATTGCGCGCAGCGAAATCCGATAGCGGGTGACCGTTGATCCGGCGCTGATCCGCCGCGGGTCGCGGTTCGGAGCATGATCTGGTTGCTTTTCCAGGAGCCGCCGCGGACGCTCTTATAGCGCCCGCTGGTCGGGCCTGGCGGATTGCGCTCCGGCATATAGGCGTAGTAGTCGAACCCGAACCAATCCTGCACCCATTCGGCGACGTTTCCCGCCGTATGGTGGAGGCCATAGGGGCTTTTGCCTGCGTCATGCGAATCTACCGCCGCGAGAATGGGAATCTCATGCATATGGTGCTGCCCGAACATGGCGAGGGTCTGGTCGGGATCCGCTTTCCCCCAGGGAAACAGTCCGCCGTCCGGGCCTCTCGCCGCTTTTTCCCATTCTGCTTCCGTCGGAAGCCGTTTGTGCTTTGCCGCGCAGAGATCTTTCGCTTCGGTCCAGGTGACATAGAGGGCGGGCCACCGGCTGAGGGTCTGGTCCGAGACGGAATGGATCGTGATGACGTGCCAGATGAGTTTTTGCAGCTCGTCCGATGGATGGAGCTTCTGTTGCTGTAGGAAGGCCAGATATTCCCCGAGGCTCACTTCATCGCGATCGATCTCGTAGCGGTCCAGCCAGACGCGATGTTGCGGCAGCTCCGTATTGTCGAACTGGGTCCAGTT
>CAYHQK010000361.1:0-1703 GCA_964358535.1 uncultured Nitrospira sp. | reverse complement strand
CAAGGCGGGTCGATAGTCTTGAAGGAGGATCTCGATGAAGTGGATGAAGGGTACGTTCCTACTGTTGGCCGCCAATATTCTGATCATGGTGACGCTCTCGCTCACCGTGCCGTTACTGATCAATATCGTGCTGCCGATGTTCGGGATCGATCTCAGAGGATCGGTCGATCTGAGTTCGTTAGTCTGGGCCCTTGTGCTCGGCTTTGGCGGCGCCTTTATCAGTTTGGCCTTTTCCAAACAAATGGCGCGGGCCATGCTGGATTGCCGCCAGATCACGCAACCCCAGTCCCATGCCGAACAGGTCGTGTACGGCTCCGTCCAGGAGATCGCGCAGCGGCTTCACATTACGATGCCTGAGGTCTGGGTCTACGAATCAGCCGATCCCAACGCCTTCGCGACAGGCCCCAGCAAGAACAACTCCATGGTGGCCGTCTCGACGGGCTTATTGACGCATCTGCAGGAGCAGGAAGTCCGGGCCGTCCTGGCCCACGAAATGGGCCATGTCTACAATGGAGACATGTTCGCGACGACCGTGCTGGCGGGGCTGATGAATACTTTCGTGTACTACATCTCGATGTGGGTGCGCCGGTTCTTTGCGGAACGCGATCAAGCGATGCTCGGTTTCGGGCTCTCGATCGTGCTTCAGATCATCGTGAGTGTCCTGGCCTCGGTCCTGATCAGCTGGTTTTCACGGCATCGCGAATATGGCGCGGATGCCTTTGCCGCCAAGGTCTACGGCAAGGACTCGATGATCTCGGCCCTTCGCGCGATCGATCGCTGGGTCACCAGGTCGCAGATCGAGTACTCGTCACAGGATGCGCTGGCGACCATGAAGATCTCCGGCAACTCGTCGGGATTCATGCATCTCTTTGCCACGCATCCGCCGATCGAAGCGCGTATTGACGCCTTGGAACGACTCTAACCGGACGCGGCAACGGGACAAGTGCCTGCTGACGCTCCTCACGCCTTTCGGTAAAACGAAATATTGGCTCGATATTCCTGAATCGCGGCAGCCAAGCTCTGGCTGCCGCGAGGGATATTCGCCTCCAGGGCATCTTCAATCGCCGGATCATCGATCTCCACGTCATAGCGATCCTGCACGTTGGTCCTGACGGGGCCCTGCGTGATATCCCGCGGCATGAAAATCTCTTTCCAGACTTCCTTCTCGACCAAACAGACGTCTCTGAATCGCTCATAGAGCAACGTCAGCTTCTCTTGATCCGTAACCTTAATACGCTCTCCCATCCTGTTCCTTTTCTCTGTTGTGAATGACGCTACTTATGCGGACTCACGCCGGCAGGAGCAACCTCGACAATAGTAAACCGCATGGTGCCGACCTGATTGCCTGCATGAAAGGACTGTTGCCCAAGCGGCGTGATGAACAGTTTCACCAGATAGGTCCCGACCGCCCAGGCCTCTCCTGACCTCTTGAGTTCCAAAAATCCAAACCGATCATCCCCCGCCCCTTCCCGGGAGGATGTGGTCGTGCGCGCGCCACTTTGTTTCAACTCTGCCGGGGTCTGATCGTGCGGGATGTAATACGATTGGCTGATACGAAATTCCGGTTTAAAGCACGAGGCATAAATCGTCCAGAGTTGAGGGACGCTCTTGAGGGTCTCCAGTGTCGAGAGTGGCACTCCGGCGGCGGCGAGGCGATGCACCAAATTGGTTTCGGCGTCCAGCAGGCTGATCAATACGTTGTT
>CAYHQK010000360.1:0-1722 GCA_964358535.1 uncultured Nitrospira sp. | reverse complement strand
TTAGGCACCATCGCCAACTTGTTTCCACGGAAAGGCTACGAGGTCATGCTGCGGGCCCTTCCGGCGATCATCCGTGCGGTGCCTACGGTGCATTACCTGATCGTGGGCAGTGATGAGAGCGGCTATGCCGATCGATTGAAGAGGCTTGCGCAGGAGTTGAAGATTGCCGATCGTGTGCATATGGTCGGTTTCCAAGATCCGGTTCAGCCGTTCCTGGCTGCCCTTGATCTGTATGTGCACCCGGCATTGATGGAGGGGTTTGGGATCGCAGTGGTCGAAGCGATGGCCATGGGAAAGGCCGTGGTTGCGACTACGACCGGGGGGCTTCCCGAAGTGGTGGCACAGGGAGAAACCGGCCTGCTGGTTCCTCCTGGGGATGTTGAGTCATTGGCCGTCACCGTGATTTCTCTCCTGGAAGACAAGGTGAGTCGAGAGCGGATGGGCCGTAACGGAATGGTCCGTGCGCAGGAGCGATTTAGTCTTGCTGCATCGGTTGTGCAGATGGAGCAGCTGTATGGGGAAGTATTGGCAGTAGGGAAGGGGCGAGGATGAAAATCGGTTTTGATGCAAATCCGATGGTGGGAGACATGGGCGGGGTCGGGTGGCACTGTTACCATCTGCTCAGGACGATGCTGGCAAGGCAAGAAGGCATCGACTTTGTCGCCTATGCCAAGCCTGGCGCCGAGCGGCCTGAGGCTGTGGGAGCATGGCCTGGCGTTGAGCGGCTCCAGTGGGTGAATTCAAGCCGCTGGGGAATGGGGAAGCAGGGTCCGTCCGATCAATTGGACCTGTACCATGGGACCAACTTCCGGATGCAGACGGTCGGGCGCTATGGCGGAGTCGTCACGATTCACGATCTCTGGCTGGATCGCCACCCGGAGTACTCGAAGAAGATGTTGGGCCAATGGCCCTCCTCCTTCAAGACGAGACAGACCGCGTTGCGAGCGAGAAAGACCATCACGGTATCCGAGTTTTCCGCCAGAGAACTCGTGGAGCTTTATGGGTTGAAACGCGAACATATCAGGGTGATTCCCAACGGCGTGTCGGAGGACTTTGTGCCACGCCTGGATGAGCCGGCGATGGCGGAATTGCGGAAACGGATCGGGTTGAAGACCGCTCGCTATGTTCTATTTATTGGAGGGGCAGACCCGCGCAAGAATCATCAGACCTTCCTTGAGGCGGCGGAGAAGGTGCGGAAGAAATTGGGACCACGCATGCTGGTCCTGGTCGGCTCGCCGATCCATCCGTTCGGGAACTATGAGGAGACGGCTCGCAGGCGCAGTTTACAGGAGAAGGTGCTCTGCCCGGGCCGGTTATCCACGAACGATTTGCAGTTGTTGTATTCCTCGGCCGATCTGTTTGTCTTCCCTTCCCTCTATGAAGGATTCGGGATGCCGGTGTTGGAAGCGATGGCTTGCGGGGCGCCGGTGCTCACGTCCAATTCGACCGCGTTGGCGGAAGTGGCGGGCGATGCAGCGGTGTTGGCAGATCCCCAAGACGCGAAGGCGCTCGGCGAGGCCATGATCCGTGTGCTGGACGATGAGCCGCTACGAGCTGCGTTGAGAGTCAAAGGCTTCGAGCGGGCCAAGCAGTTTTCCTGGGAACAGGTGGCGGCTAAGACCATCGAACTATATCGGGAAGTGTGTGGGGAAATGACAGTCGGAAAATCGAAGGTCTGAAAGTCTTCAAGTCGGGACCAAGACGTTCGACTGTATGACGTGA
>CAYHQK010000359.1:0-1737 GCA_964358535.1 uncultured Nitrospira sp. | reverse complement strand
GAACGGTCGTTGAAGTCGGGTTGGGTAAACGGACGCCCCACAGCCTGACAGAGGTTCTGAAGGCCAAGGACCGGCGAGCAGCAGGAGTAACCGCTCCGCCTCATGGACTCTGTCTTACGCGGGTGGACTACGACTAGCGGGAGATCGTGGTGGCGGGCAGACTAGCAGGATGCTCAAAAAGGCCGTCCAGCAAGGACGCAGCAAGCGAAGAGGCGAGGAGGTACCCACCACACTTCGTGTGGGCCGTTCGCCCCTAGAATGGATCTTGGCGAACGGAAAATCCCCCTATAGTGTTTCCGGCCTCCGAGGGCTTCATTCTAAACGTTGAGCCTCTGAGTGACGCGAGAACGAAGCTGGCGGACTGTTTCAGCATCCTGCTAAAACAGTCGGGGGGAATCCTGACTCTCCAGCTTCTTGCGAAGCTCGATCAACTCCTGTTCGAGCGACAAGAGTCTGTCACTAATGGGGTCTGGCAGGTTGATATGGTCCATGGTGGCATCTGGTAGCCGCTCGCCTTGAGTTTTAATCACACGGGCCGGCACGCCAATCACGGTGGAATTAGCCGCGACATTCTTCAGCACCACCGAATTGGCACCGATCTTCACATTATCGCCGATCGTGATTCCGCCCAGAATCTTGGCTCCGGCTCCGACCACGACATGGTTCCCCACCGTCGGATGCCGCTTGCCACGCTCTTTGCCCGTTCCCCCGAGCGTCACGCCTTGAAAGAGTGTCACAAAGTCCCCGATCTCCGCCGTCTCGCCGATCACGACACCCATGCCATGGTCGATAAAGAATCCCCGGCCGATCTTCGCCGATGGATGGATCTCGATCCCCGTCAGCCAACGGGCGAGCTGAGAGATGAATCGAGGGAGGAACGGAACGCGATGGGCCTTGAGCCAATGGGACACGCGATAGGCCAGCATGGCATGGAAGCCTGCATAGGTCAGCACGACTTCAAGCCAGCTGGTCGCCGAGGGATCCCGGTCGAAGATCGCACGAAGATCTTCTTGAATGGTTTTCAGAAGCATAGATGAATATCTTACGCTGCCGGAGCCCGTTCGATCAAACAGACCGCCTGGGCGGCGATCCCTTCCTCCCGGCCGATCATGCCGATGCCTTCGCCGCTCTTGACCTTCACATTGACCAGGTCCGGGGCGACCCCCAGCACCAGCGCCATCTGTTTCTGCATCGCCGCCAGGTAGGAACTGAGCCTGGGGGCCTGCGCAATCACGATCGTGTCCACGTTCACGATCCGATACCCCTTCCCGCGAAGCTTCCCGACCACATCTTCCAACAGCTTGAGACTCGAAATATCTTTGAACCGTTGGTCGGAGCTGGGATAGTGCCGCCCCAAATCTCCCTCCCCCATCGCGCCAAGCAGCGCATCGCAGAGGGCATGGACCAAGGCGTCGGAATCGGAATGGCCCAACAGGCCCTTGCTGTGCGGCACTTCGACCCCGCCAAGAATCAGCTTCCGCCCTGCTCCCAAGGGATGGATGTCGTACCCGCAACCAACCCGCATCGTCATAGGCTCTCCTCGTAATTCGCCGTGCGTCAGTCAGCGCGACTTGCGCGATCCAAAATTCGAAGTTCAGGGTTCGGAGCTCCGAAAACCTCGAACTTCTGTCCTCGAACCGTCGCTCGTCCCGCCCGTCTCGCACCCCTTCATCCGCGACGCGAGAATGGCCTCGCCGATCACCAGATCTTCGGGCCTCGTCACTTTGATATTCTCCC
>CAYHQK010000358.1:0-1741 GCA_964358535.1 uncultured Nitrospira sp. | reverse complement strand
CCGACGACCTGCTCCGGATGGTGATCGAGGAGCTTGAGCCATTCTTCCGCCGCATCGTCGGGCGGCAACATCTCGCCCTCCCGGAACTCTGCATGTACGGAGCTGACCAGATCGTCCAGGGTCATGCCGCCTGGCTCGTCCGCGCCTGACGCAATCATCCGGTCAATCGCCCGTTCCTTCGCCCGTTGCACAATAGAAGACAAGATCGCGCCGCTGATCAGATCGCCCCGATAGAGCACCTTATTCTGTCCGCTGCGGAGCCTGATTGAGAGGAGCCGGTTCTCATCGACACGCGAAAAAATCGCGGAGAGCGCATGGTCGATGAGGTCGGCGCAGGACTTCTTCCGATCCCCGCCATGCTGATCGATCCATTGCCGATCCAGCGGCAGGTCCTCCGTCAGATACACGTTCAAAATTGCAGCAGCCGAATCACGATTGGGACGGCTCACTTTAATCTTACGATCGATGCGCCCTGGCCGCAGCACAGCCGGGTCGATCAAATCAGGCCTGTTCGAAGCCAGAATGATCACCACATCCTGTAGCGATTCGATCCCGTCCATCTCGGAACAAAACATCGGCACCAGGGTGCTGGAAATATTGAAGGACCGAGAGGCCCGTCTCGTGCCGAGCACCGACTCCGCTTCGTCGATGAAAATAAATGGCAGGGCCCCTTCCTTCCGACGAGCGCGGGCCTGGGCGAAGAGATCACGGACCATCCGCTCCGATTCTCCCAGCCACATATTCAGAATTTCCGGCCCCTTGATATGGAGGAAAGCCCCGCGAGTGACCGGCGGTTTATCGCCCTTCGCGCCAGCCGTTGCCTGGCTCGCCCCCCCCACCAGCTTGGCGAGGCTGGCGGCAGCCGCCTGTCCGATCAAGGTCTTGCCGCAGCCGGGAGGACCATATAATAAAAAACCTTTCGGCTGAGTAAACTTAAAGCGCTGAAACGTGTCCGCATGGAGCAGGGGATATTCGATCGCCTTCTTGATGGCGGCGATCGCCTCAGTTTGCCCGCCGATCTGCTCCCACGTGACGGTAGGAACCTCGTCCAGGAGGTGGGACTTGGACTTTTTATCTTCAAGTTTTTCAATCGCCACATGGAGGCTTGGCTCGATCCGCACCTCATCGCCTGCCTTCAAGTCTACCCCGAGCAGATCGCTCGACCGTTGGAGGATCAAGACCTGCCGGCCCATTTCCTGCTCGAACCGAAGCCGCCCATCCGGCAAGGCTTCCGCGACTTTCAACACGGGGCCATTCCGGTCATAACCCAGAATCTTAATGACGGCGAAGGCTTCGTTGACGAGAATCTGCGCGCCGATCTTGAGCTCGGCAGCCGGCACCCTGGGATCGACGCTGGCATAATACTCAGCGCCCCCCACCAGGATCCTGGCGAGGCCATCGCCCGGCACCTCAAGCAAGGTGCCGATCCGGTTGGCCGGCGCGATAAGCTTCGCGATGACGTCAGCGGCTTTTTTGAATTCGACTTCTCGCTGCAGTTGCGCCGCTTGCCCGAGAGTCACGGCATGGCGCAGTTTGTAGAGGATCTTCTGGCGTGGGTCGCTGTCAGGAAATGAGGCGAGACATTCTTCTATCAGCTCAAGCGGGTCGGAGCCCATACGCATGGATGGATTCGCACCGTCCTCCGTCTTGCCCTTGGGTTCTTGGTCCTGTGGTTCAGTGGGTCGGCGATCACTCATCAGTGGTCCTCCATGCGGAACAGATGAGTAATCCTAGCATAGCG
>CAYHQK010000357.1:0-1793 GCA_964358535.1 uncultured Nitrospira sp. | reverse complement strand
ACGTTGCTGAGCAGCTTGTAGCTGCGGACCGTTTGGTCGGTGTCCATCGTCTCGGTCGAGACGCTGCTTCGTACCACGTAGAGGCCGTCGAGCGCGGTCTCGGCATCGGCCGCCGCTTGGTCGATTTCGAAGCTGAAGGAATCGTCCGTAATGTGAAGCACAAAGTGCTTGGAGACCTTGTACTTGTTGACGACTTTGCCCACTCGCACACCGATCACGTCCTTGCCGTGCAGCCGGCCACGGCTCACCCTTCGGGAGACCTGGTCCAACTCCCGGGTCGTTGCCTCGATCAAGCTGATCCGCTTGGCTGCTCGCCGCTCGGCCAACTCGGGGTTGCGACACGCAACCAACCGCTCGCCGGGAAAGTCCGGATGCGTGAGTTCAAAGAGGTTGCGTTCATCGAACAGCCCCATCTGAATCGAGCCACCCGTAACAAGCTTGTTGATCGCCCCTGGGCGCAGAGCGCTAATCCAGCCGCAGCCCTCGATGCCGCGCAACGCATCGACTTGTTTCTGGGTGATCATCCCGCGATCGCCGACCAGCACGAACTGCTTGATGTCGAACTCCGTTCGCATCTTGTCGACCTGGGGTAGCAATGTTTTGGGATCCCCCGAATTGCCCTGGAAGACCGACACCGCCACAGGGATGCCTTGTTGGTTAGTCAGCAGGCCGTAGTTGACCTGGAGCTTCCCCTTCGTGCCGTCGCGGTTGTACCCCAATTCGGCCAAGGGGCAGGTTGCGCCCTCGAAGTAACTCGACGTCAGGTCGTAGAGTGCAAGGCCGCCCTCAGCCAAGTGACGGGCTGCCAGCTTCTTTTCGATAGGGGCCTGATGTTCCAGCAGCCAATCCATGACCTCGTACAGTTCGTCCTCATCCGTCTGGCCCAAGCCCAGCATCTCGGTCAGCGTCGTGCTGGACCACCAACGCGTCGTGGCCAGCTTCGACTGTGGCTTCAGGACGCGGGCTGCCACCATCGCCACAACCAAGTCACGCGGACGCGACGGCCGGGAGTTGATCAGTCCGAAGAAGCCCAGACGCCGCATCGCTGTCAGCACGGCCTCCGCGTGCCCGTGGGCTCGCGAGCCGTCTTCCACGATCTCGAACGCCTCGTCGGTGGAGACCATCTGCTTGCCCTGGAGGACCTGACGCAGGACGGCGATGGCCTCCGTCGGCAGCTTCGAGAGGTTGGCCAAGGTGCGTGTCTTGACTTTGCCATCCTCGCGATAGCCCTCACGAAGAAGGATAGCGGGGGGGGAGTCACGATTGGGTATGCTGGCGATGTACATGCCTACGCATTGTACCAGATCACTTCTGCAATGCAAGGTCTCTATCGTCATTAGTACGACATTTACATGCCAACATTTCGGCACCCAGATTTTCCTCGATCAACACGAAAACGCCCTGATTCCGTGCACTTGTGCGAGGATCAGGGCTAAAAATCAGAGGGGAACTTCAGTTTCAGTAGTTCCAAGTTTGGCGAAGTGATATAGGTGAACGCAAGGGCTTTCTGGTAAATGACTTGGAACTTGACAGAACCCAGGTCAAATCCAGGAGGAGCCCATGCGTTCACGGAAGAACCAGTCTACGATCGGTTGTCGCGAAGTCCATGACCGTGCTGCGGCTGTAGTCCAGAAGCACATTCAACTTGAGGATGTTGGGTACAAATGTCGGGCGTCGGTTTTGTTGAACATCCTGTTCTTCGCAGTTTCCCGGATCAGTTCTATCTTTGCCGCCTGCCGCAATCTGGCCAATGCGCCAACTCAGCAGGCCGTTTTCAACGCCCTGGTGGTGAC
>CAYHQK010000356.1:0-1810 GCA_964358535.1 uncultured Nitrospira sp. | reverse complement strand
ATCGACCGGCTCTTCGATACGGTGACGATTGCCAGCCTCTCTATGTGCGCCAAGCCTGCCTCGAAGATTTTCGAAATGGCCCTGGAAAAACATGCGATCGATCCGGGCGAAGCGATGCATGTCGGAGACAGTGTCAGAGACGATGTGGAGGGGGCGACGAAGGCAGGCTTGACCGGAGTGTTGCTGGATCGAACCGGCTGCTCTCAGGCGTCGGGCGGGCATGTGATCAGGACGTTAGATGAACTCCTGCCCCTGGTCATGGCCTCAAAACAGTAACGGAACCAGATCCTTCGCGCGGCCCTGCAGCGAGAGGTCAACCAGGTTCGACTGTTGAGTGCTCTCAAGATTGATCTCAATGACCAGTGCGCCCCCTTCCTTCGCGACCGCCGCGAAGCCTGCCGCCGGATAGACCACTCCAGACGTGCCGATCACCAGTAAGAGATCGCAGGATCGCAAAGCCTCATCGCAGCGCCGCAGATCTTCCTCCCAGAGTGACTCCCCGAACCAGACGATATGAGGCCGAAGTAGCTCACCGCATTGAAGGCAAGTCGGCAGGATGGGGAGAGGGACCTCGTGGTTGTCCGAGACCAGGCCACAGCCGGTGCAGCGCACCTTCCAGATGTTGCCATGAATTTCTGAGAGGTGCTGCGATCCTGCGGCACGGTGGAGCCCATCCACATTTTGTGTGATGAGCCAGAATGTATTGGGCATGCGACGTTCTAGCTCTGCCAGGGAGCGGTGGGCAGGATTGGGCTGTTTCGTGGCAATCAATTCCCGCCGCCAGTTGTACCATTCCCACACGAGCCGAGGGTCCCGCGCAAAGGCTTCCGGGGTCGCGAGATCTTCTGCTCGGTAGTTGCGCCATAAACCTTCTGCCCCGCGAAAGGTCGGCACTCCGCTATCGGCTGAAATGCCCGCACCGGTCAGGATCGTGATGGCTCGCGCGGAGGCAATGCGTGAACGTGCTTCCGAAAGGCTCATGGTGGGCTATTTTACCCTAGTTCAGCGGCCTGCTATAGTACGGCCTCTTTTACAGGATGCTGAAAAAGTCCGCCAGCGGCGTTCTCGCATCGTTCAGGCCCTCAACGTACCCTACGGGTACGCCTCGGCTCTTCACTCGCTGCGGCCTTGCTGGGCGGCCATTTTGAGCATCCTGTAAGGTGGGCCGTGGCTATCTCAGCTTTCGATGTCTGTGAATGCTTCAGGGGTAAACTGTGTTTCCCCATAGGTTGTTCGGGAGGAGTAAGGCGATGAAAAACATTCTGATGGTCGGGGCCGGATCGGTGGGCGGGTTTTTCGGGGCACACTTGGCGAAGAACAATCCCAATGTGTCCTTCCTCCTGAGACCCAAGACGCTCGCAGCGGTGAAGCAGAACGGCTTGACGATCCGCAGCGCCAAGGGCTCCTTCACCGTGCATCCAATAGCTGCCTCAGATCCGCGAGAGCTTCCAAGGCCTGACCTGATCATCCTTTCCGTCAAAGCCTATGACCTGGACGAGGTGCTGACACAAATCGAGCCGGTCCTGACCGATCAGACCGTCATCTTGACCCTCCAGAACGGAGTCGATACAGAAGACCGCATCGTGGCGCGCCTTCAACGGGATTGCGTCGTGGGTGGCGTGGCCTTCATCTATTCCAAGATCGCGTCGCCCGGCGTGATTGATCATTACAAAAAGGGGGCTGTGGCCATCGGTGAGATGATGGGGCACCAGAGCCCTCGCTTGTTGGCCATTGCGGAGATCTTCAAGCAGGCGGGGATTCCCTGTCAGCTCACGGACGATGTGCGGAAAAGCAAATGGGAGAAGATGTG
>CAYHQK010000355.1:0-1836 GCA_964358535.1 uncultured Nitrospira sp. | reverse complement strand
GCACGCCGCACCATCGAGGAAGGGATCGGGCGACCTCGTCGCTGACGGCAATGAGCGCATCGCACGCCCAAGCTCCAAGCAACTCCCACCCGACGTAATAGTAGAGGAACGACAGCAATCGCCTTCCCAGCAGTCCATACCCTTTGTTGAGGCTGAGCACTTGCCGGATTTCAGACAAGAACACCCAGCCGGCAAGCCCCTCGATGATGATCACGACCGGTACGCCATGATGCCGGGCAAACTTCATGAGCGCGCGGGGGGCGATGGCATGTTGGCAGCACAGCACGTCAAACGCCTTGCTTTCATGCAAGGCCTTGAAAATCCTGCCGCACTCGACTGCCCAATTTCCTTTCTGTGAAGCAAACGTCGTATCTCTCAGATAATGAATCTCGACGCCGTCTTGCCGGTCGCTGCTCATCCCAGACGGATGCCGAGACGTCAGCACCGTCACGTCATGTCCACGAGCAGCCAATTCCTTGGCCAGGACTCTCCCGTGAATTTCCATGCCACCGGCGACCCCGTGCCAATAGGTAACCACCGACAGCAAACAGATCCTCATCGAATCTGCTCCAATCGCATAAGAGCCCGCCCATCCTGCTCATGCAGGACCAGCTTACTTACGGTAGGCATAAATGAGCATCCCGTGAAACCGCCCTCGCTCGAAGGGGGGAAGTGTCAGCGCGCTGATTTCGTACCCGAACCCATTTTCCTCCAAGGCCGCCAACACACCCGACAACGCGTCCCGCCCCGGAAGTTCGTGGTGATGATATTCAAAGACCATCTCTTTCACTAACTTCAATTTATTGTGGCGTGAAAGCTCTGCGATGGCGCACTCCTCGGCTCCCTCAATATCCATCTTGAGGAAATCAATCTCGCCGCTCAAATGCTCCGATAACGGAGTCGTTTCAACCCGTGTCGTTGCTTTCAGTCCCCTGCCGGGCTCAGTGGTCATCGCCAGCGATCCCGGCAAATCCGGATCAAAATAGAAGTCAACGGTCCCGGTGGTATCCGAGACCGCACGATTGAATACGGTGACATGCTGCAGCCCATTATGGGACACATTTTCCTTTAGCAGCTCAAAGGTCTTCTGGTCGGCCTCAAACCCAATAATCACGCAGTCCGGATAGGCCCGTTTAAAATACAATATGGACATACCGATGTTGCTTCCGCAGTCAAAGATGATCGGGCGGTCAGTTGCGGCCGTAAAATCATATTGTTTCCAAATGAATATTTCCTCGAACAAAAACAGAAACAGTTCATAGTTGAAAAACTGCACGGTAAACCCAAAGAGTTGTTCCCTGTGCAGCGACCGCTTGAAGAGCTTGACTCCGATCAGGAACGTGAGCTGCAGCCTGGCATAGGTCAGGAGCATCACAAGGCGATGCCCGGCCGGCTCATTTCTCACAATGAGCCCCGCGTTCCTTACCACCCGCCAGATCGCATAGAACAATCCGTACACGGACATTAGGGCTCACCCCTCCTCAGATCGGCCTTCCCCGATATAGTCCCAGAAGAAGGCCCCGTAGGGTGCAGGGCCTTCACTTCGCGGCCTCGTTTCGCGTACACCGCAAGCAACGACAAATTGTACGTTGCGTAACAAATCACATAGGCGGTCAAAAGGAAGTCAACCGTGGCAGTCATATATGCGGCCAACAGAAGAGCATAATGCGTTTCTCGAACTCTGAGGTTGGTCAGGATGGCCCTAGCCCAGACGGATGCTGGCCGTCCATTGAGAGGCTCAACTGATGAACGACTATCCACGGCACTCTCAGAAGTACTCGTCGCCGTTTCCGTTTCCCGGATCCTGTCCCAGGCGGGACGCAACAGCTCGTCAAA
>CAYHQK010000354.1:0-1846 GCA_964358535.1 uncultured Nitrospira sp. | reverse complement strand
CGATCGGCGCGCGCAGGCCGAAGTTCAGCACGTCGCTGATGATGCCGCCGGTTTGGAAGGCCACTTCGACGCCGGGCAAGGAGTCGTGCAGTTTGGTCCGTAACTGCGTGATGTAGTCGTCCGTGCGCCCTTGGTGGCCCGTCACGAGGTTCACCAGTACAAAGGCGGTGTGGCTGCCGGTGTTGGGGGCGAAACGGGCCGCATCGCCGAAATAGAGACCGGTGTTGGAGATGATTTCTTCCAGATCGCGTTTCGGGATGGTCTCCTGCACCAGCTGTTCGACCTGCGCCACAATCGCCGTCGTTTTTTCGATTCGAGACCCTTCCGGTGCGACGATGTGCAGGGTGAAATTGCCTGCGTCGATACGGGGAAAAAACTCCTGGTGGAGGAGCGGGACCAGGAGGAGGGCTGTGCCGATGAGGGCCAGGAGGGCCAGGCCGATCACAACCGGCTTGAGGCGCAGGCTGGTCCGCAACAGAGGGAGATACATGGCCAGGACATAGCGGAACCAGCCGCTGGAGGCAGAGCTCTCCTTTGTGCCGTCTCCTCCATGGCCCTTCTGGTAGAAGCTGGCGAGGAGCACCGGCGTCACGGACATCGAGACGGCATAGTCGGCTAGCATGGCAAAGGCCACGGTCATGGCCAGCGGCACGAAGAGGAATTTGATGATGCCGGTGAAGAACATGATGGGGAGGTACACGATCAGGATGCAGATCGTGGCGACCAGGATCGGGAGCGTCAGCTCGGTCGCGCTGTCTTCGGCGGCGGAGCGGCCGTCTTTGCCCATTTCCAAATGGCGATGCAGGTTTTCCTGCACCACGATGTTGTTGTCCAGCAAGGTCCCGATTACGAGCGCCAACCCGCCGAGGGTCATGATGTTCACGCTCTGGCCGGTTAAATAAAGCGCGACGAGCGCGGACGTGAGCGAGAGGGGAATCGCCAATCCGACGACGAGCGCGGCTTTGAAGCTGCTGAGGAAGAGATAGATCATCAGGCCGGCCAGCACCGCGCCCATGAGCCCTTCTTTTTGCAGATTGGCAATGGCCTGCCTGATATAGAGCGACTGGTCGTAGATGAACTTCACCGTGGTGCCGGCGGGAATCTCCGTCAGCTTCGAGAGTTTCGCGCGGATCCCATCCGTCACTTCCAGCGTGTTGGCCCCCTCCTGCCTGGTGATGGGGATGTAGGTGGCCTCGCGCCCGTTCACCCGCACGATCGAGGTTTGAATGGCCGCGCTGTCCGCCGCCGTGCCGATGTCGCGCACGAAGATCGGCGTGCCGTTCACAATTTTTATCGGGATGTCGTTGATCTTCTCGACCGCCTCGATGAGGCTGTTCGAATAGACGTAGTAGTCCAGGTCGCCGATCTTGATATCGCCGGCCGGGATGATGGCGCTCTGGGTGTTAATGGCTTTGACGACGTCCGAGGGGGAGACGTCGCGCGCGACCATCCGTTGCTGGTCGAGAAAGACCGTGATCTGCCGGACCTTGCCGCCCAGCGGGGGGCCGAACGAAATGCCGGGGATGGTGGCGATTTGCTGGCGTACGGTGAAATAGGCCAGGTCGCGGATTTCTTTCGCCCCTAGCGTGTCGCTGCTGATCGAGAGGAGCCCGATCGGCAAGCTCGCCACGCCGAACTTGAAGACGGAGGGAGGATAGACGCCGGGCGGGAGCAGGCGAATGATGCTGTAGGCCAGGCTGGTCAGCTCGGATTGGGCCGAGTCGATGCTGTACTCAGGCTGGAAGAAGACTTTGATGTAGCTCATCCCGGCCAGCGACTGGGATTCGATATGTTCGACGTAGCTCGCTTCGACGAACCGCTGCTCCATCTTGAGCGTAATCGCCCC
>CAYHQK010000353.1:0-1862 GCA_964358535.1 uncultured Nitrospira sp. | reverse complement strand
CTGACGTTCGATTGTGACGGGCTCGATGCCTCGCTGGTCCCGGCGCTGGGCACTCCCGAACCTGGCGGGTTGGGGTGGTACGATACGCTGAACCTCATCACGGCCTTGGCCAATGGGCCTGGCATCCTCGGGATGGACATCAGCGAGATCGCCCCGATCGAAGGGTTCGTCGCGCCCCAGTTTTGTATCGCCAGGCTGATCTACCGCATGCTGGGACGGATCAAAGCGGGCCGGCGGGTTCACTGAAACGGCATACCATCTCGTGACCGACAAACTTCGCATCAATAAGTTTTTTACGCACCACGGGATTTGTTCTCGGCGAGAGGCTGATCGTCTGGTCGAATCCGGTCGCGTGACCATCAATCAGCGGGTGGCGTCCCTGGGAGATAAGGTCAGTCCTGAGGACGTGATCGCGCGGGACGGCCAGGTGATTCCCTGGGGGACAGCCTCGGTCTATATCAAGTATTACAAGCCGGTGGGTGTGACGACGACCAGTGAGTCGCATGTAACCCGTAACATCATTTCGGAGATCGGTCATCCGGAGCGGATTTTTCCGATCGGCCGACTCGACAAGGACTCCTCCGGCCTTATCCTGCTCACGAACGATGGGGATATCGTGAATGAGATTCTCCGAACCGAGCATGGACATGAGCGGGAATACGAGGTGTCCGTCGATCATCCGTTCGATCAGACGTTCATCGATAGCATGGCGCAAGGGGTCGTCATTCTCGACCGTCCAACCAAACCTTGCCGGGTCGAACGAATCGGTCCCGCACGGTTCCGCATCATTCTCACTGAAGGACGCAATCGACAGATCAGGCGCATGTGTCAACTCTTGGGCTATCGGGTGCTCGCGCTGCATCGTGTCCGGATCATGCATATCATGCTTGATGGGCTGGTTCCCGGAGCGTGGAAACCGCTGACCGATGAGGAACGTCGGCAGCTCTTTCAGGCAGTCGGGCGAGAGAGCAGTCAGGGCGAGATGCAGAACGGGTGACTCGGCAGCAAATTAGTCCTGGCGTAGCGCCGGCTGTGGGCTGTCATCGGACAGTGGAAGCGGGACTGGGTTGTGGAGGGAGTTGACCTCAGGCTCGTTCGGGCTGCCGGTCTGAGGGGCGGACCCTCCGCGTTGCCTGGTGAAAAAGAGATTTAAGAAGGCGACAAAGAAACTCCCCCCTACGATCAGCAAGCCTGTGCGCTGGATCGCCCTCGTCCCTTCATCCCGCATATCCTTGGCCACGTCCGCCACGGTGTCCAACAGCCGATCCAGCGCCAGGCTCACCTGAATCATTTTCGGACCGGCATTGTCGGAGGCATGCTCTTCCGCTTTCCGCCTGATGGCTTCCCGATCTGCCGGGGAGACGGCCCGCCATTCCTGCGTCAAGAGCTGCACGGTCGTGCTGGCCACGGAAAAGTACTGGTCGAGACTCTGCCTGACCGCTTCGATATCTTCCGGTTCACTGCGGCCGCTCCGTGAGACGCGGAGTCCTGCTGCTGCGTAACGATCGACGGCATGTTGAATTTTCGCACGCTGTACCGGCAAGGACTCCGTGATCCGCTCGAAGTCTTTTTGGCTGTCCGCTGCAAGGGCGCGGATGATCGTGTTTCGGTAGCGCATGGCGTCTGCAGAAATGTGGGCGAGATCGGCGGCTCCGAGTGTGTATTCGGTGTACATGATTCGCAGGTCTTGGTCGACGTTGCTCAAGGCTTGCACGTTCAGCCAGCCCAGGCCGGCGATGAGCAGGCTGATGAACAATTGTCCAGCGCTCGGGCGAAAGGATCGAATAAAGGTCGTGAGTCCCACCGTGTTCCTCCGCTCAATCGAGAATGATTCGCCGGTCGACGTGCGGCGTGAGATTGGG
>CAYHQK010000352.1:0-1870 GCA_964358535.1 uncultured Nitrospira sp. | reverse complement strand
CGCAACAGGCAGGCCTCGTGCTATTAGTGGGCGTCATGATCTTTGCGTTCTGGAACGACCTTGAACGGATCTTCTCCCACTAGGCCATGAGCCGGAAAGTCTGAAGGTCGAACGTCGTCATGTCGGCACAACCAGTCCTCTCTTGCAGACGTTCGGACTTGATGACGTTCTGACCTTTCTCACACAACCATGCGAACCTCTCAAGTCTTAATCCCCACATTGCGGGAAGAACCGGGCGAAGCCGAAACTGCCAGCCATAAGCTCATGCTTCGGGCCGGGCTGATCCGCAAGGTGGCAGCCGGCATCTACACCTACCTCCCGCTCGGCCTCCGGGTCATCCGAAAGGTCGAACAGATCATTCGTGAGGAGATGAACCGGGCCGGCGCCCAAGAACTGCTCATGCCGATCGCCTCCCCCGCCGAGCTCTGGCAGGAAACAGGCCGATGGAATTTCTACGGCAAGGAGTTGATCCGCTTTAAGGATCGCCACGATCGCGAGTTCTGTTTGGGGCCGACCCATGAAGAAGTCATCACCGACCTCTTCCGGCGCGAAGTCCGCTCCTATCGGCAGATGCCGCTGAACTTCTATCAAATCCAAACGAAATTTCGCGACGAAATCCGCCCCCGCTTCGGTCTCATGCGGGGACGCGAGTTCATCATGAAGGACGCCTACAGCTTCGACCAGGACCCCGCGAGCGCCATGGTCAGCTACCAGAAGATGTACGATGCCTACCACCGGATCTTCACGCGCTGCGGCCTCACCTTCCGCGCCGTGGAAGCCGACACAGGCCTGATCGGCGGCAGCTCCTCACACGAGTTCATGGTGCTGGCCGATACGGGCGAGAACACCATCGTCTACAGCGATACCGGCACCTATGCCGCCAACGTCGAGCAAGCGGAAGTGCTCCCCCCGACCGAGGTGGACACCGAAGCCCAACGCCCCCTGCAGACCGTGCAGACGCCACGCTGCCGGACCGTCGAAGAAGTCACGAAGTTTTTGAACGTCTCCCCTTCGCACCTCATCAAGACGCTCCTCTATTCGACGGGAAAAGAGACGGTGGCCGTGCTGGTGCGAGGCGACCATGAGATCAATGAAATCAAAGTTCAACGGCTCCTGCGCGTCACGGAGCTTGCGCTCGCGACGCCCGCCGTCGTCGAGCAAGTCACCGGCGCCCCGGTCGGGTTTGCCGGTCCCGTCGGTTTGAAAAACATTCGGATTATTGCCGATCACGCGATCAAAGCTTTGCGCAACGTCGTCGTCGGCGGCAACCAGCTCGACACGCACTATATCGATGCGAACTGGGAACGCGATTTTCAGGTCGAGCAGTTTGCCGATCTGCGCAGCGCCCGTGAAGGAGATCCGTCACCGAGAAAAGACGGAACGTTGAAATCGACGAAAGGCATTGAGGTCGGGCATGTCTTTATGCTCGGCACCAAGTACAGCGAAGCCATGAAGGCCTCCTACCTGGACGCGCAGGGCAAAGAATGCCTGGCCGTCATGGGCTGCTACGGCATCGGCGTCGGACGCACCGCCGCCTCGGCAATCGAGCAGAACCACGACGCAAAAGGCATTATCTGGCCCTTCCCGATCGCGCCTTTCCATGTGCATCTCCTCCCGCTGACCCAATCGGCCCAGACTGCCCAAGTCACTGAACAACTCTACGCGGAACTGCAGGCGGCAGGACTGGAAGTGCTCTGGGACGATCGGGATGAACGGGCTGGCGTGAAGTTCAACGATGCGGACCTGATGGGAGCCCCCTTCCAAGTCGTCGTCGGAGACAAGGGCCTCGCCGAAGGAGTCGTGGAGGTCAAGACTAGGAAAGACGGCGTCAAGATCAAGTTACCGCCAGCCCAAGTCGCAGCCCATCTCA
>CAYHQK010000351.1:0-1873 GCA_964358535.1 uncultured Nitrospira sp. | reverse complement strand
GCTGGAGAAGGTGGCGAAGGCGGCCGGCTATGTGAACGTCGAGCGGGTGCGGGAACGGGAAGACCTCGTCTACGAGTTCAAGGACATGCTGAAGAAGGACGGGCCGAGCATGTTGCTGGTGAAAGTCAACGAGATGGTGGAAGATGCCGGGCGCGTGATGCTGGATCCGCCGGACATAACAAAGCGGTTTATGCAGGCGATCGAATAAGCGATCGAGCCGCTCCCTTGCTCGCGCAACGCGCGGTCTCGGAAGACCCTCGTTGGACGCGCGCAGTCGGAGCGGTCTCGATCACTTAATTTAGGGTAGTGGGAAGGAACAAGATGATCTTATTGAATCCTGGGCCAGTCAACGTCAGCGAGCGGGTGCGGCAGGCCTTGTTGCGTCCGGATATCTGCCATCGGGAATCGGAGTTCACGGAACTCCTCCACGGGATTCAGGCGAAGCTGCTGAAGCTCTTTGTGCCGGGCGCGGAGGCGGATTATGCCGCCGTGGTGCTGACCGGATCGGGGACTGCGGCGGTCGAATCTGCGGTCATGTCGTCGCTCCCGCAAGGCAAGCGAATGCTGGTGCTCAACAACGGCGTCTACGGTGAACGCATCTCCCAGATGATCGGCCTCTATCGGCTGGGCGTGTCCGAACTCAAATACGACTGGACGACGAAGCCCGATCCTGAACGGCTCAGGCTGGCGCTCCGGCAACATCCGGAAGTGCAGGCGGTGGCGATGGTCCATCACGAGACGACCACCGGCCTCATCAATCCGGTCAAGGAAATCGCGGATGTGGTCGACAGCCAGAACCGGGTCTTCATTCTGGACGCGGTCAGCGCCTTGGCGGGAGAGCCGTTGGATATTGCCGGGCCCCACATCTATATGGTGGCTGGCACCTCCGGCAAATGTATCCAGGGATTCCCGGGCCTGGGCTTCGTGCTCATCCGCAAGGGATTTCTGGAGAAGATGCGCAGCTATCCCAGACGGTCGGTCTATCTCCACCTCACGCAATATGTGGATAACCAGGGAGCCGGGACGACTCCCTTCACGCCGGCCGTGCAGATCTATTATGCCTTCGACGAAGCCTTGAACGAACTGATGGAGGAGGGGGTCGCCAAGCGGATTCAGCGATATAAGAAGATCGCGACGCTGATCCGGGATCGTATGGCGAAGCTGGGCGTGAAGCCGGTCCTGACTCCCGACAAACAGTCCAACACGATCACGGCCTACCATCTCCCCGAAGGCATCACCTATCAGTCGCTGCACGACAAGCTGAAAGAACAGGGCTACGTGATTTACGCGGGCCAAGGCCAGCTCGAGAGCAAAATTTTCCGCGTGGCCAACATGGGCGTCCTGACGGAGCCGCAGATCGTCGGATTCCTCGACGCGTTTGAACGGATCTGTACTAAAGCATGAAAGCCATCATTCTCGCGGCCGGGGTCGGGAAACGTTTGTGGCAGGTCACGCAGCACCGGCCCAAATGTCTCATCGAGATCGGCGGGAAGACGCTCCTGCATCGCTACCTCACGTCGCTCCGGAACGTCGGGATCCAGCGCGCCGATATCGTCGTGGGCTATAAGCAGGAGATGATTCGCGCGGCGGTGGAGGCAAACTCCTGTGACGTGCGCGTGAACTTCCTCGTCAACGAGGAATTTCATCGAGGCAGTATTTCCTCGCTTTGGATCGCGCGCCACGCGCTGGACGACGATGCGATCGTCATGGATGCGGATGTCCTGTTCCATCAAGAGATCTTGCGCCGCTTGGTGCAATCCCCCTCCGCGAACGCGCTGCTCATGGACGAAACCGTCAAGCAGACCGGAGAAGAATGCATGGTCGTGGTCGAGGGAGGGCGCGTGATCGCCCTGACCAAGAAGATGCCCTCGCA
>CAYHQK010000350.1:0-1886 GCA_964358535.1 uncultured Nitrospira sp. | reverse complement strand
CCGTTCGCAATCATCTTCGCTGCGTCGGTTGAGCTGGTCACGAGGACCTTCCGGTTCTTGGCCACCACCCGGAAGCCCTTCCACATCTCCGCCAGCAACGGAGCCATCCCCTTCTCCTGCACACGAGGGGGCGGCGGCATGAGGCGCAGGCTATAGAAGATCGCGATGGCGATGCAGCCGAAGAGGCCGGCCGTCAGGAACGCCGTCGAGAATCCTGCCGCGTAGATCAGGTAGCCACCGATGAAGGGACCGAGCAAGGCGCCGAATTGCGTCGAAGCCGTGTAGGTGCCGAGCGCGGCGCCCCGCCGTTCCCGGTAGAGATCTGCCACGGTCGCCAGAGCACTCGGGGCGAAGATGGCGGTGGCCAGTCCATGGAAGACGCGCAAGGCGGTCAAGGTATCGAGGTCCGTTACCCAGGGGTAGAGAAATGGCGGGAGCCCGAAGGCGACCACGCCGATCTGCAAAAGATACCGCCGGCCATAGATATCGGACAATGCGCCGGACGGTAATTTAAGAAAGACTCCGGTGAGGGTCGAGACCGACACGATCAGCCCGATCCGTTCAGGACTGGCCCCCAGCGACTCTGCAAACAGAGCCAACACCGGCATCCGGACCATGTTGTAGCTAATAAAGCAAAAGACGCCGACAGTGCAGAGCAAGGTGAAGCTGCGTGACGTTGTCATGGCGCCACCGTCTTCGCTGGGGCCGTGCCGATGGAATGAGACCGGTGCTCGACCGTCTGTTGCAAAAAGGCCATCTCATCGAAGGTGAAGGCTGGCGGTTTCGCCGCCTCGGACAATACTCGATCAGGCTGTTGCTGCATCGCCAGACTCAAACGGTTGACAGAATCGACCCCCTTCACCATCTTTTTCGTCACCGTACTGCCGACGAGCGGACGAAACAGCGACACGAGGCCTGACAACAGGCGATTGTCCAATCTCGTGTAGTAGACGAACGTGCTGTCCATGGCCTCGGTTCCATTCGAGTCCGTCACCTGATTCATCCTGAGCAACACCACGGCCTTCCCGGTAATGTGCGAGAGGAGGCGGCTGTGGTGCGATCCTTCCAAGTAATAAATCCGGCTCGTGCGGTCCTGATAGACGAGTTGAACGATCCCCTCGGTCCCCTCGC
Organism: uncultured Nitrospira sp.; assembly: GCA_964358535.1. Taxonomy (GTDB): domain Bacteria; phylum Nitrospirota; class Nitrospiria; order Nitrospirales; family Nitrospiraceae; genus Palsa-1315. The sequence goes on along the minus strand of CAYHQK010000350.1, from coordinate 755 downwards.
CATCATTGCCCCAATAGCGAGCAGGGACTCGCAGTTCTGATTGGTAGGGCGCGATACCGAGGCGGTTGATCAGGGACGCCGTCATGGGGGGATGGTCCAAGAGATGGAGATAGACCGACTCAGACAACGGGGTTCGTAGCGGTCCCAGTTTATTCGCTGTCGTGTAGTCGCTGATGATCGGTTGCAGCTTGCAAGTCCACTCTGCCTCAACCTGTCCCACGGGAAAGGCCACCCCTGCATGGAGAGACGGCAAGGAGCAGGTTTCCGAATGGGCCGGGCTTGAACCCATCGCCACACTCAGCCCGATCACGCAAACTAGCCAGAGTGAGCCAGATCTGAGCGGAGAGAACCACGCGGAAATCATGATGTCTGCTTTCGAATGTGGATGGCGAGATGGGCGTGAAAAAGCTGCTTGGGATCTTGCCGCAGACGTGCCTGGCGCACCAAAGCTTCACACAACGGCAGCACGAGACCTCCGAAGGGCAGCCTGCCATTGGTGCGTGCGCCAAAATGCAGCAATGAACCAATACCTCCAACAAAATTGAATAACCGCCACTCAGTTTCTTGTGGAAATCGATTATACTTCATTAAAGAACAACCCTAATGGTCCACTTACGTAAGTGGACCTTCTCCCAACCAGACAAACGGAGCGCTAGTTATGAGCGAAGAAAAACACCCGAACTTATATCATGCTGTCGGCGGCAAACCCACGCTCGAAAAAGTTCACAAAATATTTTACGACATACTCTACGCGC
>CAYHQK010000349.1:0-1891 GCA_964358535.1 uncultured Nitrospira sp. | reverse complement strand
CATTCTAGCAAATTTTCTCCTTGCGCGGGAGACTGAGGCCTCGTCAGGATGCGGTCCTATGGCCTGGCTTCGTAATGTGCTCCCTTCGGTGATCGATGCAGAACCGGACGAAGCCGTCCCGGTGGGCTGGGCGTTCCTCTATTTCTTTTGTCTGCTCTGCGGCTACTACATCCTTCGTCCTGTGCGCGATGAGATGGCGATTGAAGGCGGGGTGCAGCACCTGCCCTGGATGATGACGGCCACCTTCGTGACCCTGCTGCTTGTGACGCCGCTCTTCGGGTGGCTTTCCGCTCGCGTGCCGCGGTATCGATTGCTACTCACGGTCTATGCCTTCTTCGGTTGCAACCTCCTCGCGTTTTTCGTCGTGATGACGAGTCATCTCTCCCTCCAATGGGCCGCCCGTTGCTTCTTCGTGTGGCTGTCGGTGTTCAATCTGTTCGTCGTGTCGGTGTTCTGGAGTTTCATGGCCGACCTCTTCACGCCCGCGCAAGGCGTCCGGCTCTTTGGCGTGATTGCCGCTGGAGGCAGTATCGGCGCGATGGTCGGCCCGCTCCTGACCACCGGGTTGACCTATGTCCTCCCGATTCCTTCGTTGCTGCTCATCTCGGCTGGCTGTCTGGCCCTGTGCGGGCTCTGCATCCACCGGCTGGACCGCTGGGCGATGGCGCGGCCTGGTCGGGAGGTGAGGCAGTTGGGCGAACCGATCGGCGGCAGTATCTGGGCTGGGGTCAGGCTGGCGCTTTCGTCTCCTTATCTCCTGGGCATCTGTCTCTATCTCTTGTGTCTGACCACGACCGCGACCTTCCTCTATTTGGAGCAAGCGCGCTTGGTGAGTGAGCAGATGGTCTCCCCGCAGGGGAGGACGCGCCTGTTTGCCCTTATCGATTTAGTCGTCAACGTGTTGACCTTCCTGACACAGGTGATGGTGACGAGTCGTGTGATGAGCCGGTTCGGGTTGGCGTCGGCCCTCGTTGCGCTTCCGCTCGTGAGCGCCATCGGGTTCGGGCTGGTCGCTGTCCTGCCGGTCCTGGCTGTCTTCATCGGCTTTACCATCGTGCGACGCGTCGGTGAATATGCGATCGCCAAGCCGGCTCGCGAGGTTCTGTTTACGGTGATGAGCCGGGAGGAGAAGTATAAGGCCAAGAACTTTATCGACACGGCCGTTTCGCGCGGGGGCGATGCGACGACCGGGTGGATCGTGAGCTGGGTGAAGGCTCTGGGTGTCACGGCGGGGCAGATGGCCTGGGTCCTGATCCCCCTGTCGCTGCTCTGGGGATGGGTCGGGTGGCACGTCGCTCGAAAAGAAGAGGACCTGCGATGTCGACGGATGCCTGAGCGCTCTGTCTAGGTTGTTTACTGTCGGAAAAATCGCATGCTATAGTCTTCTGCTCGTCGCTTGTTGATTGTATCGAATGACGTTCTCTGTCTGACGTTTCACGTTTCACGAGGTTTAAGATGCCTGAAGTTCCCGTTAAGCTCTACATTGATAAGCTCTTGAAAGACTGCCGTATTATGACGAGGTCTCTCGCGCTGTTGCCGGGTCCTGTCAAGGACAAGGCCTTGCGTGCCATGGCAGATCGGTTGGCGGCTGACGAAGAAAAGATTCTGGCGGCGAACGAAAAGGACGTGGATGCGGTCGGGAAGTCCTACGAGGCCGACGTCATGAAGGACCGGATGAAAGCCGCCGTCGCCCGCCTGCGTATGACCTCGGACGATATCAAGGAGATGGTTGAGCGTCTTCGTTTGATTGCGGACCTGCCGGATCCGGTCGGCGCTGTGACCTCACGATGGGAACGGCCGGACGGATTACAAGTCAGCCGGGTGCGCGTGCCGATTTGTGTGATCGGCGTCATCTCGGAGCTGAGTCCGCTCGTTACGGTGGAGTCGATTG
>CAYHQK010000348.1:0-1891 GCA_964358535.1 uncultured Nitrospira sp. | reverse complement strand
GAACTACCCAAAATTCAGCTGGCTCAAGCCTTCGGCTTCAAGACGCGCAAGTCCTACTACGACATCCGCGACGCCGTCCTCAACGGGTTGCCGGCAGATCTGTTGCCCAAACGGACCGGCCCCCAAAAAGCACCCAAACGGACCCGTGAGGTCGAGGCGCTCATCATCCGTAGCCGCTTCGAGACCGATCTCAGCATGTATGAGATCGCCGATGAACTAGCGCGGCTAGGCTTCGACGTCAGCGCCAGGCTCGTCGGGCAGGTTCTCGCCGATTACGGCCTGTCTAAAAAAAACGGCTGACACAAGAGTCGATCCCTGCACGGCTTCTGGCCAAAGAGCAAATCGAGGTCCTGGACGGCGCATGCAAGCCCCGTAGACTCGTCGTCACTCGTCACGACATCGAGCATGACGTGACCGCCTTGCTCAAACGCGGCGTGACCACCACCAGCGCCGGCGGTTTCTTCTTCATACCCTATCTTCTCCAACTCGGCGGCCACGGTCTCGCCTCCTCCTTGGGACCTGCCAAGCGCGAAGGCATCCCCCAGGAGCGAATCGCGCTCGGCATCGTCTTCGAATCCATCTTCGGCTATACCGCCGGTATCCGCGCCGTCGATGCCGTCAGCCGTGCCGACTTTGGGCTGCTGTCTGGACTTCCTTTTCTCCCGTCGTCCTCCACGCAATACCGTTTTCTCCAGCGCGTCCCCGTCAGGCATGGACTGGATTTCCAAACTGCGCTGGGCAAGCGTCTGGTCTCGCTCGGACAGGTCACACCGGGGTTTCCTGTCAACGTCGATGGCCACAACCTCAAAACCTACTCCCGCAAAGAGATGAAACTCTCCTTCATCACCAAGGAGGACCGCTATGGCAAGGCGATCCGCACCTTCTACACCCAAGACCAGGAGTCCAAGAAGCCCCTCATCGCCCTGGCCGCTTACTCCGGAACCACCGTCTCGCAAGTCACCCGCCAGCTGGCCGCTCGGACTCGCGACATCCTCGGGCAGGACTTCCTCATGGTTGCCGATAAGGAGTGGTACTGCGGCCAACTGATCCAGGAACTCCACAAACAGTGCGGCGTCTCGGTACTTACCCCTGTCAAGTCCTCGCCCAAACGCATGGCAGAATTCGACGCCGTCCCTCTGGACCGCTACGACCGGACGCTTGTGGGAAACATTGCCACCCTCTACACGTCCATGACAAACTTCGACGGCCCTTTGCGATTGCTGCTGAAAAAGCGCCGCGACGGCAAGTACTTCGCTCTGATCACGCCCGCCGCCGAAATGACCGCCGACACCGCCATGCCGGCCTACACCAAACGGTGGCGCATTGAAAATTTCTTCGCCGAGAACGCCTTCCTAGGTGTAGACCACCTGCCTTCCCTCAACCTCAACGCAATCCAGACCATGCTGTCGCTGCGTCTGCTTGCCTACCATGTCGTGGATAACTTCCGTCACGACCTCGGACCCAACTACCGCAACAAGACGCCGGAACTGATCTACCGGGAGTTCGTCGATGGCGTCCAGGGGCGTGTCCAGTTGCGCGGCGACATCATCGAGGTCAGCGTCTACGGGTTCGAACACCAGGATGCTGCCGCCGCCATCCTCACCAACCTTGATGCCAAACTCGAAGCCCGTGGCGTGGACTCTCGCATACCATGGCTGGGAAACCGACGGTTACGGTTCGCATTTCACTGACGATCACGCCGGAAAGTGTATACTCGAAGAGAGTTGAACGATTGCTGGAGCCTGTGAATTTTTGCTATGTTTGATGGTAATGTCATGATGTCGATTGCCTGGGCCGACTGGATTGGCCTTATCGGTGCGCCTTTGCGGCGCCGAGTCCTGGCTGCTCCGGTCCCCATGGGCCCGCTGGGGCCCGTGGGCCCGTCTGTCAG
>CAYHQK010000347.1:0-1895 GCA_964358535.1 uncultured Nitrospira sp. | reverse complement strand
CGGACAACTTCGATGAACGGGACGGAGCCTGGGCCACGCAATTGGGCCAGATTGCCACCTTGATTACGGTATTCGGGTGGATCGTCAATACCGGTGCCCTGTTCACGCGAGCCTTCGAGCGGATGCAGACCTCTGGGACCTTTGCTCCCTGGTCGAATCAATTCGAGGCCATGGCCTATGTATCCTGGGCGATCATCTTGGGCTACGTGCTGCTGGAGCTGCGCTATAAGATTAAAGCGATCGGCGCCTTCGTGGTGGGTATCGGGTTCATTGCCATGGGCGCGGCCTCCCTGTTGCCCTACCGGTATCAGACGGCGGAGCCCCTTGTGCCGGCGCTCAACAGCTACTGGATCTACATCCATGTGTCGATCACGTTGACCAGCTACGCGGCCTTTGCGATGGCGGGCGGCCTGGGCGTGATGTATCTCTTCAAGGAACGGGCGGAACGGCGGGGCAGCACCTCCCGCTTCTATGCGGCTTTCCCTGATCTCGAAACCATTGATGAGTTGGGCTACAAAGCGATCACGGTCGGGTTCCCCTTGCTGGCTTTCGGCATTATCCTCGGGGCGATGTGGGCCAATTATGCCTGGGGCGGCTACTGGAGCTGGGACCCGAAAGAGACCTGGTCTCTAATCGTCTGGTTGATTTACGGCGCCTACATCCATGCCAGGATGACGCGCGGATGGGAAGGCCACCGTGCCGCCATCTACGCAGTCTTCGGCTTCTTGATGGTGATCTTCTGTTTCTGGGGTGTGAACTTCTTGCTCTCAGGCCTGCATGCTTATGCATAAGGCCTCGGTGAACGCCTCATATGGAGGCTGCCATGACTGAACCATCGATGCCGACAGCTTCTACTCCCGCACCAACGTCAGGAGGCTCGCGCCTCTTGATCGTCCTGGTCGGCGCCGTCATTCTCGCCGTGGTCTTCGGCATCGTCTGGATGCAGAGCGCCAAGTATGAGCTGCTGGCTGTGGGGAAACAGGCGCCGGACTTTGTCCTCACCGATCTGAACGACAAGCCCCAGCGGCTCTCGGATTTTCGAGGCAAGGTGGTGTTTTTGAATTTTTGGGCGACCTGGTGTAAGCCCTGCCGCGAAGAAATGCCCTCGATGGAAGTGCTCCATAAGAACTTCGAGAAGGACGGGTTGGTGATTCTGGCGGTCAGCATCGATCGCGTCACGACGACCAAGGACATTCCTCCCTTCATCAAGGGCATGAATTTAACCTTTCCCGTGTTGATCGATTCCTGGGGCAAGACCGATAAACCCTATAAACGCATGGGTGTGCCGGAAACCTTCATCATCGATCGGGACGGCGTCATCCGCGAGATTGTCATCGGGCCGCGGGATTGGACAAGGCTCGACAGTTTGGAGATCTTGACCAAGTTGCTGAACGTGACACCCAAGGCGGCGGACGCTCATCCCTTGGATCGTGGAGCGGGGAGAGGATGACGAAGCTGGCCATTGCGGGAACAGTCTTCTCTCTCATGGTTGCGCTGGCGGGGATGGGGAGTGCCACTGCGTTTGATATCCTGCCGGTTGCCGAGCGTACGGTTGTCAGGTTGGGAGAGCCAGCGCCGAACTTCCAGCTTCGAGACTTAAACGGCCATCAAGTCGCGTTGTCGGATTTGCGCGGCAAAGTCGTGCTGTTGAATTTTTGGGCGACCTGGTGCGGCCCCTGCCGGGTGGAGATGCCGGCGATGGAAAAACTATATCGGGCGTTTTCGCGGAATGACTTTGAGATCCTTGCCGTGTCGACCGATGCGCAAGGCGCCTCGATCACCAGGCCGTTTCAGCAAGAGAACCGTTTGACCTTTCCCATCCTCCACGATGCCGACTATCGCGTGGGATTGACCTATGGGGCCAGGAGCCTCCCGATGACCTTCATGGTGGATCG
>CAYHQK010000346.1:0-1899 GCA_964358535.1 uncultured Nitrospira sp. | reverse complement strand
ACCATCACCTGGTGCGCGACTGCACGAGGACCGAAGTCGGCCTCATCGTGGAAACCGGTGAGCCGCGCGACGTGCATCACTTCGCGGCCCTGATCGGTTATGGAGCCGGGACCGTGAATCCCTATCTCGTCTTCGAGTCGATCGTGGATATGGAGCGGGACGGCTACTTTCCCGAGGGCTTGGACGCACAGACCGCGGAGGGCAAGTTCATCAAGGCGATCAATAAGGGGCTGCTCAAGATCTTCTCGAAGATGGGCATCTCGACGGTGCAATCCTACTGCGGCGCGCAGATCTTCGAGGCCATCGGATTGAATCACGAACTCATCGACCGGTACTTCACCGGCACGCCGTCGCGCGTGGAAGGGATCGGCATCCGCGAGGTCGGCGACGAGACGCTGCGGCGGCACCGCACGGCCTATGAGCCGGCGCCGATCCGGCAGCTCGATTTCGGCGGGGAGATCCACTACCGCATCCAGGGCGAACGTCACAACTGGAATCCCGACACGATTTATAAGCTGCAGCATGCGACAAGAAACAACGATCCGAAGACCTTCGCGGAGTTTTCCCAGCTCGTGAACGACGAGAGCAAGCGGCGCGCGAATCTGCGAGGGCTGCTCGAGTTCAAGTTCCTGCCAGAACCTATTCCGCTTGAAGAAGTGGAGTCGGCGACGGAGATCGTCAAGCGGTTCACGACCGGCGCCATGTCCTTCGGCTCGATCAGTAAGGAAGCGCATGAGACCCTGGCCATCGCCATGAACCGATTGGGCGCCAAGAGCAATACCGGTGAGGGCGGTGAAGATCCGGAGCGGTTTACGCCGCTGCCCAACGGGGATTCGAAGAACAGCTATATCAAGCAGGTGGCCTCCGCGCGATTCGGCGTCACGAGCCATTACCTGGTCAATGCGAAAGAATTGCAGATCAAGATGGCGCAGGGCGCGAAGCCTGGCGAGGGCGGGCAGTTGCCGGGGCATAAAGTCGATGAGAACATTGCGCGGTTTCGGTATGCCACGCCCGGCGTGCAGCTCATTTCGCCGCCGCCGCACCACGACATCTATTCCATCGAAGATCTGGCGCAGCTCATTTTTGATTTGAAAAATTCCAATCCGGACGCGGCCGTGTCCGTCAAACTCGTCTCGGAAGTGGGCGTCGGCACGATTGCAGCCGGGGTGGCGAAGGCCCATGCGGACAAGGTCCTCATCAGCGGAGACTCCGGCGGCACCGGCGCCTCTCCGCTCTCCTCCATCAAGTATGCGGGCGGGCCGTGGGAACTGGGCCTGGCCGAAACGCATCAGACCCTCGTGCTCAACGATTTGCGTGGCCGCATCCGGGTGGAAACGGACGGACAGCTGAAGACCGGGCGCGACGTGGCGATCGCCACACTTTTGGGCGCCGAGGAATACGGGTTTGCGACCGCGCCCTTGATCGTCGAGGGTTGCATCATGATGCGAAAATGCCACCTCAATACCTGTCCGGTCGGCATTGCGACTCAGGACCCGGCCTTGCGCAAGAAATTCTCCGGGCAGCCGGAACATATCGTGAATTTCTTTTTCTTCATTGCGGAAGAACTGCGCGAGATCATGGCCAAGCTGGGCTTCCGGACCATCAACGAGATGGTCGGGCGCGTGGATAAATTGAAAGCCCAAAAAGCCGTCGACCATTGGAAGGCCAAGGGATTGGATCTCTCTCCGCTTTTGCAAGCGCCTAAGGTGGGGCCTGAGATTGCCCGTTATTGCGTGCAGAAGCAGGACCATGGCCTTGCGGACGTGCTCGATAATACGTTGATCGAACTTTGCAAGTCGGCGTTGGAGAAGAAAGAAAAAGTCACGCTCGATCTGCCCATCCGAAATGTGAACCGCACGGTCGGGACGATGCTGTCCAGTCGCGTGGCGAAACAGTACG
>CAYHQK010000345.1:0-1906 GCA_964358535.1 uncultured Nitrospira sp. | reverse complement strand
TTCCGGTGGGGGGGGGGCGGGGGGTTCCCGGGCCCGGGGGGCCGCCACCGTGATCCTCGCCCTCGGCGCGGGCCGCAAGGCCGCGGCGGACATGATCCGCTATCTCAAGGAGAAGCAGGGCACGCAGGCCTGATTCTCGGCCTCCACACACTGTTTCTCGACGTCAGTCCCGCCCCTCTGCGCCCTGCTATGAAACTCTCCCACGTTTGAATCAGCGCACTACATCGTTTGAGCCACCTGTTTTGGAGTGACCGTCACTTCGAGGCCCAGGGACGCGAGGCGTTCTGTGTAATTCTGAATCATGCGCTTGAGCTTCTCCGGTGAAGGTGGAACGGGCTCCGGCGACTTGTAGGGCACCTGATCACGCAAGATGTGATAGATGGCGACGACCATTTTGCGGCCTATGGCAAAGACCGCCTTGTTGTATCCGAGACGAGGCAGCAGCTGGCGGAACTTGCCATTCCAAAACGTGCCCTTGGTCCGCACTGTGACCTGCGAGGCTTGCACGACGATGGTGCGAAGGTACTTGTCGCCTTGGCGTGCCGGAGCGTGTTTGGACTTTCCTGCTGACTCGTTGGAGCCAGGACTGAAGCCAGCCCAAGACGCCAAGTGGTCGGCGTCTGGAAACAAACTCATGTCACCGCCGATTTCGGCAAGGATGGCCGCCGCGGCCACGTCGTCAATGCCCGGGACGGTTTTGAGAAGCTCGATTTCATCGACATGCGGTTCAAGCAGCGCAGAGATTTGTGCGTCGATCTTGTCGATATGGTGTTGCGTCTCGTCGAGCTGGGCCAAAAGTTCTCGCAAGATGAATTTGCAGACGCCCGACAGTCGGCCTCCGACCGCACGCATGAGAGCAGGCTTTTTGTTGCGCAGAGAACCCTTCGCAAGACCCGCAAGAACGGCCACGTCATCGACGCCCTCGAGCATCGCATCGATGATGCAACGCCCGGTCTTGCCGAGCACGTTGGAGCACACAGACGCCAGTTTGATGCCGCTGGTCTCGATGTGTTTGAGCACGCGATTGCTGCTGCGCGTACGGTCGGCGACAACCTTGGTGCGCAGCCGCGTCAACATTCGCAGGCCGTCTTGCTCCGTCGAAGCCAAATAGCTCGGCGACACGAGCCCGTACATGACGAGCTTGGACAGCCATTGGCTATCGCTGACGTCGGTCTTGCGGCCTGGCACCTTCTTGACCTCGGCGGGATTGACCAGCCAAATGATGAGACGTGAACTACGCTGCTGAAGCTCGCGCACGACGGGCTTCCAGTAGACGCCTGTGCTCTCGAGTCCGACCACCTCGACGTCATTCGCCGCAAGCCAGGCCGTCAGCTCGACGAGAGAATCGTGATAGGTCTCGAAGGTCCTGGTCTGCATATCGTCCTGTTTGGCTTTGCTGCGTGATCGGATCGAGACCATCAGCGTGTCACGATGCACGTCGATGCCGGCACTGACTGAGAACATCTCTTCCATCTTGAAACCACCTCCACCAGCAGCGGTTGGTGAGGCTCGCGAAAAAGAAAACATCCTGCTATTCGTGCTCAGGCGAACGTGATCGCCCTGCAACAGTTGGGGGTCCGCGGAGCCAGCCCCAGACTCATCCACGGGGTTGTAGCCACCAATGGGCGTAACGGGGTTGTTGCTGCTGGCTTCTGCATTGTAGGCGATCACGCTCGCCTTCGTTTCGTCTATGCGGGTGGGCCAGCGGGCCATGGGGACTCATCCCCATGGATATTCAACACAGCGGGCATCCCCTTCTCCCGGTACGAAACGGGAGAAGGGGCAGCCGAAAGCAGTTCGTCGCCGAATAGAGGGGTTGAGGGTCCAGTCCCGGATCACTCCACGTCATCCAGCCTAAAATCAATGCCGTTCGTTTAAGGCCGCTCCCAGTTGAAATCATTGGACA
>CAYHQK010000344.1:0-1909 GCA_964358535.1 uncultured Nitrospira sp. | reverse complement strand
TATCAGATCGAGCGATCGAAGAGCCAGAAAATATTGCTGGAGCGGGAGCGGGATCAGCTGCAAGTAAAGTTTTCTTCGCTGGCGGCGCCGGAGCGGATCGCGAAGGTGGCGACGGAGAAGCTGGGCCTGGTTCCGCCGCAGCAGGGACAAGTCATGATGGTGCATCAGCCGATGGACGCGCCGGGCTTGTCATCTCCGCCCATGGAGCAGGTTCGTTTGGCGAGGCATGTGGTAACCGGGAGAGTAAACGAGTGACAGTCGGCCCCTCACGCGGTCGTCGCTATGTGATGCTGTTCCTGTTTTTCTGCGGGTTCAGCATCATTCTGTTTCGGTTAGTCACGCTCCAAGTGCTTCAAGCGGCAGAACTCACGGCCAAGGCCGATCGCCAACATCAAAAAACTGTGTCGTTCGAGGGCGCCCGGGGCATGGTGTCGGATCGGCACGGCAAGGTGCTCGCGATGAATGTGGAGGTGCCCTCCGTGTTCGGCGTGCCCACGTCGCTGGAGAACCCCTCGGCCGTGGCCCGTCATCTTTCCCCGGTGCTCCATATTCGAAGCGGCGAGCTGGAGAAGAAGCTCCGGCAGAATAAGGGTTTCGTCTGGCTGGCGCGAAAGGTCGAGCCTGAGCAGGGCCGGCGGTTGGAACAGTTGTCGTTGGGCGGCATCGGGGTGGTGATGGAGGGCCAGCGCTTCTATCCCAATGGTCCGTTGCTGTCTCATGTCCTTGGATTTTCCGGGATGGACGGGCAGGGGCTGGAGGGGCTTGAGCGCCGATACGACGCGCAACTGCATGGAGAAAAACGCGTGACCGTGCTGCAGCGCGATGCGCTGGGCCGCACGATTTTCCCCAAGGGCGTAAAGGAGCAAGTGCCGACGCCGGGTCAGGCCCTGACGCTGACCGTGGACGAGGTCATTCAATACATTGCAGAAAAAGAACTCGACGAGACGGTCGTTCGCACCCATGCCAAATCCGGGACGATCATTGTCATGGAGCCGCAATCCGGCGCGATTCTCGCGATGGCGGTCAGCCCGCGGTTCGATCCGAATGCCGTCAGCTCATTGACGCCGGACCGGTGGCGCAACCGCGCGTTGACCGATACCTACGAGCCAGGATCGACCATGAAGGCGATGGTGGCGGCGGCGGCGCTGGAAGAAAAGGTGATGACGCCTGGCTCCATGATCTTCGGTGAAAACGGCAAGATGACGATTGCGAGCACGACGATTCACGACCATGAGAAGCTCGGCTGGATGACGTTTTCCGAGATGATTCAAAAGTCCAGCAACATCGGCGCCGCGAAAACCGGGATGGCGCTCGGCGACCAGCGGCTCTACCGCTATCTCCAGGCGTTCGGATTCGGTCAACGGACGGAGATCGACCTGCCGGGCGAAGTCAACGGGCTCTTGAAGGCGCCCAAGGACTGGGGCCGCCGAACGCTGGCGTCGATCTCGATGGGACAGGAGATCGGGGTCACGCCCCTCCAGATGGTGTCGGCTGTGGCGACCCTCGCCAACGGTGGCGTGATGATGAAGCCCTATGTGGTGTCCGAAGTGCGCGATCAGAAGGGGCTCCTCCTGAAGGAAGTGTTGCCGCATGCCAAGCGGCGTGTTGTGTCGGAGGAGACGGCCAAGACGGTGACGACGATGTTGGAAGGGGTTGTGACGAACGGTACGGGCACGAAGGCGGCGATTCCCGGGTTCCGCGTGGCGGGCAAAACGGGGACGGCGCAAAAAATCGATCCGCGAACCGGCGGCTATTCCTCCACCCTGTTTGTCGGGTCGTTCGTCGGCTATGTGCCGGCTGAATCGCCCCGGTTGGCCATGATCGTAGTCATCGATGAGCCGCAAGGCGAAGCCTGGGGCGGGACCGTGGCGGCGCCAGTCTTTCGGCGGGTCGGGGAGCAGGTGTTGAA
>CAYHQK010000343.1:0-1918 GCA_964358535.1 uncultured Nitrospira sp. | reverse complement strand
TGTTCGACCAATAGACCGGCGAACCGACCACGACTGCATCGGCGGAGAACAGATCATCCGCCGTCACCTGGCCGACCCGTTTCAGCAGCACCTCGGCGCCGGGCACGCTCTTCGCGCCCTCGGCCACCGCTTCAGCCATGCGTTCAGTATTGCCTGAGAGGGAATGGTAGGTCACGAGCACCTTCACCAGTTGGGCCGGCTCGTCGGCGAAGGTTTCGCCGGAGCCGATGCCCAGTATCAGAAGCAGGACACAGAGGAATAGCGAGCCAATGGAGCGGAGTCGTGGAATGGAGATGTGAGCAGACAACATCGACTCACAGGGAGCAGGAATCGGTGCACAGGCGTGACGCCGATTCAACGACGGACGATTTCCTCTTCCATGCGCTCTTCGACAGAGACGTCCGTGAGGGCTCCGCGGTAATCGCACTTGTGGCAACGGACCCGCCAGGCTTCGATCCACTTTTCTTGCACATAGGACTGCCGGCACGTCGGGCACACAAACACGCCTTTGACGTAATGAATTTTCCGAACCTCTTTCATGGGCCCCTCCCTTGCGTAAGTTAGCCGAGGATCGCATAGGCAACAATGTGATTGCAAGATACCCCGGCCACTATGGCCAATGGCCCCCTGCCACCGTGCGGCCCCCAGCTTGACTCATCTCCAACTGGCCGATAGGATGCCGCAATGCAACGACGACTCGCAGCGCTCTTCATCCTGCTCCTCTTCTTCCCTGGCTCCACACAGGCTGGACCAGACCAGGTTCCGGCAGGCCTGATCCCGATTACCCTCCCAGGCGGCGCCATCATTCATGCGGAGCTGGCCGACACGCCCCAGAAACGCGCGGAAGGCTTGATGTACCGCACGCATCTGGGCGCCGACCGAGGCATGCTCTTCACGTTCCTCCAAGCACAGCCCTGGACCTTCTGGATGAAGAACACCAAGATCCCGCTCGATATTATTTGGATGAACGACAAGAAGCAGATCGTCCACATCGAGCCGAACGTCCCGATCTGCACGAGACAGGACGACAGTTGCCCGCAATATCGTCCGAATGACGAGTCGCTCTATGTCCTGGAACTCGCGGGAGGCAGAGCGGAGAGTTTGAAGTTGCAGCGGGGATCGAAACTTCAATTCCGAGTCCCCTAACAGACTACGTTCACGCAGGATGCTCAAAAAGCCCATCCAGCAAGGCCTAAGCGAACGACCGTTCGCTTGGGGTGGTTGGGACTATCCCAACTGCGCGCGTTCAACGAGGGTCTTCTGAGACCGCGCGTTGCGCGAGCAAAGGGATCGTCCCTGTCACCCCACTCCATTTTCAGCATCCGACTACGACCGTTCCTGCCAGGCCCGCATCCGCCTGGCCGTAATCACTCCATCGACCCGTTCGACGGCTTTCAGCACCTGATCGAGATGCTGGGTGCCTGACACTTCTACGACGAAATCCAGCACCGCTTTCTGATCCTCCCGCGTCGTAATCTCGGCGCGGCTGATGTTGGCGTGGCAAGCCGCAATCGCAGAGGACACATTCGCCAGCACCCCGGTCTTATCGACGGCCACAATGGACATTTTGACAGAATGGGTGCCGGGTGTGGCCGAGTCCCACTCCACTTCAACTAGCCGCTCTTTATCATAGTCCAGCGCCACAAGGTTCGGACAGTCGACAGCATGGATCGTCAGGCCGCGCCCTCGCGTGATATAGCCGAGGATGCGATCGCCCGGCACAGGATGACAACAGCGCGACAACTGCATGAGCAGGTCGCGCGATCCCTTGACCTGCACCCCGGTGCCGTCGCTCTTCCCTCCCACCAGTTTGTGTGCGACGGGACGTTCCGGAACCGGCTCCTGCGTGCCGGATGGCGGGACGAGTTTGCCGATGACCTGTGAGGTCGCCACGCTGCCGAAGCCCACGGCGGCGGTC
>CAYHQK010000342.1:0-1924 GCA_964358535.1 uncultured Nitrospira sp. | reverse complement strand
AAGATTCAACTGTCTTACGATGGTGGAAAAACGATCGATAAGGAGGAGGCCTTGTCGCCGGACAGGTTGAATCGCCTGAGGGAAGCACTGAAGAAGCCCGCTGTTTCTCCGATCGGCTAACCGATTCGAGCGAGGAGAAGTCCCCCAAGCCGACGTCGATGGTTTGGCGAAGGATCGAGATCACCCTGAAAGAGCCCACCTCCCTTTCGGTCAAGCCGGACGTCTCGAACAAAGTGGCGACCGAGGAGGTGATTCCGGCAACGACGCTGCGCGGGGCGTTGCGGGCGCACTGGCTGCGGGAGGGCAAAACCGAAGCCGAGATCGAATCCTGGCTCGGGAGGTCCACGCGATGGTCGCCTGGCTTCCCGGCGGATGAGAGCTTCGCTCCCTATGTACCGGTGCCGCTTTCCTATGCCTGTGTAAAGGGAGAGTCGGACTTCGGCTCGCCTCACGGCATCCACGACGCTCTGGGAGGGGAACGTCCCAAAGACAAGGACGATCAAGGGAAGACGATCCAATGGCGCGGGGTGAGCATCCGCCGGATGTCGTTCACCGACTCCGACAAGTCGCCACTGAAGAAACGCGAGACCGAGCGGGAGGTCCGCATGCACGTAGCACGGAACTACCAGAGCGGGAGCAAACGGACAGGCGCCCTTTACGCTCGAGAAGCGATCGCGCTGGCGGAGGCTCATTTCATCGCCTGGGCTGTTGTACCGGAAGGCTTTCCCCTGGAAGAGGGTAAATTACCCCCCCCATCCCCATAAGCGCCAGGATAAGCTTTAATTCTTTGAAAAGGAGTGGCATACTGCATGTTCAATTGTTCAATTACCCCTCATATTATAGGAGAATGGACCATGCAGCTTCTTCCCCCAGATCCAGATACCCTTTTTGAAGAACTTTTGCAAGATCTACCACCCGAGACAATACCAATGGCGTGGGAGTTCAAGGCCTTTGTACGGGCCAAAAAAGTCAAGACGCCGGAACAACTCCTGCGGTTAGTTTTTTTATACTGTGGCTTGGACAAAAGCTTGCGTGAAGCGGCGGGAAATTTTACGCTCCTGTACGAGCGCATCACAGATCAATCGGTGGCGGAGCGTTTGCGGGCGTGTGGGCCCTGGATGCAGGCGCTGCTACGCACGATGCTCCGCCTGCCCTCTGAGGTTGTGTTGCCACCAGGCTTGCGTTTTGTAGTTATCGACGCCAGTAGCATCCAAGCTCCTGGCGCCACGGGTACCGACTATCGCCTGCACATCAGCATGGATCTGGTGTCGTTGGAATTTATCGAGATCCTGGTCACTGATGTGCATACGGGCGAAACCCTCAAACACTTCAGCCTGCGTGAAGGTGATGTTGCTGTAACCGACCGGGGCTATGCACATGCTCAAGGGATGCATGCGGCGGTGAGCCGAGGATCGCATCTCATTGTGCGGCTCAATCCATTCAGTGTGGTGATGTGTGATCCCATGGGAGAGCCGCTGGACTTGGCTGAGGCCTTGAAATATCAGCATGCGGAAACAATCCGCAGCGTAGAGGTGATAATTTGTTCGGCGTGCGGCCAGTACGAGGTACAAGGTTGGGTGCACGCCTACCGCTTGAGTGCTGCCCAAGCCAACGAAGCCCGGCGAAAATGCCGACAGCGCCATAAAAAAGGCTCTCCGAAAGCGTCGACCCTGTTTCTGGCGGACTGGGTCCTGGTGTTTACCACGCTCTCCCCTGAAGTGTTGTCTGCCCAGACGATCATGAAAATATATCGCTGTCGCTGGCAAATTGAACTTGCCATCAAACGCTGGAAAAGTATCCTCGATGTAGATGCGTTGCGGGCAAAAGAGGGGAGTCCGCTGGCCAGCGTCTGGCTGCATGGAAAATTACTCTATGCGTTGATGCTAGAGCGGCGTATGCGGCGCAAACTGGGGGGTATTTGGAG
>CAYHQK010000341.1:0-1927 GCA_964358535.1 uncultured Nitrospira sp. | reverse complement strand
CCAGTTCGTCCTGCCGGTTCATGACAAAAGGTCCGTATCGTGCGATCGGCTCGTGGATCGGTTCCCCCGCCATCACCAGCAGCATCGCGTCCTCGTTCGCGTCGAGCAGGATCGGCGTGCCTGAACTGGCCACCACGGCCAACTGCGCCTCGGTGACTGGTTTCGACCCATTCACCGTCACCTGCCCGCTGAGTACGAACAAGGCCACATTCCAACCTGCGGCAAATGTGAGCGCCGTTCCATGCTGCGCCAGGAGCCGAAGGTCATGGAGCTGCATCGGTGTGACCGTCGTGGCCGGTCCCTTGGCTCCGCCGAATTCGCCGGCGATCACCCGTATCGACCCGGCTCCTCCCTCCAGCGGCACGACGGGAATTGCCTCTGTCACCAACGTCTGATATCTCGGCGCTGTCATTTTATAGGCAGCAGGCAAGTTGACCCAGAGTTGGATTGCCTGCAACGTCCCGCCTTGCTTGGCCCAATCCCGCTCATGCCGCTCCTCGTGAACGACCCCGGAAGCGGCCGTCATCCATTGCACATCGCCGGGACCGATCACGCCGGAGTTCCCGGCCGAATCGCGATGCGCCACTCTGCCCTGATAGACAATCGTGACGGTTTCAAATCCACGATGAGGATGTTCCCCCACGCCACGCGGGTGGTCCGTCGCGGGATAGAAGGTCGGCCCTGCATAGTCCAACATGAGAAATGGGCTCACATCGCGATCAATCTCATTGCTCGGAAACAGATTCCGCACATGAAACCCGTCGCCGACCACATGGGTCGAACCTGGCTCATATACACGGACCTGATGCTGTCGTGGCCCGTCGTCCCGGTGAAGAAGTTTCTCGCTCATGGTCCCCTCGCTTTCTTGCGCAAGCACCAGCTCGCCATTATTTTATCGACTGACCCTTTACCCGCACCAGCCAAAAGCAACGAGTCCTTCTGTTGCCACTCGGCACCATTGCCCTATGGCCCACCCGTACAGAGCTACTTTTGATGATGATAGTTCTCGCTAGAATAAGGTCAACAGGGAAAATGACGCGTGCATGTTTCGTGAAATTGTGAGTGGGATCAATCGGTTCAGGCGAAGCGGAACGAAAAGGGCCGGTGCGTATCAGTCGTGCCGGGACCCCTTCATCGCGCGCTCCACTTCGCGGCTGGCTTCTCGCGACTTATCGGATTCCCGGCGGTCATGCTGCTTCTTGCCTTTGGCCAACCCGAGTTCGACCTTGGCCAGACCCCGATTGGAAAAATAGATGCGGAGCGGGATGATCGTGAGCCCTTGCTGTTGCGTCTTGACGAGGAGCTTGTTGATCTCCTTCCGATGGAGGAGCAGTTTCCTGGTGCGCAGCGGCTCGTGGTTCGAAAGGTTGCCGTGGCTGTAGGGACTGATGTGGCAATGGTGAAGAAAGATCTGGCCCTCTTTCACGCTGGCATAACTATCTGACAGGTTCACACGCCCCTCGCGCAGAGATTTGACCTCCGTGCCCTGGAGCATGATGCCCGCCTCGAACTTCTCTTCAATGAAATAGTCGTGGTACGCCTTGCGGTTCGTGACCACCGCTTTTTCGAAGCTGGCTCTCTCTTTCCCCATCAGGCGTCAGACTTTCATAGTCAAAAGGTCGGTCGCGGGTCACTCTCTACTCAGGATACCAGGAAACGACCGTCCTGGCATGATGGAACGCGGCTGCTGATTGCCACAGCAATTTTTGCTATGATGCCGCCATGCGAGGACTTGGCCCCATCGATTCGATCTCCAACATCCTTGAGGGGCTGGCTCGCCGCCTGGGTCTCGAATCCAAGCTGCTGGAAAGCCGCTTGCGCCGGGACTGGGTCTCCATCGTCGGAGAACCCATCGCGTCCAATACCTGGCCAGACCAGATTCGCTACAAGAAGCTCTATCTCCTGGTCCATAACAGCGTCTGGCTGC
>CAYHQK010000340.1:0-1928 GCA_964358535.1 uncultured Nitrospira sp. | reverse complement strand
GAATCCGAGCAGGTAATGAACAGCGCGCGAGGGGTTTGGCCTTCGGACAGGCGGCTGAATAACTCGCGCTTGGTTCCAAAGATCTCCGCCTGAAACTTTTTAAACCCTTCAACTAATTTTTCCATCGCCCCTCTCCCCTATGTGGTCGACTCCACGGATTTCTCTTTCGGAAATAGTCCATCCCACCAGAGAGCCTGACCGGAACTGTTCGATGTCTTTCCGATAGCAGGGCTCCACATCATGGAGCGGTTCTTTTAAGAGCCGCGCGACGGCGCACTGACAGCGACTCAAGAACTACTGGCGGAAGGTTCAATCGTTTCAAGGTCGTGATCGAGCGTAAACACCATGACCCGCTCACCGACCTGCGTGTCGATGTCTGTGAATAAACCGGTGACCTTCACGCCGGTAATGCCGGCGATCTCGCCGCACAGATTGTCCTTGCCTTGCGCCATCAAATTCTGGCGCATACGCTTGACCATCTCCACGCCATCCGCGTTCTTCACCAACTG
The DNA here is from genome assembly GCA_964358535.1 of uncultured Nitrospira sp. Lineage (GTDB taxonomy): Bacteria > Nitrospirota > Nitrospiria > Nitrospirales > Nitrospiraceae > Palsa-1315. Next base: position 1,419 of record CAYHQK010000340.1, on the reverse strand, counting down.
ACGTTCAGCTTGAGTCAGGACGCCTTTGAGTCGAACGACCACCATATCCCGGATGATGAAGGCTTTCACATCCGTCGGTCCGCGCCCCATGAAATCCTGCTCGAATTTGATGACGGCCTGTCTGATCGCGTTGTGCATATCCCCCCGCTCAATGGCCCATTTCACAAGGGCCATACCATTGCGCTACGGCCTCCTCGTGCGAGGCGGATTATAGAGACCTTAGGACAAACAAGGCAATGACAGGAGCCAATTCCCGGCAGAATCCCTGCCGTCACTTTCAGCTGTTTTCCCAGGCAAATGGGACAAAGGACCCATGAGGGTGGCCCCGATGTTCCTGTATCGCTAGACCGAAAGATTCTTTGCGTTTGTCTCCAGAATCCTGCTACATCTTGCAATGGAAGACGGTGCCGCAGACTTGATTTCCTAGAGAGGTCTAGCGGAACCGTAGCGGGGAACTCACATAGGTGTTAACCCACCTCCACTATGGGGCACGTACGGTCGTCGGCTTCCCATTCGGTTGGCCGATAACAATACAAGCCAGTGTGGTGCACTCTGACGAGTCGCGCCCGCTGGCTTTTTTATTCCGTATACCGGGCGATATCGATGAGCACTCAAGAAGACATCACGAACTCCGTCATCACCGAGGCCCTGCGCATGACGCCGTTCGTGTTTCGCAGAGTGAGGGGTGCGACATGTCCTTCGTGATTCTCGTGCCGCTGCTCCCGCTGCTCGCAGCGCTCCTCGTCCTGGCGGGTGACGAACACTCGCGACAGGAACGGGCCAAGATGGCGGCCTATCCCATCGGCGGGGCCTTTCTCGGCGCCATCGCAACACTCTGGTGGGTGGCCACACAAGGGCCCATCACCCTCCGGTTCTACGATCCCGCGTCCCCGGCCACCCTGGCATTCCCCATCGGGTTTTATATCGACCGCTTGAGCGCCGTCATGATGGTCCTGATCTCGGGGGTCGGTACCATCATCTACACCTATTCGATCGGCTACATGTACCAGGACCCTCATGATCGGCGATATCTGGCGCTCATCGGCTTCACGACCAGCGTGCTGCTGTGCATGGTGTCCAGCGCCAACTTAATGATGTTGTTTCTGTTCTGGCAGGTCCTGAGCTACATGCTCTATCTCCTGGCCCACAACCATGCCCATGCGGCAACGCTCGACGGCGCCTTCAGAACCTTTACCCTGTTACGGGTCGGCGATGTCGCGTTTCTCTCAGGCACCGTGCTTGCTTACCAGTTGTATGGAACGCTCGAATTTCAAGCCCTCTTCGCCAGGGCCGCCGACCAGCCGGGCATGCTGTCGCCCTGGCCTGGTGTCGAGATCAGCGGACCGACAGCCGTCACACTCTTATTGTTCATCGGCGGCATGAGCAAGTCCGCGCAGTTTCCGCTGCATTTCTGGCTGC
>CAYHQK010000339.1:0-1940 GCA_964358535.1 uncultured Nitrospira sp. | reverse complement strand
GGTCTCATCCACCTCCGTGCGAATGCCCGTGATCCGGACCTCGTCGAGAAAGATCCGCACCAGTTGCCGGAACCGCGCCTTCCCCGCATGATCAAGCGCCGCGAAAAATGCGACGTGCGTGCGAAGAATCTGTTCCCAGTTGTCAGGAAACGGCTGCTGTACGATCGTCATTCGCCGGAGGCATCGCCGCCGTACCCACCAGTAACTGAACGGACTGAGCCCCAGCAGGAGCCAGAGAGGGGGGAAGAGCCAGCCCACCAAACCGGCTGCCCAGGCGACCAGCCCAGCGGCCACTAGGGCCTGCCGTTGATTTCGGCTATTGGCCTCCGTCGTCACGAGCATTAGCGCGATCTCCTGCGTGTAAGTGCTGCTAGCGCATGGATTCTACTCCGGACGAGCCTGTCCTGGCGATGAGCATGATGTTCTCCCGCCAATAGAGCGCTGCCAGCAGTCTCTTCTGTGATCCTTGCGCTGGTCTCCATGCGGGACATTGGTGGCGTGATGCGTTGCACCTATGGATGGATTGACCTTCGTTGCGTTCTCTCTGCCGCGCCTGCGCCATCATCCTCCGTCCGATGTCATTCATCCTCGATCTGCCGGCATCGAAGTCTCTTTCCCACTGTGTTAGTCTCGCACCCTATTGGGTTGCCTCAAGGGAGATTTCTCTGTGAAACAGGGCTATCGGTTGATCATTGTCGATAAAGACGGTGTGCTGGTCTCTGAATTTCAACTGACGGAGAATGCTCTGGCTCAGCCGGAGGCGTTCGTCGCGGGGATCAAAGAGTCGATCGAACACGTCGAAGAGGAAGAGCCGTGAGTGAGGTTAAGACGCGAGTTCCCATCCACCACATCGGAGAACGGGATGATCATTAAAGATACCGAATCGGCTGATATCCACACTCCCACGGGCCCCATGCGTACGTACGTCTTTCGGCCAGTGGCTGGGGGGCGGTATCCAGGCCTGGTGTTGTTCTCGGAGATCTTCCAGGTGACGGGGCCCATCCGGCGTACTGCGGCGATGTTGGCGAGTCACGGGTTTGTGGTGGCGGTTCCAGAGATTTACCACGAACTGGAGCCGGTCGGCACCGTGCTGGCCTACGACGAGGCCGGCGCCGAGCGTGGCAACCGGCACAAGATCACCAAGACACTGTTGAGCTACGACGGCGACGCGCGCGCGTCGCTTGATTTTCTCAGGTCCTCACCCTACTGCACGGGCAAGCTGGGCGTCATGGGAATTTGCATCGGTGGACATTTAGCATTCCGCGCGGCGATGCAGCCGGACGTGTTGGCGAGCACCTGTTTCTATGCGACCGATATTCATAAGCGGGGCCTTGGCGAGGGCATGCATGACAACAGCCTGGACCGGATCGGCGAGATTACGGGCGAGCTGCTGATGATATGGGGCAGGCAGGACCCCCACATTCCCCGCGAGGGACGGGCGCTGATCTACAACGCGCTGAGCGATGCTGGCGCGCACTTCCAGTGGCATGAGTGTAACGCTGCGCACGCCTTTCTTCGCGACGAAGGTCCCCGCTACGATCCGGCCGCAGCCAGGATCTGTTACGACATGACGTTGGAGTTGTTCACCCGCAAATTGGGAGAGGGCGGGCGTACGGTTGTTGTTCCCACTGAGACTAAACATTAATGAGCCGCGGACGTAGGATGCCGGACGCTCGACATCTTCGTGGGCTGACTTGATGCCCTGGCCGCCGCTTCCACGCCTTCACCATGCCGAGTCGGGCAATTTGGGCGTGCTATCCATTTGTGTTTGGCCAGAATGATATGATTGGCGTTGCTTGGCAGACTGAATTTTCATCCATCCTGTTGAGAGGAGATTATGGTCATGAATCTGACGCACCGTATCATCGGCATCTCTTTGGGCATCGTCTTGTGTGCTGGGGCCGGCCTTGCGGCAGAACCGGCGGAGGTGGAAAAATTCG
>CAYHQK010000338.1:0-1941 GCA_964358535.1 uncultured Nitrospira sp. | reverse complement strand
TCGGGCCCCATGACAGGATATAGTCGATGTAGCTGTTTCCGTCGACGTCGTAGAGGCGGGCGCCTTTGGCTCGTTTGATAAACCGGGGCTGGCCTCCGACGGACCGGAAGGCGCGGACCGGACTATTTACGCCACCAGGGATCAGCTGCTGCGCGTCGGCGAATAATTTAGCGGAACGAGTCGTTTTCATAATGGGGGCGCACAGTACCATGCAGAGGGTTGTCGGTCAAGAAACCATAGCGGCAGGCTGCTCAAAATCCACCACGGTCGTTCTCGCCTCGAAGGCATCCTCAACGTAGCCAGGGGCTACGCCTCCGGTGCATTCATCGGCTGCGGCCTTGCTAGTGGATTTTTTGAGCATCTTGCTAAGCTCGCCTTGAGGAGGCTTTACGTGGTGCGCTAGGCTCTGTGCTGATCTCGCTCAGCTCCCAACGGGCGCGTTTGGATTTTTCCCGCTCCGATATGGCGAACAGTACGTGGAAGGGTGTCGCACGTCGCGCACCCATGCCCGCCTGCCCGCTTCCCCAGGCCTCTCCCGCGTCGCTCAAGACCTCCAGAAAGGTTTCATACTCGTCTTCGTCGTCCGGCAACACCTGCGCTGCATCGGTGAGGAGCAAGATGTAGCCCTTGGCCGGCAGCCACTCCAGGTCGGCCAGACATTCTTCCAGGGCATCCCAGTTGTGGCCGAAGTAGTCAGGGAAATCCAAGGCGCGGGCAAATTCGGTCAAGAGGCCGGCGGTGGTTTGACACTTGGCTCCCTTGATAATTTTCAACTTATAACCGTCCGGCACATGTATGAGCGACTCAGCCCGCTGTCCGGCCTTCACGATCAGCAGCGAAGACCAAGGCGCTTTAGTTGACTGTAGATAAGCAGGCAAGGTGAGTTTGGGGGTCATGGTGTTGTATCCAACGGAGTGAATGTTCGATAGTGATCGCCGCTGTAGTAGGCCCTGCCCGTATCTTGTTCGACGACGATCCGTTCCGCATCCCGCGAGCGGCCTCGTATTTTCGGATTCACATCGTACTCGTGATAGTGGCCCGGTGGAAGGCGATGCTCGCGATTGTGAAACTCACGCCCTCCAATATAGCCTGGCAGGGGGTCGCCATGCCTGGCCTGGAGTTGCGCCAGGAGGTCCTGCGCCTTCTGAGGCGCGGTTGTCGTGGGAGCTGCCGACTCCGCTGCCTCCGCCCGTTCGATGAGCCAGGTGGGCGAGGCCAGCAGGCTCCAGAGGATCAGGAGGCTGACGATCCACCGTCGATTCATGGTGCGATCCTTTACCGGGCAACATCCGAGTCGAATTAGAGTCAACGACCGTAGCACGGGGTTTTGAAGTGGGTCAACGTGCGACGAGCAGACAGGCAGAGAGGCTTTGCGGCGCCGGAACCCGTTTGCTAGAATGAGGCACGCGATCGTTATCAGGCGCACGAACCGTGAGTTCCATGAGAGCATGTGCAGTCCGCAGCCTGTCCATTGGTGATCTCTTCTTCCATGCGAAAAGCAAAAATTGTATGCACGATTGGTCCGGCCAGCGCCGAGCCCTCCATCCTCGAACAGCTGATTACGAGCGGGATGAATGTGGCCCGGCTCAACTTCTCCCATGGCACGCACGAGTCGCACCGAACGGCGATTGCCTCGATCCGCGCTGTTGCGGAGCGCCTGCAGCTGCCGGTTGCGATCTTGCAGGATTTGCAGGGGCCTCGAATCAGGGTGGGCGCGCTCGACGGAGATGGAGTCGACGTGCTGGCAGCACAGAGGATCAGGCTCGTCGGAGGCATGTTGCGGTCGGGCGGCCAGATCGGCAGCCAGATCGTGGCTCCTTCGAATCTCACGGAGATCCTGGTCGTCTATCCGCAGCTGGCGCGCGACGTGCGGACTGGGGCCAGAATCTTGATCGACGACGGACTGATCGAATTGCTCGTGACATCGGTGACTGGCGGGGC
>CAYHQK010000337.1:0-1953 GCA_964358535.1 uncultured Nitrospira sp. | reverse complement strand
GCGGAGGGGTTGTCAAGAAGCGGGTGGCTTTGCCCGGCCGGGGCAAGAGCGGCGGGGCGCGGACACTGGTGGCAACGAACAAGGGTAACCGATGGTTCTTCGTCTTCGGCTTTGAGAAAAGCGAGCGGCCCAACGTGACCGCCAAGGAATTGGAGGCGTTGCAGAAGATCGCCGCCGACTTGCTGAAACTGACCTCCAAGGACCTGGACGCCCACGTCGAGTGGGGGGAGCTAAAGGAGATTTGCCATGACGACCAAGCGTAAAGCGGCCAGCCGGATTCTGGAAGCGGTTCACGAAACCGCCCGCGGCCTTAATAAGGCCGGCTTCATCGACATGCGCCGGATGCGGGAGTACGACGCCCTGTGTCTTGAGCCGGTGCCGGACTATTCAAGCGCAAAGATACGCGCCTTGCGGGAACGGTACAAATTGAGCCAGGCCGTGCTGGCGTCGGTGCTGAACACGAGCCTGTCGACGATCCGCCAGTGGGAGATCGGGGAGAAGCATCCGAGCGGGCCCTCGCTGAAACTCCTCCACCTGCTCGACCGGAAGGGACTCGAAGTGCTGATCTGATCACGTCTAGTGTGTCATGGGTTTTTGTGTCCACCAGCTTCCTCTAATGTCCCAGGGGAAAGTTGGAATGTGCAGGAAGTGTATCTAAGATACCGAAAAGCAAGGATATGCACCCGCGTGCCTGCCCAGCGCCGGTTGCGCTTCCCGCAATTTTCCTGATTTATATCGAATTATTCACCAAAAAGCGTATACTCGTGTATACGGATGAATAAATAGGTATATTGGAGACGAAGCCTTGGACAAGATCGCCAACCCGTTTTCGCCAGGTGCTGGATCCCCACCCCCGGAACTCGTAGGTCGTGATGACATTCTGGAGCGGACGCGGATTTTATTGGGGCGTACTCGCCTGAAGCGCCCCGAGAAGAGTTTTTTGTTAACGGGGTTGCGCGGTGTCGGCAAGACAGTGCTTCTCAACGAGATGGAGCGACTGGCTCAGGGCAATGGCTACCGAACGATCCTGATCGAGGCTCACGAGGAAAAACCGTTATCCATCCTTCTCGCTTCCCAACTGCGTCGTCTTCTATTCGAATTGGATCGCCTTGCCGGCATGGGCGACAAGGTACGTCGTGGCTTGGCTACCTTGAAAGGCTTCATCGGTGCCATCAAAGTGAAGGTCGGTGACGTCGAGTTTGGATTAGACATCGAACCCGAATTGGGAGCGGCGGATAGCGGGGACATTGAAGTCGATCTGCCCAACCTCTTTGTGGCAGTTGGAGAAGCTGCCGAAGAACGTCAGGCTCCTGTGGTCATCTTGGTCGATGAAATCCAATACCTGAAAAAAGAAGAACTGAGCGCGCTCATTATGGCTTTGCACAAGATGCAGCAGCGCCAGCTTCCCATGGTATTGATTGGTGCTGGTCTTCCAATTTTGCCTGCGCTCGCAGGTGAATCGAAGTCCTACGCAGAGCGCTTGTTCAATTTCCCTGTTATCGGACCCCTTTCGGAAACCGAAGCATTCAAGGCTCTTCAGGATCCGGTCATAAAAGCTGGAGTGGAGTTCGAAGTGGCAGCATTGGCGGAGATTTTTCGCCTGACCCAAGGATACCCTTACTTCCTTCAGGAATGGGGATACCAAGCCTGGAATCAGGCCACAGCCTCGCCAATTACGCTTCAGGTGGTTAAAGTGGCTACGGAGACGGTCATTCGCCGTCTTGACGAAAACTTCTTCCGTGTCCGGTTTGATCGACTGACGCCACGCGAGAAGCAGTACTTACGGGCGATGGCATATCTCGGCCTCGGTGCACGTCGGAGCGGCGACATTGCTGATGCCCTTGGAGTGCAAATCAGCAGCCTTGGCCCTGTCCGTGCCAAGTTGATCAGCAAGGGAATGATCTACAGTCCTTCCCACGGCAACATGGACTTTACCGTCCCGTTGTTCGACGA
>CAYHQK010000336.1:0-1962 GCA_964358535.1 uncultured Nitrospira sp. | reverse complement strand
TTGACCAAGTGGAAGGAATCGCTCCTGGTCGAGCTCTATCAGCGCACGATGGCCGAGGTGTCGGGGGAACGGAATGGAGTCATGGCTCCGGAGCGAGTCCGCCAGATTGCCGAGGAGGTCAGCAAGCATCCGTTGCTGGCCGGGCAGGGCGGTGGGACTCTGGCCTGGGTCGAGAGCCAGTTGGGGCAATTCCCCGAGCGCTATGCCTATGGCACATCGCCGGCCCGTATTGCGGCGCATTTGGCGGCCGTGAGACGATTGCATGTGGGTGAGGTGCTGGTGGAGGCGGAGTTCAATAGTGAGCTCGGGACCTGCGAATATAGCGTCGTGGCCCATAACGACGTGACCCCTGGTATTTTCTCGAAGATCGCCGGGGTCATGGCCGGCAGCGGGGTGCAGATTCTCGATGCGCAGATTCTCACCAGAGCGGACGGGATCGTGGTCGATACGTTTCAGGTGATGGACCCGGACTATCAGGGCGCGCCTCCGGCCGAGCGGTTGCGGACGGTGGGCGACCGGATTGCGTCGGTCCTCAAGGGCTGGGAGCATGTGGACGATGTATTGCGTCGGGGTGCGCGGCTGAAGCTGACGAGATCCTTGCCGAAAGCCCGTGAAGCGACGGAGGTGCGGATCGACAATGAAACGTCGGACGCCTATACGATCCTCGACGTGTTTGCCGACGACCGGCAGGGTCTGTTGTATGTGATCACGAATACGATTTTTCAGCTTGGGTTATCCATCCATGCCGCCCGCATTTCCACGCGGCTGGATCAGGTGGCGGACGTGTTTTATGTCGCGGATCATCGGGGCAAGAAGCTCGAAGATCATGCGCAATTAGAGCGGTTACGAACGGGAGTCGAAACGGCCATCGAGAATTTTCTCGAGGCGAAAGCGGCCTAGCAGAGGCGGTAGGGTCTCATGCGGGTGATTTGAAAGGAGGAGTGGGATGAACGTACGTGAGGTGTTGGAGTATGTGAAGAAGCATAAGGTCCAGATCGTGGACTTGAAGTTTGTCGATCTCATCGGGACGTGGCAGCATTTCAGCATCCCGACGAGCGAATTGACGGAAGACCTCTTCAAGGACGGGTCCGGACTGGACGGCTCCTCCATTCGCGGCTGGAAGGCCATCAATAACAGCGACATGTTGGTCGTGCCGGATCCGGCGACGGCCTGTCTCGATCCCTTCTGTGCGGTCCCGACGCTGAGCCTCATCGGCAACGTCGTGGATCCGATTACGCGCGAGACTTACGATCGCGATCCGCGCTATGTGGCGCAGAAGGCGGAGAAATACCTCAAGAGCACGAAGATCGGCGACACGTCCTATTGGGGCCCGGAAGCCGAGTTCTTCATTTTCGATCAAGCCCGCTACGATCAGAACGGCCACAGCGGCTACTACTTCATCGACTCCGAAGAAGGCGTCTGGAACATGGGGCAGGAAGGCCACAACCTGGGCGGCAAGATCCGTCAGAAGGAAGGCTATTTCCCGGTCGCCCCAACCGATACGCAGCAGGATATCCGCAGCGAAATGATTCTGGAGATGGAGAAGGCCGGTATCCAGATCGAGAAGCATCACCATGAAGTCGCCACGGCCGGTCAGGCGGAAATCGACATCCGTTTCGATTCGCTGGTCCGCACCGCCGATAAGATGATGATGTACAAGTACATCGTCAAGAACGTTGCCCGTCGCCATGGCAAGACCGCGACCTTCATGCCGAAGCCGATCTTCGGAGACAACGGGTCAGGCATGCACAGCCACCAGAGCATCTGGAAGGACGGCAAGCCCCTGTTTGCCGGGAAGGAATATGCGGGCGTGTCGCAGATGTGTCTGCATTACATCGGTGGCATTCTGAAGCATGCGCCGGCATTGGCTGCCTTTACCAATCCGACCACGAACTCCTACAAGCGTCTGACGCCAGGGTTCGAAGCGCCGGTGTTGTTGGCCTATTCCAGCCGGAACCGGTC
>CAYHQK010000335.1:0-1977 GCA_964358535.1 uncultured Nitrospira sp. | reverse complement strand
TAGGGACTGTCTTCCTGATAGACCGGCTGCTTCAACTTCTGAATCGGCGACAGGGCCTCGGCTCCCAAGCCTCCGACACAGAGGACGAGCAGACCGATCACGATAGGCCGGGTAGTCGTCCCCCGGATCAACCACCAGAGACCGAGCCCCACTTGAATGGCGCCGAGCCATGCAACCAGCGCCTGGCTGCCGATCCAGGACAGAAAGAAAAATGCCGTTCCCCAGGTTCCCAGCAAACTCCCCATCGTCGAGAGCGCGATCATCCGGCCTGTATGCCGGCCAAAATATTCAAGGTCCGACACGGCCAATCGCAACATGGCCGGCAGCACACCGCTCAGGCCGAAGGCCGGCGGCCCCAGCAACAGAGCCGCAGCCACGCAGGGACCCCAACGAGGATCCTCAATGGCCGCCGCCACAGCAAAGAGTACCGGCTGACCGAGCCAGGCGATCAGAAAGGTCCAGGCTCCGGAGAACAACAACAGGGCTGCCAGCACTTGCGCTCCGTGATAGCGATCGGACACCCAGCCGCCAAAGGCATAGCCGCCGCTCATCGCGGCAAGGATCACTCCGATCAAGGCCCCCCAGACGAACAGTGAATTTCCGAAAACCGGTGCCAAAAGTCGGCTGCCTAAGATTTCGAGCGCCATGACCACGGCGCCGGTCACCAATGCCGTGGTCAGCAGAAACCAACGAGGAATGTGCGTGGATCGATTCATAGGCCTCACATAGAACGAACAGGTGAGAAAAGAACATACTCCGGCGCGGTCACAGACCGCCCCAGTTCTTAAAGTACCGCAACAGATCGCGGATCGAGATGATCCCGACGATCTGCCCCTCGTCGGAAACCGCCAGATGCCGAATCCCCTGCTCCGCCATGATTTCACTCGCCTCATGGGCCGAACTGGCACTATCGATCGACAGCAACGGGCGGCTCATCACGGCACGAACCAGCGTCTGCTCCGCCGACTGTGCCTCGGCCATCCCCTTGCGAACCAAGTCAGACTCACTCACCAGACCACTGTACCGGCCTGCCTCGTACACCAACAAGGCGCCGACCTTCGCCTCACGCATCGCCCGAGCCGCCTCCAGCAGGGTCGCATCAGGACCGATCGTGCGCAATGTCCTGCACATCATCACGGCAAGAGGTCGCTGCAACGGTCCGTTCTGATTCGCCATACGATTGGTCCATCCGATTGAGGGGGCAAATAGTACTCAGCCCCCGAACAGCTGTCAACGAACGGTTCCTCCCGATGGGCGGGACTGGCAATAACGTCGTTGCTCGCCCCCGGTCCCATTGCTATACTCGCCCCGACCGTTCGTGGTTACAGGAGGACCGCAACCCATGCATATCAGTGTCATTGGAACCGGCTACGTCGGGCTGGTCACAGGAGCCTGTTTTTCGGAATTCGGCGTCACCGTGACCTGCATGGACACAGATGCCAAACGGATCGCCCGGCTGGAGAAGGGCGATGTGCCCTTCTATGAACCGGGGATCTCGGAACTCGTCGCCAAAGGCATCAGAGAGAACCGGATCAGCTTCACCACCGACGTCGCCAAGGCCGTCGACAAGGCCCTCGTCATCTTCATTGCAGTCGGCACCCCGCCGCGAGCAGACGGGTCAGCCGATCTCTCCTACGTCGAAGAAGTGGGCCGCGGCATCGCCAGAACCATGACCGGATACAAAGTCATCGTTACGAAATCGACCGTCCCGGTAGGAACAGGGGAAAAGCTGCGCGAGGTGATCAACGCCAACCAATCGGGCAAGTTCCGCTTCGACATCGTCTCCAACCCGGAGTTCCTCCGTGAAGGGTCCGCCATCGAAGACTTCATGAGGCCGAACCGGGTCGTCATCGGCGCAGACAGCGAACAGGCGATTGCGATCATGAAAGATCTCTATCGTCCGCTCTACCTCATCGAAACACCCTTCGTCGTGACCGATATCCCGACGGCCGAAATGATCAAGTACGCCTCCAACGC
>CAYHQK010000334.1:0-1987 GCA_964358535.1 uncultured Nitrospira sp. | reverse complement strand
TGCTCCAGGACCGATCGCCTCCACTCGTATCGTGCCGTCAAGCGTGCAGGCCGCTGCCGTCGCACCCTTCGACGCCACGCGCGCGATGTAGCACCGCTTACCGCCATGCAGAAAGAATCCGTCTAGGGCATAGGCTAAATAACGGTCCTGGCTCCCCTCGCCAGATAGCCCCCGAACAGGCGGCCATATTCCTGGACGCTGGTGATGAGGAGCGGCCCCATCGGACCTCGCTCTGCGATTCCCAAAAATCCAACCGTACTGGTCCCCACACCGGCAATTGGGCGGAAGCTTGGAATTTCTTCAACATACACACCCGGCGCAAGGTACTCTGGCATCTCCGACTCCCTCCTAGACACGAACCATCACGCGATTAATCTCTGTCCAATCGTATAGGCCTCAGAAAAACGATCCAGGCCATGGCTCCCGCCATTCACCAGACGGCGCGCAGCCTTGAGGTCGTTTTCCAGCAGCGCCTCTCTAAGCGGCACTTCCTTGTCTTTGAGAAATGCGGCCAACAACTGGGCGGCAATGTGGGGGTCGGAAGCGCGCTCAGGATTCTTCGACAACTGATCGCCCAGACCGATGATCTCGCCATACTTTCCATAATTGAAGCGACCGGTCAGTTGAATGTAGCCCCTGCCCCGGAACCGCTCGCCATCGGGCGGTCCTTGATTACCCAAATCCTTCCGGTTATCGTAGAGGTCAAAGGGATGGCCATTGGGAGAAGAATTGAACCGTGATCGTCCCTCCGCAATCGGCTCAAAGCCCTCGGTCTCAGCCCTGATCGTGGCGAGGGCTGCCAGGACCAGAGGCGGCTCAATCAGATCTGCCGCCACCAACGATTCCAGCACAGGAGGCAAGTTCGCTTTGATGTTCCCGATGTGCGTATGCGGAAACATTTGGGAGACCACCGCCACGGTGACTCCAGGGATGGCGCTGGGAATCTCCGCCGGCTTGGCAAGATTCAGCGCCGCAAGCGTGCGCGGTCCCGCAACCCCATCAGCTAGCAGTCCTTCGCTCTTCTGAAACGCAAAGACCGCCGCCTCCGTTCCGTTCCCATATTCCCCATCGATGAGCCCAGGATCGAAACCTGCAGCCTTCAGCTTCTGCTGCAACTCGCGCACGTCCGGTCCCGTTGATCCAGTCTTTAACGTCGCCACTGTTCACCCCCTTTGACATGATCGATGCTATCTCACAAGCCCTCGCCCCCTCTGCGATTCGATCCTCAAAAAATAACGCACCACGAGTAACCAGACAGACAGTCCGCCTGTTGCGCGCAGGCATACTCCCGCGATCGAAACGATGCAAAAGGTTAGTCTTTGAAAAGAAACCTGTCAACGGAGGAGCCAGCTGGTTCGTGTGAAACGTTTCAGGGTTCCGGTGAGAGACGAGATGCGATTGAGGGGCGCTGACAGCTAAAAGCCGATCGCTTCGACACGACATGCGAGCGACGAGTTATGAACGACGAGGAACGGACTCGACAGGGGGACTGGGGTTTTCTGAAAAAACTGCTGGCACCATGGTTTCATCCACCCGGGACTTCAATAATTGAATGAGTTCAACGCGCAACGTCCGGTTGAGCCGTTGCCGTGCCACCAGTGGCATGCGTAGAAACTCCACCCCGAACTGATCGCCCTGAACCCATTTGACCGTACCGAGCTCAATGGACAAAGCCTGAGCCTGGTTGGGGAGCAGTATACTCACCCGCACCTCGCTGCCACAGAGGACCTCTCGATCGCACAGAATGGAGCAACCCTTCAACGACAAGTTGGTCAGGACTCCTTCGCCGACGAAGGGAGCCCCGCCGAAAATGACAGGATAGTGGAGCGGGAACCGATGATACGTCCGAAAATACCGAGGTGGCGCCATCACAGCCTCCATGACGCCGAATAGTACCGCAGCAGCACGGTGAGCGATACCCTACCTTTGGAGGGGGGATTGGAGGCGTGAGACGTAAAAGGTAAAACGTGAAAAGTGAAAGGCTTCT
>CAYHQK010000333.1:0-1996 GCA_964358535.1 uncultured Nitrospira sp. | reverse complement strand
TTCGTAGCCGGAGGCTTCTTTCAGGAAGAGCTCCACGTCCTTCAAGAGATGGCGGGTGGAAAAGTTCGGGTGGTGATAGTCCCTCGTCAGGAGTCTCGGCAGTTTCTTGTCGAAGGCCGGGGCGAACAGGGCGCTCTCTCGCAAGATGGCCATGAAGGTCTCCACGGGAACGCCGGCCCGTTGCACCAGGCCAAGGCTCAGGGCGAAGGCCGATATCTCAGCCGCAATCAATTGATTGAGCGCGAGCTTTAGGGACGCGGCTTTCCCGACAGGACCGATCAGGCGCGGCTCCCGACCCAGAGAACGGAACAGCGGGCCCCATCGGGAAAATTGCTCTTCTGTTCCGCCGACCATCACCAAGAGGGTTCCGGCTTTGGCTTCAGCAAGACTGCCCAGCACCGGCGCCTCACAATAGGATCCGCCGGCTCGTTCGACCTCGGCTTGGATGGCCTGGCTTTCTTCCTGCGCGATGGTTCCCATCTGGATCACCGTTTTGCCGCGCAGGACTTCCAGCGAGGCTGGCGTCAGCAGGACGGCACGGATGGCCGCCGCGTCGGCCAGCATCAGGACGACACAGTCGGCTTGGGCCATGGCCTGCTCTGGCCGCGTGACGACGGTAATGCCGCAGGCCTGCAGGGGCAGGGCCTTGGCCGTGGTGCGGTTATAGACCGTGACGCAGTGGCCGACCGACTGGAGTCGTTCGGCGATCGCGCGACCCAACAGACCGGTTCCCAACAGGGCGATGGTCATGGAGCCCCTCACTTTCTTTCTGGTTGCAAGCGGGCCTGCTCGGCATGGATCTGGAGTTTGGCGCGCAGGTCCTTGTCAGCCGTGGCAGCCACGGAGATGACGCCTGAAAATGTCGGGAGGGGCTGATTGAAGATGAAGGGTTTCCCAGCTCCGTCGCTGATCGTGCCACCGCTTTCTTCAATGAGCAGGACTCCGGCCGCCACATCCCATTCGTGCTCCGGGTCGATGGTAAAGGCGGCCTGGACGCGGCCTGCTGCGACCAGGGCCAGTGCATGGGCGATGGAGTACATGGGGCGGCATCGACTGGTTTCGGCGAGCGTCGCCCAGCGGTCGATCCGGAACTCCCTGGCGCCGACCATGATGACGGGATCGAAGTCGTGAAGGGGCGAGAGGGTGACGCGCGAGCCGTTCAAGAAGAGCCCTCCGCCGCGCACCGCCGTGAAGAGTTCATCGGTGGAGGGGTTGAGGATCGCGGCGACGACCGGTAAACCTCGTTCGATCAAGGCGGCAGAGATGCAGAACTCCGGTACCCGATTGACCAAAGCCTTGGTGCCGTCGATGGGGTCCACAATCCAGACGCGCGTGTTATCGAGTCGAGCCGGGTCGTCGGGAGATTCCTCCGAGAGCCAGCCATCCAGCGGAAACTCCCGGCGCTGCATGTCGTGGAGGATGCGGTTGACCTCGTGGTCCACGGTGGTGACCGGCGAATGGTCCGGCTTCGTCTGGACTTCGAATCCGTCCCTCACCAGCTCGCGCACCCGCTCGCCGGCCTTTTGGACCGTGTCGACCAACGTTGCTAATTCTTGTTCCATGTTGCGCGCCTCACAAAGTTGAACGGGAAGAGTAGCAGGTCTTGCCGGATCGGCAAAGCGGAAAGACGGTGCTGGGGTGCCCCTTGACCATCGGAGAGAACCATCGTACAAGCAGAGGATCTTGCGAGGTCTCTACCGATGAAATTGGTCCAGAAACGATCCAGAAAAACGGGGCTCCCTCCTGGCACCCTTGTCCATATCGGCGAGAAAAAAACGGACAAGGTCACGATCGCGGTCTTCAACTACGCCGGCACCCGCTGCGACGAACGCCAAGATGTATCGCGCGATGCGCTTGCGCCACCGACCGATGAGTCCGTCACCTGGGTGAATGTCGGGGGCGTCCATAAGATGGAGATTCTGGAATCGTTCGGGAAGCAGTTCCAGCTCCATCCTCTTCTCCTCGAAGACATTGCCAACACCGATCAGCGGCCGAA
>CAYHQK010000332.1:0-2039 GCA_964358535.1 uncultured Nitrospira sp. | reverse complement strand
GCGGAGAATTCACGCCTGAAACTCTGGCACAGCAACTTCGTGGAGCCGGTGAACGGCAAGCGCACCGGCATTTTCGGCAGCGTGCGGATCATGAACGGCAAGCCGCGTAATCCCCACAATGGAGAGGATATCGGCGCGCCGATGGGGGCCGATGTTGCAGCGACGAATGACGGAATCGTCCGTATCACCGTCGATCATATTTTCTCCGGCAGGGGCGTTTTCGTCGATCACGGTCTCGGCTTCTACTCGATGTACTTTCACCTGTCTGAGATCCTGGTCAAAGACGGAGATCTGATCACAGCGGGCCAAATCATCGGCAAGGTGGGAGCGACCGGTCGCGCCACCGGCCCGCATCTCCATTGGGGTGTTAAGCTCAACGGCGCCCGCGTGAATCCCTATACGTTGCTCGACCTACCTTTCAAGAACGGTGCAGCGCTTTCTACTCCTGTAGCGAATCCCTCTCCTGAAACCCCGCCAACTCCATAAGCTGTCCCTGTTAGCGAATAACTAAGGCTGCTCAAAAAGGCCGGCCAGCAAGGCCGCAGCGAGTGAAGGCCCGAGGCGTACCCGTAGGGTACGTTGAGGGTCTGAACGATGCGAGAACGAAGCTGGCGGACTTTTTCAGCAGCCGATTAGTCGTTCGATTCGAGGCTCGACGGGGTCTTGTTCAGCACTGTCGCTGTGGCGCGTGAGAGGGCTTCGTCGTAGGCATGGTCGAGGGTATAGACGCGGAATTGGACTAAGCGGGTGGGCAGCAGGTCGAGGAATTCTTCCAAGGGGTCGGTTGAAACGACTTTGGTGCTGGGGTCGTAGACGTAGAGGGGATTGCCGCGCCGGTCTTTCGGGTCTGGACGCGGGTCGAGCGGTGCCATGTCCACGCGGAACTCCACTTTTTTCAGCTTCGCCGGTAATTCTTTTTTGATCTGCTCTTCGAAGTGCTTGTGGCTGGGAAAGTCCATGCCGCGCTCCTGCCCCTTTTCCTTGAGCACCGCGCTGTAGGCCATCTTCCATTTGACGTCGCGTCCGAGAATCCTCTGCCATTCCGCGCCCAGGCGCCGTTCGGTGACATGGCGCGAGGTCTTCCAGCCCCGTACCTGTTCAAGTAAGGACCAGTCGGTCAGCGCCAGGTACTCGTCCATCTTCTTGCGAGGATCGTGGGGAAAGAGGAGCTTCATGGTCTCGCCGAAGATGTCGCGGAGGTGGATATCGATCGCGCGCGTAGTCCGGTGGTAGTAGACGTTGGAATAGAGATACATGCGGGTGTTGAGAAACATTTGCAGGGCCGGAAGGCCTGTCTTATGGATCGTGAATCCCTTGTCGGTGAGGATCGTGTAATGAATGAGCCGAGAGAGATCGACCGGCCCCACCGCAACGCCGCACATATAGGAGTCGCGCAGGACATAGTCGAGGTTGTCCGCGGTATAGCTGCCGGAAATGACCGGCTGGAGCATGTTGATCCAGCGTGGAATGCGGGAGTTGTCTTTGCCCTTTTCCTTGAGGATTACATGGGCGATCTGGTCGGGATTGAGCTCCTCGCCTTTCTCGAAGGGGCCGGAGGGGCTGCGACGGATTTTGCGGATGATGGGACCAAGATGGTCGCGGATGATGATCTGTCCGAGTTTTTCATGGCTGGCGCCGAAGGCGTGCAAATAGTTGTCGTCGAAGAAATGGCAGAAGGGGCCGTGGCCGATGTCGTGCGCGAGGGCTGTGACGCGAAGGAATTCCTCCACATAGTTCGCGGAGGGGATGTCTTTCACCGTTTTCTTGAGAAACGGATAGAGATGGCGCGCAAAACGGCCTGCCACATGCATCGTGCCGAGCGAATGGACGAAGCGAGTATGTTCAGCGGAGGGATAGACCCACCGGGCGCTCTGGAGTTGATAGATGTACCGGAGGCGCTGGACCCAGGGAGAGTCGATCAGGTCCTTCTCCGTCCGTTCATGCTGGTCCGCAGCGGAGAAGGGCACGGTGAAGGAGACATATTGATGGATCGGATCGGCGATCAGCGCAGACCCATCATAGGGAGCATTGGATTGATG
>CAYHQK010000331.1:0-2052 GCA_964358535.1 uncultured Nitrospira sp. | reverse complement strand
CAGCCATGAAGACTATGTAGCGCATAATTCAGAATAAGCGTACATATAGAAAATCAAGAAGACAAAGAGACCGAACGGCAAAAAGGGTTACGGCCAGAGTGCGTGTGCACTCTGAATTTATTGGGCATTACAGCATTTGAACGGGGGAATCGGAACACAACGGCATTTAGCGCGTGACATGGACATCAACTACTGTCAAACCGAATCTGGATGCGTTGAGCCAGGACTGCCCGCAGATGTTCCGCGTCAAGAAGCGTCTCGGTCATCAACGCCCATAAACGCTCCGAGAAGACCCGCAGACTGCCCATAGTTCGGCGAATCTTTTCCCGAAGCAAGCTACCCTTCTCCATCAACTGGCTAATAGCGTGGCCGATCTGAAGCAGATAGTAAAAATGCTTCATTGCCACATTGTCGGTGGAAAAGGCATGTTCCATTTCATATCCCCCGTTTTTCTGGATATTAAATCCTTCTTCAATACGCCATCGTCCGCGTCCTCCTATCCCCAATGCCTTCACATTGTCTTGGGTGATGAACCAGCTGGATAACCACGCACAGTAAAACGTCCGCGTGCCTCCCCGCGTTTCCGTTAGCTCCAAGCCGTTGAGTGTGCGCCCGTTGTAGTCGATCTCGTTGATCCAACGCAAGTCCAAAGTCTGTGCCCCATTTTTGTCCTGACGTTGCTGGTGCGGATTGTGCTTTTTCAGCGCCTGATACTCTATCCATGTCACCGGTAGGCTGCCTTCCTTGAAAGTGATCAGATAGGCACAATTGTATTGCCCGCAGAGCTTAAAGACGCCCTCATTGGCGTAGAGGGCGTCCATCAGTAGGCACAGAGCCATCTGAGGAAAGTCTTTGCGCAGTTTTGGAAGCAATCGCCTAAAGGCCTTAAGCTCACAATCCTGTTTGTCCTTTTCGTTCTTCATCTCACCGGGATTCTCGATAAATTCGGTTCCGATCGAAAGCGCCAGCCCCAAGTCCGGACACACCAGCTTGGCTTCCAGAACCGGATGGTAATACTGAATTCGGCCACCCGCCACCTTACGCGTCAAGCAATGAGGGCAGTGACGTTGGTAATAGACGATCATTCCGGTCGCATCTATAGCAATCGGATAGCAGCCCAAAATCCTCCAGCGTTCCAGACAGCGGCTACGGATGAGAGCACGGACCAAAAGGATGAGCAACTGATGGCTGACTTCTTCTGGAATACGTTTGAGCAGTTTGTTGAGTGTGTCGCCGTGCAATAGATTTTCATCCGGCCAAAGGAACCGGCGATCGGGATAAAAGACCTTGGCCACGCGCAGCAGATTCTCAATAAATTTCGGCGTCCCCAGCCTGAACTTGATATTGCGCCGGGAACGGGTCTTGAGAAGAAACAGGAGAATCCCAACCAGAAATATTTCCTCAATAGGATAAACGGTGAATCTCGCATCCCGAGGATCCAGGATGCGCGAAAGGGCGGGAAGAAAGTCAGGAGCAAAATGATGGAGAGTCTTGAACAAAGCTTCCGGCAGGCTGATCCCGGGTTCCGGCTCTTGGGCGATTACGTTACGCATCACTTCAGGGGGTGGCGTTTCTTTAATCGTTGCCAATATGTCTTGGAAATCCGTTCCAAGAGAGCATCGGCCTCCCTGTATCGTTCGATCCAGATTCGAACCTGTTCCAGTAATTCCGGGCGCAGGTGTTTCATCTGAGTTCGCCCCTTGAGGGTTTGCCCGATGAGCCAGGACTCATGGTAATGGCGCTTACTTCGGTTGCAGCGGCAATAATCCTTTCCGCAGCGGCGGCGATGTCGGATGAGGCTGGCATGGAGAAAACCAGGCTCGTTGAGTATCTGACGGAGACGGGAGATTGCCTGCCGTTCTTTAGACGGTAGCGAGGATTTGGTGAGGGGTATCGAGTTCATCATACTGTTATACTATCATATAGCAGACCGGCAAAGCAAGGGGGATGAATTGAGTGGTGCGAAAAACACGATTTAACGGTTTGTCTGGAAAATGGCTGAATTAACGTCGGAGTGGGAGGTGCGAAGAACTTACCTGGTCTTCATGGCTG
>CAYHQK010000330.1:0-2072 GCA_964358535.1 uncultured Nitrospira sp. | reverse complement strand
AGCCAGATCCTGTAGGGGGGCATAAACTGCCGCCACCCTACTATCAGACACCACTTGATGCCGACAGGAACTGCTAGAGGCCGGCAGAACAAACGAATACAGATCCTTCTCTGCTCTCATCGATTCCTCCACTCACAATTTGGATACACCATAGATATCACGAGGGATAATAAAGGATGTGCCACAACCTGTCCAGAACAGTTGTGAGCAAGACAGGAAGAACTATCAAAAAAACTATTCTCTCATCGGATCAGACGAACACAGGAACAAACAGCCCGGATCGGGTGCGCGCCCACGATCTCGCCCTGCTGGACATGCCGGCTCAATTGTCTTGCTGGCGTCTTTCAGCAAGATCGCGCAAGACGAGTACCCGCCCGACGATCTGTCCATTTTCCTGCACGCTGGCGATATTCGCCTCCCTACGCACAGCCCCGCCCGTCTTTTGGACGAACTCGAGCTCCACGAGAGAGGGAACCGTATCTCCACGTTTCACGGCAGCCAGCCGGCCTTGAGCCCTGGCCATGGACTCAGGCGTGAGGAACGTCCAGAAGGACCGCCCGACCAAATCGCCCTCCCCCGTGAGTATCTCAGCTTTATGATTACACCACTGAATGATCCCCTCGCTGTCGATATAGATGATGGCATCACTTGTAGAATTGACTACCAATTGAAAGCGCTGCTCACAGCCGAGACAAGACTGAACCTGGCGCTCGACCTGTTCCTCTAAGCCGATATTTCTGACATGTAGGGCTGCCTCACGTTTCTGAAGTGTCTTCTGCTGGGAGCTGATAAGTGCCCGCATCTGATCAAAAAACGCTGTGAAGCGCAGCAGTTCATTGCTGCCAATCGGCCGAGGGCTCGGGATACTTAGCCCTCCAATAATCGTATTGGCCTCTCTATCCATGCGATTCCTCAATCGGGCGAGCGGTCGACTGATCGTTCTCGTCACCGTCATCCCGATCACTGAGAACAAGACGAAACAGAGCACCGCCCCTCCCGCGAGTACCGTCAGTAAATCTGTGCGGTTTTCTTGAAGATATTGGTCTGCCGGAATAATGATCTCCAGCCCCCCCATCACATCGTGCAGCTTGAAATCTCGTTTGGGGCTGAGGGGATGGTTATTATGACAGTCGAGGCAGGACTGGGCTGTGGCACGGTCCGCCGACAGATACCGGAACACGGCACGACCTTCCAGGGTGTCTAGCCTGAAAAACTGCTCTGCGGAATGACTTTTGAGGTAGTCAAAGGCCTCGCGTTGAAACTGGTCCGAGAGACCTTTGCTGGCGTTGATCGGCCACTGGCTGATGAGTTGGGACTTATACAAACCGCCTTGGGCGACGATCTGATCCGATACTTCCTGAACGAATGTCACCGGCAACGGGAATCGTCCCTGCGCTTGGTGATAATCCGCATCGACGATGCCACCCATCTGAATCAACCGGGGGACGATGACTCTAGAATAGTAATCCCGGTCTGCCAGGATCTGAGTCGTGATGCTGTCGGCCCTTTTCGTCAGTTTGTCTTGGAGCCTACTGACGTTCTCCTGGTGAATCATCCATGCTGCAGACCCGACCACCAGAAGAATGATAGGAAAGATGACCGCCGCGAATTGGGAAGTCACTCGCCAAGCACGAAAAGGCACCAGCATTGACATTTTCACCTCATTTTCACCTTACAATGAACCTGCCGATATAAACCACAACTCGATAATAATTGATACCACTTTCTTGCGGCACACTATGAATCTATTACGTATAGGGCCTAACATCCTCCCTCGTTCCCGCCATCGGCGCGTCGCGGATTTTCGCGCCCATTCTCCACAGGCCCTCAGCTCCGTGCTCCCGCGATCAGCCATCGGCCCTACGCCATCAGCTCTTCTCTATGGAAGGGCTGGACCGGACCGGCCCTGACCCAGTAGAATGGGCCATCCGCTTTTCCTTCCCCCCCGCCTCGACGGCACGTTGGAAACGGTACGACTCAAACGGCATCCCATTAATGTGAAGGAATTATCATGAGTGTGAAATGCGGAATCGTCGGGCTGCCCAACGTGGGCAAGTCCACCCTCTTCAATG
>CAYHQK010000329.1:0-2085 GCA_964358535.1 uncultured Nitrospira sp. | reverse complement strand
ATTTTCCAATCGCTGGAAGGCCATCGCAAAGAAGATGTCCGCCGCCTGATCCTCACGGCCTCCGGCGGAGCCCTCTGGCCCCTGACGAAAGAAGAGCTACGCGACGTCACCGCTGAACGGGCACTTCAGCACCCCAATTGGAAGATGGGCGCTAAAATCACCATCGACTCTGCCACCCTCATGAACAAGGGGCTCGAAGTCGTCGAAGCCCGCTGGCTCTTCGACATTCCGGAATCTCAGATCGAAGTGATGATCCATCGGGAAAGCATCATCCATTCTCTGGTAGAGTATCAGGATCGTTCGATGATCGCGCAGTTGGGACTGCCGGATATGCGCACCCCGATTTCCTATGCGATGCGATATCCGGGGCGCCTGCCGCTCGATCTTCCCTCGCTGGAGTTGACCGAGATCGCGAAGTTGACATTCTGCAAGCCGGATCACGATCGGTTCCCCTGCCTGGGACTCGGCTATGAGTCCCTGCGGATCGGCGGGACGATGCCGGCCACGATGAATGCCGCGAACGAAATCGCCGTCGATGCATTCCTCAAAGGAGGCATCCGGTTTACCGATATTGTGAAGATTATCCGCAGCACGATGGACGTCCACAGCCTCAAAGACGTGGATACGTTGGAAGAGGCGTTAGAAGCGGATCGCTGGGCTCGTGAGAAAGCCGAATCGTTAGTCTCGGCGTTGGCCCGCTAGTTTTAAAGGAGCATACACCTTGTTCATGGCATTCACCTGGTCCCCCGATACGCTCTGGTTGCTCTTGCAGAAAGCCTGGTGGTTCCTGGTCGTCCTGGGCGTGCTCGTCGCCTTCCATGAGCTCGGGCATTTCCTGGCCGCTCGCTGGGTCGGCGTCAAGGTCCTCAAATTTTCGCTGGGCTTCGGCCCGAAGCTCTTCGGCCGCCAACTGGGCGAAACCGAATATCTCCTCTCCGCCATTCCGCTCGGCGGCTACGTGAAACTGTTCGGTGAAGACGAAACCGAGGCGACCACCGAAGCGGATCGCGCGCGATCGTTCGCGCACCAACGCCTAGGGGGCAAAGTCCTGATCGTCGCAGCGGGACCAGGATTTAACTTCATTCTGGCCTATGTCATTTTCTCCGCATGGCTCGCAACCGGCGCGCCGCTCTTCGTCCCCACATTCCAAGATCTGACCCCCGATATCGAAGCGATGGTCCCCGGCTCGCCGGCCGATACGGCAGGACTCCAGATCGGCGATCGCGTCAGCCGGGTTAACGGACAGGAGATTTCGACCAGGACTGAGCTGCTCGACGCCGTGGCGAAGAGCAAGGGCCAGGCGCTGGCCCTCGAGGTCAAACGGGACGGACAGGTCAAAACGATGACAGTCACGCCCACCACCGCCCCGGGACCGCAGGCTTCGGCGCAGGAGCCAAGCTATTACCTGGGCGTCGAGGAAACACCGCCGCTGGTCACATCGGTCGTGCAGGGTTCTCCGGCAGCCAAAGCCGGGCTTCAAGCCGGGGACCACGTGGTCTCCATCGAGGGCCAGGCGATCCATACCTGGTCACAGATGACCGGGATCGTGAAAGAACATCCAGGCCAGCCGTTGAACGTCGAGGTCTTGCGCGAAGGACAGCGCGTGCCCCTCACCGTGACGCCCTCGACGGAAAAGGCGATGGTCAATGGTCAATCGGTCGAGGTCGGCAAAATCGGCATTTCAGGACCGGGCCGCTCGATCATGCGCTCCAGCACCCCGCTCCTCTCACTCTATGACGGATTGAAGGCGACATGGGGCTGGACCGAGCTGACCGCCATCGGCCTCTACAAGATGATTGTGGGGGACATCTCCAGCAAGAATATCGGCGGCCCGCTGACGATCGCTAATATTTCAGGAGAAGCCGCATCGCAAGGGGCCTCCAGCGTGATCTTTCTCATCGCCATCCTGAGCATCAACCTGGGCGTCCTCAACTTGCTCCCCATTCCCATTCTGGACGGAGGCCATCTGTTGTTTTTCCTGATTGAGGCCATCCTCCGGAAACCCCTCGGTGAGCGCCAGAGGGAAGTAGCGCAACAGGCAGGCCTCGTGCTATTAGTGGGCGTCATGATCTTTGCGTTCTGGAA
>CAYHQK010000328.1:0-2088 GCA_964358535.1 uncultured Nitrospira sp. | reverse complement strand
GAACTCGGTGCGGCTGCGAATGGCCATGGCGCAGAGTTGCGGGTGGTCGAGATCCCGGACGATGTCCAGTGGGAAATTAGCGCAGTGGGCGGGATCGAGCACGTCAGCGAAGTCCACCTGACCTGGGCGTAACAGCCTGAAATCGAGCGCCTGCCTGCATGGTGGTGATGACCAGTGCGGGTGGGCACCTCGTGCTGACGGTTTCTGCTCACGGTGAATTGAGCGTTTCGTGAAGATCCGATAAGCGAATGATGGATTCGATCCGTTGCGCGTAAGGATCAGAACGGTTCGAGTTGAGACCTGCCGAGTGAGACTTCCCAGCTGAATTAAGCCAGGACTACTGCGAGTGACTCCACAATAGTTTGCTAGGCCTTCTCAGGCAGGCGCCCCTGCGCGACGTCCTGTGACCCATCCAGCAGCAACTTTGCTCGTTGAAACGCGTTGGTTCTGGCTTCCCATTCCGTATTGTAGCCCTTCGACGAATCTTGACCATGAAGGCCTCCGTCGAGATGGCTGGACCCAGGAATCGTAAACTTGCATAGCCATTTGCCGTTTTTGATCTGGCTGGTGACCAAGATCACTTTCTGGCCTTTTGAGTAGCAAGTTTCTGTCATGGGTGCTCCGACTCAAGCTAGCTCTAACAGGATGTCGAAATCGTATGGGTGCTGATGTCGCTTGGCGCGAGGTTCCCAGTTTCGTCGGCCTCGCGCCGCTCCGCTAGGACAGCTTGATAAAGCGATCTGCTGCCAACACGCTCTGTAGCGACTGTGTGACCGCGCGGCGATAGGGCGCCTTCTGTCGCAACATAATGACGAGTTCTTCATCGTCGATCAGAATCGATAAGTCGTCCTCGGTCACGAGCTGCCGATCCGGCGCTCCGATATTCATGCGGTATTGGGTCTTCCCATCAGGATTTCTGTTGGGGCCGGTGACGATCTCGGTGAGCCCATCGATAAATCCGATATGTCCTTCATGCCGGTGCTTGACCTTCGTGCCATCAGGGATGCGGACCCAGGAGGACTTGGTTGTTCCTGTCTGTACGGGCTTCACGGTATTCATGGTCATGGTCTCTCCCTGTAATCCGATACGGAGTGAAGAATATCTGCCAGGTCTGTATCGCCTACCTCGCCATGACGGAGAGGCGGCAGCGTCTTTCTTTGTAAAAGCCTCAATCAAGAACGAGATGAGTCAGCGCACTCTTGCCGGAGAAACAATGGAGACGTGACGCACGATCGCATAAGGGCATCGCTGTCACGAAAGGAACCATGAGGAGAGGCATAGTATTTCTGGTTCAGCATATGGTCAACATCGTACCACAGGCACCTCCGCCATAGCGAACATGGCGGCGAGCCCTCTGGTCGGCCATTTTTGTCCTATGTGGCTGGTTGGGGATCGGTCGTTCCTGCCTTCGCCAGGCAACAGTGCTTATATTTTTTGCCGCTGCCGCAGGGGCAGGGTGCGTTGCGGCCGATCCCCTGGCGGCGCCGTGGCATCAACGGGAGCAGCGATCCTGTGTCCTGGTGAAACAGGTCCCGGAGCATGGCGTACAAGACGGGATCCCGGCGTTTCAAGAGCTCGGGGGAGGTAAAGAAGTATTCCGCCAATACTGCGAAGAATTCATGTTCGTTCGTATAGGCATAGGAACTGACGTGGGCGCGATACTTCAGGGGACGGGCCAGTTCCCTGGCCACATACCGCACCCATTGTCGGACGACTATCCAGGGTACTTCCGGCGGGAGCCCGTACTCACTCGCTTCCTTCTCGACCAGGTGTGCAAACTCATGGACCCCCACATTTTGTTTGCCTGATTGATGGGCGAATCCAGCCAGGAGGGCCGGTTTGGACAGAATCATCACCCCGCTCAAGTGGTGTAGGCCTACCATTCCGAGAATGTTCTCATCGGATCCTCCACGGCTTTGATAGGCGTCGTCGAACGCATCAGGGTAGATGAGTACCTCGTGGAGCCGATGGTATTCCCAATCGTGGAACCCGAAGATGGGGATGGCCGCACTCGCCGCCACCAGCACCCGAATGGTCTCATCCACCTCCGTGCGAATGCCCGTGATCCGGACCTCGTCGAGAAAGATC
>CAYHQK010000327.1:0-2089 GCA_964358535.1 uncultured Nitrospira sp. | reverse complement strand
CAGACGTGCGGAGCGAAAGGCCGCTGACCGGCGGGCGGGGAGCGGCTGACCGGCGAGGGAGTTTTGAGGGCGAAGGGGGCGTGCCTGCTCTGGGAAGGGAGCGGAACTGGCGTAGGGGTTGGTTGCAGGGACAGGCGCGAACACCCGTACAGCGTGTGACATCAGGATGTGTCCAGTCTGATCTGGATAGTGACCAAGATGAGAGGGTCAACCGCCTCGGCCGGGATGATCTGATGATGGAAACTGTCCGCCAAGCAGCGGAACAGGTTTTTGATGCTGCCGATGCTACGCCGAAAGACCCCAGCCAAGAGTCCCCGGACAAGCAGTTGCACGATGGCGTGCACGATCTGGATAATGAAGTAGTAATTCTTCAACGCGATCGGATTGTCGCTGTACGAGTGTTCGAGCCGGTACTCCTGGTGTTTCTGATTGCGGAAGCCTTGGTTTTCAATCGTCCATCGTTTGCGTCCTCCTTGATTGGCTAATTCACATACAGTATCGCGGCGCACGACCATGTCGGTCATCCAGGCAAAATAGACCACTTCTTCGTCCTCGTTGTAGGTCAGGCAGTCGAAGGCAGTAAAGCGGAAGCCCTCGTGTTCCAAGTCGTGAACCCAACTCAACCGCTGATAGCGGTCAAGAACAGAGGTTTCCAGAAAGCTATCAGGGGACAACAGTTTTAGCGTGTGGAACTCGGCGAATACTGTTGGCAGCGACCCTTGTTTGAAGGTGATGATCCAGCGCCAGTCGTGCTGTCGACACAACCGCAAAACAGTCTGGTTCGCGTAAAGGCTGTCGAACAACAGGCAGATCGGCAATCGAGGGAACAATGCCTTGAGTTTCGCCATGAGTCGAGGAAGCGCCGCCAGTTCGCAGTCCTGTTTGGTGGCTTGGGGATCCACGTTCTCGATAAACTCGGAGCATACCGAAAAGGCAAGGCCATCAGGCGTGATCAGCTTGGCCTCCAGCACCAAGTGATAGTAAGTCGTGACGCCGTTGTGGGTCTGATGCAAGCAGGCCTCGCAGTGTCGTCTACTCCAAGAGCCCACACCGGTGGCATCGACGGCAATCAGGGAACGATCCTGAATGCGGGCATATTCCAATACTCGCATACGTAGAAGCCGCTGTGCCATGCGTCGCGGTATAGCCCCAAGATGCTCAGGTTCGAGTTCCTTGAGGTAATCGTTCACGGTATCGCCGTGGGCGATGTCCATCGCCTCGGTCTTGGCCAGACGGTTGAGATTTCGACGCAAGCACTGATCGAGAGTGGCCGCATCTTTGTGGGCCTCATGGTCGAATTGGCGGCGCGACCCCAAGCCGAGGATGAAGATGTCCATGGCCTCCCATATGCACAGAGCTTTGTCATAGACCACCTTGCCCTGGCAACGCGGGTCGGGCAAGGCTTCCAGCCAAGAGTCGAACTGCGGGAAGAAATGGCCCACCGTTCGGGCGACTTCCTCTCCCATAGAGGGGAGGGGTTCTATCCCCTTGCGCTTACGCGCGCGGCGGCCCGTCGCTCTCGAACATGGCGCCGGATGATCTGCACCGACTGGCAGCTGATCTTCCGCAACAGCAGTTTGGCTCGGCGGTATTCCTTCACCCATTGTTCCACCTCCTCCAGCATGGCGCGCGGCACATGTACTGTTCGCGTTCGGCCTTCCTGTTTGTAGGTCAGGCACCACGAGGAATGTTTCTCGCCTTGGGCGCACTTGCAGGTGGGGTTCCCGCAACGAATCTTCCGCTCGCATAACGAGGCGGCCACAACCGGCCCGAGCGTCCGCAGTTCCTTGACCCCGGCGTCCCTTCGCGCATCGAATCGGCTCATCAGACACCTCCTTTTTCTTGTCGTATTATCTTAGCAGTATATATACACTGAAGAATAAGGCAACAAAAAACGCATTGCGAAGAAAAACCTTTCGCAATGCCCCGGCACCCCTCCGCCTCGGCTATTCGACGCCCCTCCGTCCCTGTCGCCCAATCCGTCCGCAGTTCCTCATCCTGCTATATCTGGAGGCCCTTCCTCACTTCCGCCCGCCCAGCCGCTGTCCGCCCGCTGCTCAGCGCGAAGAATTTTCACTCCGCAGGCCTG
>CAYHQK010000326.1:0-2094 GCA_964358535.1 uncultured Nitrospira sp. | reverse complement strand
TCGGAACGGCCGAAGCGCGAATTGCATTATTTGTTCTTCTTCGCGACCTTAGCGGCGCGCTTTTCCTTCACCGTCGTGGCTGGCTTCTTCTTGGTCGCTTTCTTCTGTGTCATACCCTTGGCCATGTGATTTCTCCTCTGATGAATGGGTGGATACTATATATAGTAGGCAACACGCTCGCCGCCCCCAGCTATATACCTCAATTGTAAAAAAAATGGAATAGGCAAATAGGCCGGATCCGGCTCTCTCATCGATTGACTTCGCCTACTCCCCCCTGTACAGCTTGCATCATTCGAACGAACGATCTGCGGAGGTGTCGAGTGGGGAATCCAGAGGGCAAAAAGGAACGAGACGGGTTTGCCGATGCAATCAATCGCGCGGCATTCGGCAAGGAACGGGTGCTCTTACGCCGGCGAGGCCGGGCCGTTGCGGCCGTCGTGCCCATTGAGGATCTGCGGTTCCTGGAAGATCTGGAAGATCGCATTGATCTCGTCGATGCCAAAGCCGCCTTGGCCCAGGCCAACAAAAAAGGCGCCCAGTCGCTCGATGCCATCTTGAAAGAATTGGGACTCTAGCCGTACCGATGCTCTCCACGATTTTGCTGGCGCCTCCTGCCGAACAACAACTCAGAGCCCTCGACAAGCCACTGCGAAAGGCCCTCGCCAAATGGCTCCAGACGATCAAGAATCAGCCTCGCTCCCCTGACGCAAAAAAACTTGAAGGCCTCGACCATCTCTACCGGGTTCGCGAAGGCGACTACCGCATTCTCTATGCGATTCGCGACCAGGACCTCCTCGTGCTGGCCATCAAGCAAAGCGCGCGCACCGGCGTCCCGCGCGCCTGAACGACGTGTCCTACCGCCCGCTGTTGAGGGGAAGCCGAATGTGGATCGTGGTCCCGACGCCGAGTTCACTCTCAACGGCAATCGATCCCTTATGTGCGCTGACCACATCCTTTACGATTTTTGTGCCGAGCCCTGTTCCCCCGGCTTTCCGGCTGATCACCTGGCTGGTAAATAGCGAGTCCCGCACCTCAGGGGGCATCCCTCGCCCCGTATCGACGACGGAGATCAGGAGCCTCTCCGCCCCCGCCTCGACCTGTCCACGCACCGTCACGGATCCACCGGGAGGGACTTCCGGAATCGCGTTATCGATCACGTTGTAAAAGGCATTGAACAAGCGGCGCTCATCCGCTTGAATGACCGGCAACAATTCCAGACCTTCGGCATGCAACGCGACACCCTTCTCTGCCGCATACCGCTGAAGCGAGGTCATCACGTCGGCCACACAGGTCGCGATCCGGCAGGGTTTAAATTCCGGCGCCGTCGTCACGCCCTTCACCGCATCGGCCAGTTCCCTCACGCGATCCTGAATGCGGCGGGCATTGTTGACGACCATGCCGACCAACTCACCGCTCACCTTCCGATGCGCCTCGGCCTGCGCCCCCTCCCCTTTCAACGACAAACGGTCGAGGATCTCGTGGACTTCCTCCTTCAAAAGATCCACGCCGCTCAGCACCGGCATCAACATGTTCTTGACGTCGTGGCCGATATCGCCAAGTGCGCGGGTCACCTCCGCCACTTTAATCTCCTCGAGAAGCTCTGCCGCCAAGCGCTTTCGCTCACTGATATCCTCGATCGTCCCTTCGTAATGGAGAAGATCTCCCTGCGGATCGCGCACCTCCCGCGCGTTTACCGACACGGAAATGACGCCGCCGTCCCGGCAGATCAGCTCCGTTTCAAATCCCCGCAAGCCCCCGGACCGGCTCAGCTCGGCCAGGACTTCCTCCCGTTTCTTAGGGTCGGCATAGAGCTGGAGTCCAATATTCGTGACAGTTGAAACCAGCGATTCCGGCGAGTCATAGCGCAGCATCTGAGCCAGGCTGGGATTGGCCATCAGAAACCGCCCGTCCGGTGTTGACTGAAAGATCCCCTCCACCGCATTTTCAACGACGCTCCGGTAGCGCGCTTCCGCCTGTTGTTTTGCTTCCTCGGCCTGCTTGCGGTTCGTAATGTCACGAATGATCCCGCTAAAAAAAGTCCTGCCGCTGTTCTTCCCGCTGCCCAGGGAGAGCTCCAACGGAAACTCGGTCCCG
>CAYHQK010000325.1:0-2095 GCA_964358535.1 uncultured Nitrospira sp. | reverse complement strand
TGTCCGCGCAGCAAGACCTCGACGGACTCCTCTCCCATCTCCTCGACGTCGCCAAAAAGAGCACCGGGGCGCGCTATGTATCGTTAGCGGTTTCCAACGATAATCAACGTGAACCGGGACAGTTCCTCAGCAGAGGAATTGATGACGCAGCAGCCCAAGCCATCCAGGCGCTCCCGCTTGATCAGGGAGCGATGGACTCCCTTGGACAAGAGAATAGTGCCCTCTCCCTGAGACACCTCGCGAAGCACTGGGCCTCCCTCGGATTCCCCAAAGACCATGCCCCCATGACCTCGTATCTCGGAGTGTCGATTCGCTGCCATGGCAGATTTTTCGGCAGGCTTTCTCTTGCCAACAAACTGACCGAACAAGGTCTCGCGACCGACTTCAGCGGGCTGGACGAGCAGATCGTGCTGACCCTCGTGGCCCAGGCCGGGACCGCGATTCAAAACCTCCAACTCCTCCAGGATTCCCAGGAAGAGGCCCGGCACGATTCGTTGACGGAGCTGCTGAACCATTCGGCGATTTTGCATACCTTGGCGCAGGAACTGTCGCGGGCTGAACGGACCCGCCACCCGGTGGCGGTCCTCATGGCCGACCTCGACCATTTCAAGCGGGTCAACGATACCTATGGGCACCCGGTGGGAGATATCGTCATCCAGGAAGCTGCGCAGCGGCTCCGGAAGGCCGCCCGCCGCTACGATCACGTCGGGCGCGCCGGAGGGGAAGAGTTCCTGATCATCGTCCCGAACTGCGATCTGGACTCACTACGCGAATGCGCCGAGCGGTTTCGAATGGCCATCAGCAGCATGCCCTTTGACACACCGAGCGGCCCGCTGCCCATTACGGTCAGCATCGGCGCGACGGTCGCATCCCCCGGCCACTCCTTGAGCTCGGAGCTCTTGCGTAAGATGGCCGACTACGCCCTCTACCGCGTCAAAAGCCGCGGCAGAAACGGGGTCGACATCGTTCCCCATCCCCACACCCTCGTGCCAGAGCAGATAAAAAAAGTCGGGTAACCACCTTCCGACGTGAGCACAACGAGGGCCGTCGCTATCAACCCTTCCAAGCTTGATTGGTATCTCTTCAGGGATGGGGGCTGATTGATCTTCTACTGGGCGCGTCCAACGAGGGCCTTCCGAGGCCGCGCGTTGCGCGAGCACAGTAGATTATCAGACCCCCGTCCCCTTTCCCCACCGAATTTCCAACTCAGGAAACTTCGCCTTGTAATCGGCATGGCTGGTGCGAATCACATTCAAGGCTTCCTCGCGACCATAGATACTCGTAATCTCGACTTTGTGCTGGGTAGTGCCTGGCGCGCTCTTATAGGTCAGGAAATAGTGGCGCAAGCGATCCAGCAGCGGCAAGGGAACCTGCGAGATATCGGTGTAGCCGCCATAGGTCGCATCGTCCTTCATGACCGCGATGATCTTGTCGTCCGCTTCGCCACCGTCTGCCATGCTCAGCCCGCCGATGGGCAAAGCCGTGAGAAGAATATCGCTGTGCGGAATCGTCTTTTCCGTCAGCACACAGATATCAAGTGGATCGCCATCTCCCACGACGTCCTTGCGATTAGCCCGCGCAGAAAATAATGCGGCAACGCCCTCGCCACAGTATGTTTGCGGCACCAGTCCGTAATAGACGGGGCAATAATTCGAGAACCGTTGCGGACGATCGACCTTGAGAAATCCGCTAACCTTGTCCACTTCGTACTTCACCGTGTCGGTCGGCACGATTTCAATGTAGGCCGTGACCACCTCCGGCGCCTGTTCTCCGATGGAGACTCCATGCCAGGGATGGGCTCGAAACATCTGGCTCATTAGTCGCAGCAGGGAATCGGCTTGGTTGCCGCTCATCACGTCGTCCTCCGTTGAATGTTATGAAAATGGGAGCTGATTGCGTCGGGTGTCTAGGCTATGACCGGGCAGGAAGAGGATATCGGAGATCGCTCATCATTCCAGGCAACAACTGTCTTTCGCCCCTCATCGAACTCTCAGGCCACTGACAATTCTATAAATAATTCTTCCAAGCGCGCTTGTATCTTTCTCAGAGGGCGTGACCATGCTGTCCTTTACTGCGCGCATCGAACGAGCACCTT
>CAYHQK010000324.1:0-2101 GCA_964358535.1 uncultured Nitrospira sp. | reverse complement strand
ATGATACTGCTGCTGTGAGGCAGTGGGAAAGTAGGACGCTGCCGGGTTACAAAAAGGCCCGCTGATCGAAAGGTCAGCGGGCTTTTTATTGTCTCTGCAGCCTAACCGTGAGACTTTTAGCCAAGGAAATTTTTCTAGAGGTGGGCTGCTGCCGGTTTAGTTGACACCCACCTACACTAATTCCGCCTGCCGTTCGAACTCCATCGGACTGAGATAGCCCAACGTCGAGTGCCGCCGCGTGGGATTGTAGAAACGCTCGATGTAATCAAACACGTCCGCTTTGGCTTGGT
Source organism: uncultured Nitrospira sp. (assembly GCA_964358535.1). Lineage (GTDB taxonomy): Bacteria > Nitrospirota > Nitrospiria > Nitrospirales > Nitrospiraceae > Palsa-1315. The sequence goes on along the minus strand of CAYHQK010000324.1, from coordinate 1,811 downwards.
CTCGCGTGCGGTACGTGTTAGCCGCTGTGCATTCGGTCTTGAGCGAGGAGAAGAAGCTCTCCATCGCGGCATTGTCCCAGCAGTTGCCGGATCGGCTCATGCTACAGGTCACGCCGTGGTCGGCCAGGAGCCGCTGGAAGGGCTCACTGGTGTACTGGCTCCCCCGATCCGAATGATGCAGGACCGCCTCCGGCTTACCTCGCCGCCAGATCGCCATCACGAGGGCATCGGTGACCAGTTGCGTGGTCATCGTCGCATGCATGGACCAGCCGACGACCCGGCGCGAGAAGAGATCCACCACCGCCGCGACGTAGAGCCAGCCTTCGGCGGTCCAGAGGTAGGTGAAATCGGCGACCCATTTGCGATTGGCTGCCGCGGCCGTGAACGTGCGGTCGAGCACATTCGGCGCCACGGCGTTCGTCGACCGGATACCGGTATCTGATGGCATCTGCCGCCGTCTGGGGCGGGCGCGCAACGCCGCCTGTCGCATCAGCCGCTCGATCCGATGTCGACCGCAGGAGACCCCCTCGGCCAGGAGATCGTGCCAGACACGCCGCGCGCCATAGGTCCGGTCGCTGGCCAGGAAGCTGGCTCGCACCTTCGTCAGCAGCTGGTCGTTGGCCCTCGCCCGGGCACTCGGCGACCGGGTCCGCCAGGCATAGAAGCCTGCGCGCGAGACCCCGAGCGCCTCGCACAACCATTCCGTCGGCCAGATTCCTCGGTGGGTCGCGATAAAGGCGAATTTCACAGTGCCTCCTTCGCGAACCTGCCGCGGCTTTTTTTAAGATATCGCGCTCCGCCTTTAGCTTGAGGACTTCACGGCGGAGCCGTGCAAGTTCCGCCTGCTCAGGCTTCATCTGCCCTTGGCCCGGAAAGGCCTGTGCCGCATCGGCGACAGACTCCTGCACCCATCGGCGCAACACCGAGCCCTGCACCCCCAAATCCCGTGAGGCTTGCGCCACCGTCACCCCGCGCTCCTGGATCAGCTTCACCGCCTCTACCTTAAACTCTCGCGTAAACTTGCGTCGCTCCATGACCCACCTCCGGTTTCATTCATACACCTAACTCGGTGTCTTTGAAGCCGGCAGCAGCCCAAGGAGAACTTTTCGATTGGCCGTTGGCGGGTTAGTCGCCACACGCCAACTCTTTGGCCAGATATAGGTGTCTAGTGATTCTGTCGTGGTCCTTCTTTTTCTGCGTATTCGTATGCTTTTGAATTTCTTTCGTGTCATTCTTGTCAACTGGGCGGTTTGATTTTAGAGAAGCATTGCGGCCTGCTCTGTGGTATCAGTTTCTTCTATGCTTCCTTTCATTCCGCAAGGTTGGCGATCCTTGCTCAGCGCGGAAACGCACAAGCCTTATTATCGTGAGCTCGATGCGTTTCTTGATGCAGAGTTAGCTGCTGGGCAAACGGTCTTGCCGGCCCGTGATGAGATCTTCAACGCCTTAGCTGCTACATCGTATGACGATGTCCGAGTTCTGCTCGTCGGGCAGGATCCCTATCCGACTCCTGGCCATGCTCACGGTCTTTGCTTCTCTGTGCAGCCGGCCGTTCGGCCTCTGCCTCAATCGCTACGCAACGTATACCGTGAACTCCATGACGATGTGGGGTGTCGGATTCCCAACAACGGTTGTCTGGAGCCTTGGGCCAGGCAGGGTGTTCTTTTGCTCAATACGGTCCTCACGGTCCGGGCTGGCCAGGCCAACTCTCATCAGGGACGGGGGTGGGAGTTATTTACCGATCATATTATTGAGCTGGTGGCTGCGAAGCAGGCGAGGGTGGTCTTTGTCCTATGGGGCCGTCAGGCGCA
>CAYHQK010000323.1:0-2136 GCA_964358535.1 uncultured Nitrospira sp. | reverse complement strand
TGCGAAAAACTCGCCGCCTGTCCGACCCTCTGCCCCTGTGCGTCCACGATATTCCAGATCCTGGCGTTATCGACGAGAAAGCGGCGGCCTGTTGAAGTAATTCTCACCCCACGATAGGTGTCGAGATAGCCGCGGACTTTTGCTTGTTCCAACATCCATTCCCGTTCGGCTCGATTGATTGGTTCGGCGGTGAGCCGGGAGGGCGTTTGCACGAATTGATCCCAGGACAGTTCCCACAGGTCCAAGGCAATCTGGTTCCCATAGTTGAGCAGGGGATCCTCTTCCGCCCCATGCGACACAACGACGAATGGTGAGAGAAAGAGGGCATGAGCCTGGTACGCATGATCGCCCACTCGTTCGAGCAGTTCACGCCCGGTCCAGCGGCGAAAACTGTTGAGAAGTAGTTGCGACCACTCAATGGCGGCGGGATCGGTCCAGGCCTGAGATGTCACGGGGAATCCTCTGGTGTAGCCGAGGGGACAGGACCTCTTACCAGCTGACCAGGCGGTGGTACCACGTCCATCCGCTCAACGCAAGAATTATGCTGCGCGCTCTTGTACAGACCGGGGGAGGACTCTGTATAATATGAATCTTCCCGGAGGTGCCATCCGGGAAAGATCGATCATTGAGGAGTTACCATGGCCGCTCAGACCCTATTTGACAAAATCTGGGAGTCCCACGTCGTCCGCGCAGAGCCGGACGGGACTACCCTGCTCTATATCGATCGCCAGCTCGTCCACGAAGTCACGTCGCCGCAAGCATTCGAGGGACTCAGACTCTCAGGCCGCAAGCCTCGCCGTCCCGGCGCCACCTTGGCAGTGCCGGACCACAACGTTCCGACCACCGACCGCACCGTGGGCATCGCCGATCCCCTCAGTGCGATACAGATCCGGACGCTGGAGGAAAATTGCCGCGACTTCGGCATTACCCTCTTCGGTATGAACGATATCCGCCAAGGCGTGGTGCACGTGATCGGGCCGGAGCAGGGCTTTACCCTGCCGGGGACGACCATTGTGTGCGGCGACTCCCATACCTCGACGCATGGCGCGTTCGGCGCCTTGGCCTTCGGCATCGGCACCAGCGAAGTGGAGCATGTGCTGGCCACCCAATGCCTGGTCCAGAAACGGCCTAAAACCATGGAAGTTCGCGTCGACGGAATCCTGTCCAGCCTCTGTTCGGCGAAGGACGTCACGCTCGCGATCATCGGAAAGATCGGCACAGCCGGCGGAACCGGCTATGTCATCGAATATACGGGCTCGGCGATCCGCGCCCTCAGCATGGAAGGGCGCATGACGCTCTGCAATATGTCGATCGAGGCAGGCGCGCGAGCCGGTATGGTCGCGCCTGACGAAAAGACCATCGCCTATGTGAAGGACCGTCCCTTGGCTCCGAAGGGGAAACTGTTCGAACAGGCCGTGCAAGCCTGGCAACATCTGAAGACCGATGCGAACGCCTCCTACGATATGACCGTCACGATGAAGGCCGAGGATATCGCGCCGCAAGTCAGCTGGGGCACCAGTCCCGGCATGGTGACCGGCATCGATCAACGAGTGCCGGATCCCCGGACGATCACCGACGTGAATCAACGCCAAGCTACGGAGCGGGCATTGGAGTATATGGGCCTCATCCCGAACATGCCCATCACCGATATCAAGATCGATACGGTGTTCATCGGATCCTGCACCAACTCACGCATCGAAGACCTCCGCCTGGCAGCCAACTTGGCCAGGGGCAAGAGCGTCGCCACTGGTGTGCGGGCGATGGTGGTGCCAGGCTCCGGTCTGGTGAAGCAGCAGGCCGAACAGGAAGGGCTCGACCGCCTCTTCAAGGAAGCGGGATTCGAGTGGCGGGAAGCCGGCTGCAGTATGTGCCTGGCCATGAATGCCGACGTGCTTCAACCGGGAGAGCGCTGCGCCTCGACCAGCAATCGAAATTTCGAAGGACGCCAGGGGGCTGGCGGTCGCACCCATCTCGTCTCTCCGGCCATGGCTGTCGCAGCCGCCGTCGAGGGGCACTTCGTCGATATCCGAACCTGGAAATAGAGGACCTATGCAAGCCTTTACCATCCTGACAGGTCTGGTCGCGCCGCTGGACCGCGTCAATGTCGATACCGATCAGATCATCCCGAAGCAGTTT
>CAYHQK010000322.1:0-2139 GCA_964358535.1 uncultured Nitrospira sp. | reverse complement strand
GGGAGAATGGCGCGAAAGGTCTCGCGGCTGAACTCCGGCGCCTGACCGGCTTGAATCCTTGGATCGGTGAACGGCAGGAAACGGACAATCTTCAGAAATGACCGTTCGGCCAGCACCGCGGCAATCTGCGCCTTGCGATCATGGGTGATCGGCAGGGTATAACCCTCGCCGCGCTTCCATTCCCACAGAGTCGGCGCCAACGACAGTTCCAACCCCTGCCCGGCGAGCTGATGAAACCGGTCCACGATCCGGGCCTTGTGCTGCTTGATCCCCTCCCCCTCCAACATCAGGGCGCATACGACATGGTGTCCCCACCAAAAGAGCGTCCGGAAGGCAAAGACGTTCGAGTCATGAAAATGTTTCGGAAAATCCAGATACTGGTAGGGAAAGAGCTCGAGATATTCACCCTTCACGAAGTGACAGTTGGCAGGATTGAAATCCGGCGGGGTCACGAGAGAAACCGACGCGACCTCCTCTTTCAGCGCCGCATGGGTGGCCGTGAGATCATGCCGCACCTTGGCCATGATCTTTGCCTTGGCGCGAAAGAACTGCTGGTCGGCCAGCAAAGCCGCTTCTTCGTCTGTAAAGGGTAATGACATGGCTATGAATAGGCTGGATGAACGGCTCGAAGTGTGCTGCGCTATTTCTGCTGCGTTTCGAACTGGGAGACCGTCAAGTCGTACTGCGCCCGACATTCCGCACAACGGACCCACAGTGCATCTTGAAACACGTCCATCTCCCGGACCGACAGGGCCGACATATGGGTTCCCATACAGGTCTTGAGCGCCGCGAGCCCATCTTGCTCCGCAGACCCCGACTCAGGCGAAGCGGCTCCAACTGCCGATGCCTGCCTGGTGATCACGCTGGTGGTCACCCGATGGACCATGCGGCAAGAACTGCACGTAAGCACCACGATGCGCTCCGGCTCGACGCGTTTGACCGTCAGACAGAGCGGATGCACCGACCAACATTGTTGGAGAAAGGCTCCGCCGCGAATTGTCTCTGCCATTACCTGTCCTCGCGCTAACGCGTCCTGCTAGCTCGCTGTGAGAGAAATAACGGAATACACCAGAGTTTCAATGGACCCTGCGTGAGACACAACCGATAACCACTCCCGCAGGATGCTCAAACAGTTCGCCCAGCTATCACGTGAGACGTGAATCGTTAAACGTGAAAGGTTTCGGAGGAAGAACAGCCGACATCCCTACGTTTCACCTTTCACGTCTTACCTTTTACGGTTCTTGAGAACGACGCTGGCGGACTGTTTCAGCATCCTACTACAGCGCCCAAAGAATCAGCATCACCAGCAGGCCAAGCCCATAGGGGAGCACGCAGGAATAGAGCAGCGCCGACCTGGCGCGATCCGGCGACCCGTTGCGCGACAGTTGCTCCTTGTAGACGAATTCACGGGACAGGATCAGCACGGTGAGGGTCAGCGCCAAGGTCCTGCTCGTTCGCGGCCAGGTGTAGGCGCCGCTGGCAATGAAGTTCGCCGTGAAAAATCCACTGAAGAGGAGAATCAACGGCGCCAGAACGAAGCGGACTGAATCGGAAAAAAAGGCATGCCAGCCCGGACGGGTTTCCACTGGACTGGACTGTGAGCTGGGAGTCACGACCCGACGGCCACGGGAGTCTCTTCCTTCGGCGAAAGAGAGGGACTGCCCTCTTGGGCAGCGCGGCAGGCCTTGCACACGCGGGGACGAACTTTCAGGAATGTCACTTTGCCGCTGGCCAGGCAGCTGTAATGGACGAACTCGTCGCACAGGGTGCAGCGAGACCACCCACCGGAGAAAAACGTTTTGTTGCGGTAGAGCCCTTCCTTGCAGACCTTGCAGTTGCGGGGCTCAATCCCCAACAACATCGGCTCCCAATCTCCGCCCGCTTTTCTGATACTCATGGTGCGGAGTATAGCGAAGGCAAGCGGCGAGAGGCAAGGGGCGCAGAAGCCGTACAGCGGCTTGCTTCTGCCCTCTCACGTTTCACCTTTTACGTCTCACGCCTCACGGTTTGACAGCCTCCAGCCTGTTTGTTACTCTCCCCAGCCGACTCTCATTACCAGACACCACAACCTCCATCATCACGCTCATGAACATCAAAGACTACCTTGAACAGAAGCGAAACGACGTGGATCGGTTCCTC
>CAYHQK010000321.1:0-2161 GCA_964358535.1 uncultured Nitrospira sp. | reverse complement strand
GTCTCGATCCCTTCGAATCCTTCTTTCCCCTTCTTCACCCCGAATACTCGCACCCCTTCGAGCTTGCAGGCCTTCGCCATGCTCTCAACCAGCTTCTCCGCCACGATCAAGACCTCGTCACCGACCTGGACGAAGGCATAGTCGATATCGGCATGGAGACAGACCGCTTGATTGGCAGGGAGGGTCCAGGGGGTCGTCGTCCAGATGACGACGGAGACCAACTTGATGCCGCCGGGGAATGAAATGCCGGGGAAGGTTTTGCTCAGCACCGTGGGCGACGTGACCAGCGGGAACTTCACATAGATCGAGGGAGAGGTGTGGTCTTCATATTCGACTTCCGCCTCGGCCAGGGCTGTCTGGTCCGCCGTGCACCAGAGCACCGGCTTCAGTCCCTTATAGACACCGCCCCGCTCCACAAACTTTCCGAACTCGCGGATGATCGTGGCCTCATAGCCGGGATTCATCGTGAGATAGGGCCGTTGCCAATCCCCCAGAATGCCGAGCCGCTGAAACTCTTCACGCTGAATCGTATAGAACTTCTCCGCATATTCCCGGCAGAGTTTGCGGATGGCCGGAGTATCGAGCGTCTTTTTCTTATCGCCGAGCTCTTTGAGCACTTGATGCTCGATCGGCAAGCCATGGCAATCCCAGCCTGGCACATAGGGCACCTGGAATCCGGCCATCGTCTTGGATTTGATGATGATGTCCTTGAGGATCTTGTTCAGCGCATGACCGATATGGATGCGGCCATTGGCATAAGGCGGCCCATCGTGCAAGACATACAGAGGCCGGCCCTTCCCCGCTTCCTGGATCTGTTCGTACAGCCGTTCCTGCTCCCACGAAGCCAGGAGCTCAGGCTCCCGCTGCGGCAGATTCGCCTTCATGGGGAAATCGGTCTTGGGAAGATTGAGCGTTGCCTTGTAATCCATAGCCTATCTGGTCTCTCTAGAGAATCTGCACACGTGAGGGGAATCAGGGGTAGGAATATACCGGAATGACAGCCAGGGCACCAGCCCATAGCGTTGATGCGGGATCGTCAAAAACGTCTTCCAACAAGGCCGCAGCGAGCGAAGGGCCGAGGCGTACCCGGAGGGTACGTTGAGGGTCTGAGCGACGCGAGAACGAAGCTGAAGGCGTTTTTCACGATCCCGCTAGCTGACCGCCATCATGCGATCGAGCGCAATCTTCGCCCACCGCTTTTCATCGTCCGGGACGACAATATGGTTCACGACGTGGCCCTCGGCAAGGTTCTCCAGAGTCCAGCAGAGATGGGCTCCATCGATCCGGAACATCGTCGCACATTGGCAGACCGTGGAGGAGAGAAAAAAGATCTTCTTATCAGTGAGATCCCGCTTCAATCGATTGACCAGGTTCAGTTCCGTTCCCACCGCCCAGACAGTCCCAGCCGGCGCCGCCGTCACCGTGCGGATAATAAATTCCGTAGACCCGGCCATGTCTGCCTTATTCACGACATCCTCATGGCATTCGGGATGGACGATGACCTTCCCGTCCGGATACTGCTTGCGGAAATTGTCGATATGCACGGGCTGGAACATCTGGTGCACACTGCAATGGCCTTTCCAGAGAATGAGTTTTGCCCGCTTGATCGCCTCACGGCTATTGCCCCCGTTGGGTTGATAGGGGTCCCAGACGATCATCTCTTCTCGCGGCAGCCCCATCTTGTTGGCCGTATTGCGGCCCAGATGCTCGTCAGGGAAAAAGAGAATTTTCTCCCGCCTGGCCCAGGACCATTCCATCACCGCCCTCGCGTTGGAAGAGGTGCAGGTGATCCCGCCATGTTCGCCGCAAAAGGCTTTAAGCACCGCGGCAGAGTTCACATAAACCGCCGGCATGACCGTCTCTTCCACGGGAATGATTCGTCCCAGCTCCTCCCAACATTGATCGACCTGTTCGATAGCCGCCATGTCCGCCATGGAACAGCCTGCCGCCATATCAGGGAGGATCACCGCCTGTTTGGAGCGGCTCAGGATATCGGCAGTCTCGGCCATGAAATGCACGCCGCAAAACACGATGTAGGGTCGCTCTGACCGCTCGGCTGCCAGTTTCGACAAGAGAAGAGAATCCCCGCGGAAGTCCGCATGTTCAATGACTTCATCCCGTTGATAATTATGGCCCAGGATCATGACCCGGTCGCCGAGCA
>CAYHQK010000320.1:0-2164 GCA_964358535.1 uncultured Nitrospira sp. | reverse complement strand
ATTTATCAGCCACTTAGCTTGAAAAGTCGGCACTACATTTTGCCGTGGCCACGGGCCGCAGAAGCCGTTCAGGCAGGCGCAAACCCAGATGTTCAAGAAGGATCGCCTGGGCCTTTTCCGGGCGGACGACACAGCGGATGCGCAGCTCGCGTCGCGAATCGTCAGCGAGTGGTATCAAAATATCCGCGCTCTGAATGCTTCTCAGCTCGTCGAGGATCGTGCGCGGACTGTTGCCAAGGCCTGCACGCTCTTGCCACTTCTCGAGCGTCTTCCACATCGCATAGGCGAGAAAGCACACAAAAATGTGAGCCTGCACCCGCTGCTCTTTGTGATGCCAGATCGGTCGCAAGCCGATATCGCTTTTATGCACGCGAAACGCGGCTTCGGCCTCGGTGAGCTGGATGTACGTCTTCCACAATTCCTCGCCCGTCCAATCGTGGATATTGGTGCGAAGCACGTAGCAGCCCTCGGTGGCTTTGGCCCAGTCGTCCCACTCCGCATGCACGGACCAATCGAGCCGGAAGCCCGCCTGGCGTGAGCCGTCGTCGACGAGTTTCACCTGATAGCGGCCCGCAGCCCGGCTGTTCTTGCCCAGCAGCCGTCCGAGCTGCCTCTCGACAGGTCCCTTGTCCATGGGCTTCTTGGACTTGTCGATGCGGCGGCCAAGCGATGCCAGCCCGTCGTCGATGCGCTTTTGAAAACGCTCGTGCATGGCCTTTTCCTTCTCACGGCGATCCTTCGAGCGGCAGAGGATGAAGGTCTCGTTTCCGTCGGGTCCGGCGCAGAGCTTGACTTCCAGGCCTTCACGCACGTTTTTCCAGTTTTTCTCGTCGACAATCTCGGGCATCCACTTCTTGAGGTCCGACTTCGGCGTGCCCACGAGATAGCGCCGTCCCGTATTTTGAAGCCAGGCGATGTTGTCGTCGCTGGTCATGCCGCGATCCATCACCCACACGCGTTGAGCGATGCCAAAGCGCTGCTCCATGGTTTCGACGATCTCTTCCACCGTCGTCACGTCCGTGGTGTTGCCGTCGTAGACCTCGTAGCCCAAGGGCATCCCATCCTTCGTGACGACCAGCGCAATGCAGACCTGCTTGCAGTCTGGACGATGGTCGCGGCTGTAGCCTCGTCGAGCTTGGGGATTGTGCGGGCACAGTCCCTCAAAGTAAGTGCTCGTCACGTCATAGAGCAGCAGGTCGTATGTCAGATGAAACAGCTCGCCGTAGCGTGCCTTGAGCTTTTTCTCGAAGGCTTCCTTGTGCGGCAGAAGCCTGTCCAAGGCCCTGTACAGCCGATTGTCGTCGAGAATCTCGCTCTTGACGCCCAGCATGTCCTCGAGCGCCGTCTTGCGATACCAGTCCTCGGCCACGTGCAGCTCGCTCGACGGCTCGCACAGCCGCGCGATGGCCAGCACCGCCGCCACGTCAGCCCACGACGCGGCCTCTCGTCCTCTCGGCATCAGCGCTCTGCACAATTCATCCAGATGCAATGCCCGCCACAGCGTCCAGCCCAACCACACGTCGCCAAATCGGCGCGACCTTTCCATGCGGATCTCGTCGAGACGCACTGTCACTTTCGTCGGCCTCGACGAGCGTTCTTCGAAAAGCTCGCGCTGATCGCTGCGGCCTGTCATCTCGCAGGCCAGCGCACGGGCATTGGCGCGGCCCTGCGCATCGAGCTCGCCAAGCTGCGCCACGGTTTCCTGGATCACCTTGCCGTTGCGCCGGACGGAACGCACCAGACGCCAGTAGGTGTGCGTCTTGCCGTCCTTGCGTCGTGTGGAATGTCGAAGATACATCGGCGACCTCGTGCCTTGTGATCGCACATCCTCTCGTCGTGAAAAAGGGGGTAGGTCGGCACTACACGCCGGTTTCACCGTCGAGAAAATGTCTTTTCAGGGACTTATGTCAGACGGAATGGCGCATTTTTCTGGAAATTGGGGGGTGACTGGGGAAGTTGGGCTAAGGCGACGGCTCGGCATTGGAGGGGATCGCCTTGCTCAGTTGGCGCGTGAGGGGAGAGCCAATTTTTGTGTCTTCTCATGCTTTCCAAAATCAGGCTGGGATCAGGCAGAAATCATTCAGAACTATTGTGGCCGACTGCTGAATGACGACGAGAACAATGAAAAACCAAGCCTATCCCCTCCACCATCGATCACTTCAGA
>CAYHQK010000319.1:0-2171 GCA_964358535.1 uncultured Nitrospira sp. | reverse complement strand
GCGGCCAGGAACATGAGGCGGCGCATGGAGGCCAATTGCGCCAGCGAAAACTCGATGCCGATGGTGAAGAGGAGCAGGACGACCCCGATCTCCGCCAGCACTTGGACCGTGCCGATGTCCGAGATGAGGTTCAACCCGTGGGGGCCAATGAGCGCGCCGGCAACCAGGAAGCCCGCGATCGAAGGAAGCCGGAATTTGTGAAACACGAAAACGACGGCAATCGACACCGTAAAAATCACGAGCAGATTTGCCAGCACGCCGTAGTCAGTCATACGAAAAATGTTCCGGATGTCAGAAGTGAGGGAGCCGGGGGAGGTCCTTCGAACGTTTCACGTTTCCGCCTCACGTTTCGCGAGCTTAAAAGAGAGAATACCTTAGTAGTGGGCAGGGAACAAGGCAAAGCTGCTTGTCCCACGAAGGCCATTTCGCTACAGTGGCGCCACGAGACGACCCAGCGAGGCCCAACGATGATTCGCGCCATTATTTTCGATTTCAACGGCGTCATCGCCGACGATGAAACGCCGCACCTCCATTGCTTCCAGCAATCATTGGCCGAGCATGGCCTGCTTCTCACGAAAGAAGACTACTACGACACCTACCTGGGCATGGATGAGCGCACCTGCGCCGTAGCGCTCCTCACTGCGCGACATGGCGCCTGCGACCAGGATCTGCTACGGACCATCATGGATCGGAAAGCGACGCTCTTCCGGGACCACACAGCCCTCCACAAGCCATCCCTCTTCCCCGGCGTCGTCGAGTTTGTGCAACGCGCCGCATCTCAGTATCGATTGGCCATTGCCACGGGAGGCAGGCGAGAACAAATCGACCAGGCCCTGCGCGATACGGCCATCGAGCGGGACTTCGCGGTCATTGTGTCGGCGGACGACGTGGCCACCGGCAAGCCGGACCCGGCGATCTATTACGCGGCCCTGAAACGGTTGAATACAGCAGAGCCCCGCCCTCCTCTGATCACTGCCGCCCAATGCCTCGTGATCGAAGATTCCCTGGCCGGCATCCGCTCAGCCAAGGCCGCCGGCATGAGGGTCCTCGCCGTCGCCACCACCTATCCTCCAGGACAACTGACCGAAGCCGATTTCGTCCTGCCGAACCTCGAAGGGCTCCTGCCCGAATCGATTGCATCGCGACTCCCGGCAAATCGGCCATCTGAACCGTCTCGCCCCCTCCCCCGTCGGTAGCAGCCTCCCCCTCGAAAGGTGAATAGACGGCCTTGCGTCCGCTGGAATAGCCTGTGGACACTCTTGGTGTGTACAGAAAGAAAGGCGAACAACGATGCAAACCCCGGCAGCCCAACCACTTCACGCAATCTGCGCGCAACGACTCATCCCTCAGCTCACAATCGCGGCCACGCTCCTGCTCCTCTCTGCGACCGCGGCATTCTCCGATTCCACGATCGCCTCCGATCCCTTGCAGATGCGCGAATGCCCTCAAACGGACGGGGTCACGTTGTATACCAATAAGAAGCTGCCAGGCTGTACCCTGATGACCCTCAAGCCCCTGTCGATCGTGCCGTCGCTGAGCGACATGCCGACCTATCGTCCCAGCATGATGACGGCGCCGCGCTACGACGCTCCTTCATCCTCTGATCGTCATCAACGGGGCATGGCAAACAGGGGGCAGGCCGTTCCCCATTGAGCAGGAGCGGCACCCTATCATCTGGATTTTTCACGCTGAGATCGCTCTGGCAGGAGGCGAAAGAGGCCTGACGCCTCTTATACCTTATAGAACTCCCGATACCACTGCACGAAACGGGGAATCCCCACCTCAATCGGTGTCGCCGGCTTGAATCCGACATCCCGCGACAAGTCTTCGATATCGGCATAGGTGGCCGGCACATCACCGGGCTGGATCGGCAACAGTTTCTTCTTCGCCTTTTTCCCGATCGTCTGTTCCAACACTTCGATAAAGCGCAGCAGCTCAACCGGCTGGTGATTGCCGATATTGTAGATCCTGGCCGGCGCTGAACTGGTTCCCGGATCGGGCTTATCACCAGACCAGGCAGGATTCGGCCGGGCCGGATGGTCGAGGGTCCTGATCACCCCCTCGACAATGTCATCGACATAGGTAAAGTCGCGGCGCATCTTTCCGTGGTTGTAGACCTCGATTGTCTTCCCTTCCAGAATCGCCTTCGTGAAAATGAAGAGGGCCATATC
>CAYHQK010000318.1:0-2174 GCA_964358535.1 uncultured Nitrospira sp. | reverse complement strand
CCACCCATCATTTGATTCTTGAACTGATCGAGGATCTCCCCCGTAATCTCCGCGTAGCCAAATTCTTTGGCCTTCTTTTCGGCCAAGCGGCGAACCATGCCGCGCAAAAATAATGGCGCCCGCTCAAGCCGCTTAGACGCCTCGTCCGTCCAACGGACATCTATCCCGACCGCATCCTGAGAATCTGGTGAGTTCATGGTCCGCTTCCTGTTATGACTGGTTCAGGAGTTCTTTCAATTCTTTGCCGGCTTTGAAAAACGGCACCTTCTTGGCGGGCACCGCCACGGTCGCGCCGGTCTTGGGATTCCGCCCCTCTTTCATCCGGCGAGCCCGCAACCGAAAGCTGCCGAACCCTCGAATCTCCGTCTTGTCGCCGTTCTTCAGCGAGTCCCGCACACAGTCGAAGATCGTATTGACGACGACTTCCGCCTGCCGCTTCGTCAAGGTCGTCACCTGTTCGGATACACGCTCGATGATCTGGGCCTTCGTCATAATGGGCTCCCCTTTCGTGGTGTGAATCGGCCAACCGGCCGACCCGACCGCGCTAAAACGCCATAAGATACTTCAACCCGACCCCGGAATAAAAATCCAACTTGGGAAAGAGCACCGACAATCGCGACTCGATCAACTCTCTGATCGAAAATCGCCGGCGGGGCTCAATGACTTTCGGCTCTCCCTCGATACCGGCCACATCCGCCGCAAGCTGGATGGCATCGTCCAAGTCGCCGAGTTCATCCACCAGCTTTGACGCTTTGGCCTGGCGACCCGTGAAAATCCTGCCGTCCGCCAAGGCCTGCACAACCGCCAGATCGAGTCCACGCCCCTCCGCCACCGCCTCAATGAACTGTTGATGGACATCGTCCATGACGGATTGGAGCAGCGCGCGCTCCTCATCGCTCATCTTCCGGAGCGGCGACCCCACATCCTTATAGCGCCCGCTTTTAATCACGATGCCCTCGACCCCGATCTTCTTGAGCAGCCCCTCGACGTTGGCCATCTCCATGATGACCCCGATACTCCCCGTCAGGGTTCCTGAATTGGCCATGATCCGATCGGTCGCCACCGCAATATAGTACCCCCCGGACGCCGCCACCGTGCCCATGGAGGTAATCACCGCCTTGTTGTTCTTGCTGCGAACCCGCTGAACCGCATCATGGATTTCCTGCGACGGCACGACCCCGCCGCCGGGACTGTCGATCCGCAAGACGATCGCTTTCACGGAGGGATTCTCCGCAAACCGCTTCAGCTCGCTGATCGTGGCTTGCGCATCCAGGATGACCCCTTCGATGCGAATCACTCCCACCCGGTCCTCCATCGAAAAATCGAGGTCGGGGAAGAACAGGTTCATCAGGAAAAGGAACCCCAGCCCGAGGCCGAGCGCCCAAAACACTTTGCGCAGAATGCCGTGCTTGGCCGGCTTATCTGTTTCAAGAGCCATAATTTTTCTGTTCGCTCACAATGCCGGGAGCGCCTAAGCGCCCCCGGCATATACGAAAAGCTGTGACTCGGACCTACTTCTCGTCCTCGGCTGAGCCACGCTTCCGGCTCTGCTTCGCCGCGCGACCCAAGCTCTGGTCCAACGTGCCTTGGGTGGAATGGTATTCATCCACCTGCCGGCGATCGCTATCCGACTGGTGATCGCGCAGGCTGAGCGCGATCTTCCGCTCTTCACGATCCACCTTGATGATCTTGGCCGTCACTTCATCCAGTAGCTTGAACTTCTCTTCGAGCTTGGCCTGCGGATCGAGACCGGCTTCGCTGATGTGAATCAACCCTTCGACGCCTCCGTCCAATTCGACGAAGATGCCGAAATCGGCGATCTTGCTGACCTTCCCGACCGCCACATCCCCGACACCGTACCGGTTCGGGATCTCGGCGTCCCAGGGATCGCTCCCCAGCTGCTTATACCCGAGCGATAGCCGCTCCTTTTCCTTGTCGATCCGCAAGACCACGGCTTCGACCTTCTGACCCTTCTTGAAGAGTTCAGAGGGATGCTTGATATGCTTTGTCCAGGACATGTCGGAAATATGGATCAATCCATCGATGCCCTCTTCGAGTCCGACGAACGCGCCGAAGTCTGTGAGGCTCTTCACCTTCCCTTCGATGCGCGTGCCGATGGCATACTTCCCTTCCACCATATCCCAGGGGTTCGGCGCAGTCTGCTTCATGCCGAG
>CAYHQK010000317.1:0-2176 GCA_964358535.1 uncultured Nitrospira sp. | reverse complement strand
ATCCCCCGTTGGGTGATCGCGAAAGCCACGGGCTTAAGGCCGGAAACCGTCAGCCGTGTCATGGCGCAGATGTCGCTGAAACGTCTCATTGCCTATCACGAGCGCCGTATCGTCATCCCCCAATGGAAACGATTGTCTACGGCAGTGGACGCAGGCCTATCGCCCTAACCGCTTTCGCGAGCGTCCGAACGGTTTCTTCTCTCACAGCCCCCGCAACTTACCTCTAGCTGCTCACCATCCATTCCCTCCGGCAATGCTTCAGGAAGAAACAGGGGCGACTTCAGGAGGACAGCTTGCTAGCTGGTTCGATTGAATGGCGAGGCAAAACGTCGTTGGCGCCGCGAGAGCCCATGGAGTGATGCAAAGAGATGGCCGCGGAACAAGAGCATGGCCACAGCCAGCGGCGGAGTGAGGAGTAGCCCGAGATACCAGCTGATCGACGAAGGGATGCCGGCATAGTCCAGCCAGCTGCCAAGGATCGCGAAGGGCAGCACGAGGAGCTGGAAAAAATCCAACCCCGCTCCCCTGCCCACTCGACTGGAGAGGGAGAAAAACGATTGCAGTCCCATCGGTGAGAGGACGGTGGGGATCAGGATCAGCGCAAAGGGAAGAAACCATTCAATCCAATTTTCGAGGACGAATTCATAGGAGCTTTTGAACACGTCCAGCGGAGAATCATGGCGCACTTGATAGATCACTTCAGGGGCCGGGTTTAGCAAGAGAAAGAGGAGCAGGAGCACCGCGTACGACAGGACCTGTCCATAGGGGTTGGTCTGCATACTCATCTCGAGAGCCATGAGCGGCAGCCAGAGCACGAATCCGACACCGATCACCTCCCAGAAATAATGGCCGATGCTCTCGCGAATGTCGTGAACCGTCAGGACTCTGGCATGGGTGATCGATTGCTCGATCAGGCTCAAGGTGGCGCCGACCAGGAGCGCATTGGCTGCGCCAAGGAGGAAGCCTCCGATCATGCCAAGCGGCGCGGCGATTTGAGAGGCCAAGACTAATAGGAACCCGAATCCGACCACCGCCAGCATCGTCATCCAGCCGCGGGCGAGCGATTGTCCAGTTTTTCTGAAGGCGGTTCGGTAGAGTTCGATCGTTTCAGCTAGAATGCGCGACATGAGAGACAATAGTCTGCGAGAACTTCTCTGGTCAAGCAGGCCTCCCGGGAGGTTGACTTCCCCTATCCTATGATTATGTCAATGAGCAGCAGAATACACCGCCGAAGGGAGAGGAGTACCCAATGGACATGAACCGCATGACCGTCAAAGTGCAAGAGGCCCTTCAGACTGCCTCATCCCATGCCTCACGGCGAAGTCATCAGGGCATCGATGTGGAACATCTCTTACTGTCGCTCGTGGAACAGGAAGGCGGTCTCGCCTCCTCTCTCCTCGACCAGGCGGGAGTATCGGCCTCATCCGTTCGTCAGGCAGTGGAACAAGCGCTCGCCAAACTCCCTCAAGTCCAAGGTGCCGGAGCAGGCCCAGGACAGCTTCATGTCACCTCCAGGCTCAGCCAGGTCTTGGCCAAAGCCGAAGACGAACAACGCACGTTGAAAGACGATTATCTCAGTGTCGAGCATGTCATCCTTGCCATGGTCCAAGAAGGAGGCGTCTTTAGGAAGCTCGGCCTGACCAAGGAACGGCTCTTGGGGGCCTTGCAGCAAGTACGAGGATCGCAGCGGGTCACGAGTCAGGACCCGGAAGGCACCTACCAGGCATTGGAAAAATACGGTCGCGACCTCACTCGATTAGCGGGACAAGGGAAGCTGGACCCTGTCATCGGCCGAGATGAAGAAATCCGCCGCGTCGTGCAGATCCTCTCGCGGCGCACCAAGAACAATCCCGTGCTCATCGGCGAACCGGGCGTCGGGAAAACCGCTATCGTCGAAGGGCTGGCTTCTCGCATCATCAAAGGCGATGTACCGGAGGGACTCAAGAAGAAGCGCGTCATCACCCTCGACATGGGATCGTTGGTGGCAGGCGCGAAGTTTCGCGGCGAGTTCGAAGAGCGATTGAAGGCAGTCTTGAAAGAAGTGCAGACGGCAGAGGGCCAGATCCTGCTCTTCATCGATGAGCTCCATACGGTCGTGGGAGCCGGTGCGGCGGAGGGGTCAATGGACGCGGCCACCCTGCTCAAGCCCATGCTGGCCCGCGGCGAATTGCATCTG
>CAYHQK010000316.1:0-2192 GCA_964358535.1 uncultured Nitrospira sp. | reverse complement strand
GCTCCCGCTCCTTCGTCACATTCGCCTGCAGCTTCTCCCCCATCTCGTTAAAGGAGTGGGCCAACTGCCCCACCTCATCCTTGGTCACTACCGACGACCGCGCGCTCAAGTTGCCGCCTCCGAGGGCCTGGGCGGCTGTGATCACGTCGGCAAGGTTGCGGGAAAGAAAGCGGGCGATCAGCCAGCCTAGGAGAAGCCCGAACGCGATCGCCATCGCCGTTCCGACAGCCAGCGTGCGGAGCCCATTCGCTGCCGCCGTGCGCCCCTCCTCATTCATGTCCTTGGCCACGGCACTCACGGTCCCCAGCAATTGGTCCAGCGCATTCATAGCGACAATCAGCTTGGGGCCGGCGTTCTGCGACACATTGGCTTTGGCCTTCTCACGTAGCGCATCGACGTCCTGCTTGGATTGGGCATGCCATATTTCACCTGCTATAGAAATGCTTAGCTCTGCGGCAGGATAATACGCCGCAATGGCCTCACGGAACGCCTGGAGATCTTTTGCCTCATCCCGGCCGCTCTTTGAGACACGCAGGGGCTTCGCCGCAAAGGTCTCCAACGACTTGAGGGTCTTCGCTTTCAGATCCGGCTGCTGATCCTTATATTTGGCGTACGTTTCCTGATCCGGAGCCGACGTCGACTGAACAACATTATTGCGGTACCGCATCAAGTCCGTTGAGGCATGCGCCAGATCTACCGCAGCGACAGCATAATCTTCATAGACCACCCGTAAGCTATCACGCAGTAACAGCAGGCCCTGACTCGCGACCCACCCCAGCACACACATGATCGCGCCCATCAGCGCAAAGCCCAACATCAACTTCCACATCGTCTTTAGATTCCCAAACCAACTCAACATAGGCCACTCCTCCTGTGATGATTATCTTCCTGTGGACGATGATCGTTCTTGGCCGCTTCTTTTCTACCAGTCCTGCGAGCGCAGACGATAAAAAACCGCAGTCGCAGGCTCTCTGACAAGAGCCACCAATTGGGTCTTCAACTGACAGGTCCATGCCCTGCGCGATCAGGTGGTTCGAGCCGGCCGGCACGAACCGATCTGTATCAAATCGTCCATCTGTATCGGACCAAATACGAAAACCTTGAGCCGATGAATCGTGCCGGGTGGATCGAGCAAGCAAGGCAGGAAATAATTACCGCATCGCGCGGCCTAGGCAACAGAAATCAGAACGCTGAACGATGAAAGGGACTTCTTCACCTGCCCGGTCGACAGGGCGTTGGGCTTGTACGCCGCAACACTGGGCCTCTAGCCCTGCTCCTGCCCGCCCTGCGTCAGTTTGAGGGATGCCACCTGGTGCAACAACTCACGAGCCTGCTCCTTCATGGATTGGCGGGCGCTCGTCGCAACGTTGGGATCTCGGCGCCGGGTCAACATGACGTGCCCCTTCGCTGCTCAGAGGCTCGCGGTCTGGGACGATCGTTGTGGAAATGGACCGAGGCGGAGGACCGCAGGCCATCGTCGGCATGGCGGTCGCCCAATCGCTGAACAGCGTCGGTAACTCGGTCAGAAGAACGTGGGTGTGGAATGAGGAAGAAGCGCGAGGCCAGCTACGTGCGGACACCGAACGTGATCACGGGAAGATGTTTCAGGGACAGCCATTCGTCGAACCGGCTATCACGCGCCGCACCCTTCGGCGCGACGACCGCGATAGGTTGCTCCAAGCTCGAGACAGACAGTTCCACGATTTCTTCCTGAGAGAGCTTCAGCACCTTGCATCCCGTATGGACGCACGGCCCGTCCCCTTGCACACTCATAGCCGCCCCGCGATGAGCGCGGGGCGACCATTTCTTGCCCTAGGCTGCGGCGGTCACGGCCTCTGTAATGGCCGGATCGATAAGCAGCCGATCGATATCGAGCAGCGAAATCAGCTTGTCGCCTGATTTCCCGATGCCATTCAAGACGCTCACGTCGACTTTGGCGCCGAACTCCGGCGGCGCTTGAATGTCTTTCTTGCTGATATTGAGGACGTCCGACACGGAATCCACCACCAGCCCCATGATGCGATCCCGCACGACGACGACCACGATGACGGTGAACATCGTGTAGTCGATCGTCGGCATGCCGAACGTGGTTCGCAATTCGACGATCGGCACAATGGTGCCCCTGAGGTTCAGCACGCCCTTGATGTAGTCCGGCGTGTTGGGAATCTTCGTCACGGTCGTATAGCCCTTGA
>CAYHQK010000315.1:0-2195 GCA_964358535.1 uncultured Nitrospira sp. | reverse complement strand
GGGATCGGATTCCCGGCGGACTTAATCAACAGGACAAGGAGCGTCCGAGATGACCTGCCAGATCGGTTCCGACCGTGCCCGTCCCATTCCAGGTGGCGTCGTGATGCCGCAAGAGGCAGGCCATCCATCGCCTTGCTTGTTCCTGGTCGGCGGCTCGTCGTTTCAGCGCAGAAAAGTTTTTGGCGGGCTTGAAGTGTCGGGATATATTGTCAGCCGATTCACCGAACCGGCATCGTTGCTGGCGGCGATTAGCGTCACGCCTCCCGATGCCATTCTGTGCGAGGTGGGCGCTGAGCCGGAGCCGGTCTTCGAGTTGCTGAACCAATTGGCCGGGCTGGAAAGCGATGCCTGTGTGATCCTGCTCGGACCGGAGATCGGCGCCGACCAAGTCGCGCGATGCCTGAAGGACGGTGCGTTCGATTACCTGACGGTGCCTGCAACCGCTCCGCGCGTGCTGGATGCGCTGCGGAAGGGTCTCGTGAATCGGCAGGCGTTTCAGGCCGTACGAGATCTTTCCGGGCAGCTCTCGCAGGTGAATACCACCTTGGCGGGCGAACGGGATGTGCTGCGCCAATGGAACCGGAACCTCTCGATGCTCAACCAATTGACGCAAGCGCTGTCCGGCTCGTTGGACAGCGAGGCCATCGCCAGATCCCTGTTCAACGGCCTCGCCGGCCTGGTTCCGGTGGATGTCATGGGGCTCGGCCGACCGGACCCCCATCGTGTCTGGACCTGGTCTCGATCGGCGTCGCACGAATCCCAGGAGCAACGAGTGCGGCAGCATCTCCTCAGCCGGTTCACGTCCAATGCCGCGCCGGTTGCGCAGCAGCGCGCGCAGGTGCTCCGGCTGCCGACAGGCCTTCCGTCGTCCAAGCGGTCTGTGCTTCTCTCCTGTGACCTCACTCCGCAGACCGATCGCTCGGTCATCACGATCCCGTTGACCATCACGCCGGATCGCCAGGGACTGTTGTACGTCGAACGGCAGCAGGGGACCTTCTCCGAATCCGATCTCCAGCTCTTGTCCATGGTGGGCTCGTCGCTGTCCCTTGCACTCCACAACGCCGCCATTCACCAGCAGATGCAGGAGTTGGCGTCGCGCGATGGGTTGACCGGATTGCTGAACCGGCGTGCGCTGGAAGAGGTCCTCTTGCGGGAACTCAAAGCGGGAACGCGCTATCGCGCACCGGCCTGCCTGATATTGGTCGATCTGGATTACTTCAAGCGCGTGAACGATCTCCTCGGACATATGGCAGGGGATGAGGTGTTGAAGGCAATGGCGACGGTCATGCAGCAGGCCGTGCGGGATACCGATTCGGTGGGCCGGTACGGGGGCGAAGAGTTCGGGATCCTGCTGCCCCATACCGATCTCGTCCGCGCCACGGTGCTGGCGGAACGGTTGCGCGAGCAGATTGAGCGCCATGAGTTCGACGCGGACGGAGGGCGCGTCCGGATCACCGTCAGCATGGGCATCGCACAGATCCCCGATGGGGCCATCCGGACGGTGCCCGAGTGGCTGGCCGCGGCCGATGCCGCGCTCTATGAAGCCAAGGGTAGTGGACGCAATGGTGTCATGATTCATACGCCGGACCGTTTGGTGCCGGTGGCGTCCACGGTGGCTGCGGTCGCGGCCTGACCGGATTTTGGCGCAGGCTGAAAACGCCCGCCAGCGTCGTTCTCGGCTCATCGAAATCCTCAACGTACCGATTGAGATTATCGGAGGTCGGAAGTGCTGGAGGGGTTTTTCCGTTCGCCAAGATCCATTGTACCGGCGAACGGCCCACACAAAGTGCGGTCGGTACCTCCTCCGGTTTCGACTCGCCTGCGGCCTTGCTGACGAACGTTTTGATCCTGCTGCCGTGGAAGCGTGAAGAACGCCGATGACTTGTGGCTGATAGCAGCCTCGTCAGGGCAGGTTCCTGACGGGCTTGGTCCGTATGATGTGCCATATGTCATGAGCATCAGCTCTTTTCTCCGGATGACGTCTCACGTTTTATGTGTCATGGGTTTTCGAGGTCTTCCTTCTTGTCGCTTAAGTTCTGTTCCTGACAGACCGATAGGACATCCATCATGAACAACACTATCGCCGTATCACCGCAGATGACCGTGGACGATGCCGTATCCGCAGACGGCGAGATTCTCACCGTCATGGACGTGGCCCAGTTCCTCCGGGTGCCGAAGTCGACGGTGTATAAGCT
>CAYHQK010000314.1:0-2199 GCA_964358535.1 uncultured Nitrospira sp. | reverse complement strand
TTGTTGATAGTGGAGGTGATTGGGCCTTGGGACATGCGGCGGATGGTAGGGCAGAGGGGGAAACAAAGTCAAGCCAATCACCCCTTTGGGGGGCATGCCGATATGGGGCCTCTGTGCGAGCGAAAATCTTGACAGAGGAATCGTGCTTCTATTAAGGTGGGCGAAGCTGATACGAACGGAATAAGCCTTGTGAGTGACGGGGTTATCCATCCCGATTGCCTCTGTGGTGTAGCCTCCGTCTAGTAGAATAAACGCCTACCTTTTTAACGAGATACGAACGATGAGCATCCCCGGGCTTCCACCGAAGCAAGGCCTCTACGACCCTGAACAGGAGAAGGACTCCTGCGGTGTCGGATTTGTCGTCAACATCAAGGGACAAAAATCCCATACGATCGTGCAGCAGGGGCTGCAGATCCTTGAAAGCCTCAGTCACAGAGGGGCGCAGGGGTGCGACCCCTGCACGGGAGACGGAGCCGGGATTCTGATTCAAGTGCCGCACGAGTTTCTCAAGCGAGCCGCCGGCGATGTCGGGGTGGCCCTGCCTGCCGCCGGGGAATATGGCGTCGGGATGTTGTTTCTCCCGCCCCAGGCCGATGCTCGGCAACAGTGTGAGGCGCTGGTTGGCAGAATTATCGGCGAGGAGGGCGCGCGGCTTCTGGGCTGGCGCGATGTGCCGGTCAAGAGCGATGCGATCGGTCCCGTGGCGCGCAGCACCGAGCCCTTCATGCGGCAGCTGTTCATCGCCCGTGACGTCCTCAATGAAGCGCAGTTCGAGCGGAAGCTCTATGTCATTCGCAAGCGGGTGGAAAACGCCATTCGCCAGTCGGCTATTCAGGGGCGCGATTACTTCTACATTTCGAGCCTGTCGGCGAACACCATCGTCTACAAGGGGCTCTTGCTCCCGCACCAGATGGCGGCCTACTACCAGGACTTGGGCGATGCGAGTTTGACGAGCGCGCTGGCTCTCGTCCATTCCCGTTTCAGCACGAACACGTTTCCCACCTGGCCCCTGGCCCATCCCTATCGCTACATTTGCCATAACGGCGAGATCAACACGCTGAAGGGCAACGTGAATTGGATGCGCGCCAGACAGGGCCGGCTCAATTCCGAACTGTTCGGCGAGGATTTGGCCAAACTCTATCCGATCGTGGCCGAGCAGCAGAGCGACTCGGCCTGTTTAGACAATGCCGTGGAGTTCCTGACCATGGGCGGCCGTTCCCTGCCGCACGTGATGATGATGTTGATTCCCGAGCCCTGGGTCGCGAATCCGCACATGGATCTCGACCGGCGGGGGTTCTACGAGTACCACGCGGCGATGCAGGAGCCCTGGGACGGTCCCGCGGCGGTCTGTTTTACCGACGGCAAGTTTATCGGTGCGACGCTCGACCGCAACGGGTTGCGGCCTTGCCGCTATCAAGTGACGACGGACGGTCTGGTGATCCTGGCTTCTGAGGCCGGTGTGTTGCCGATGGATGTCCAGAAGATCCGGCAGAAGGGTCGCCTCATGCCGGGTCGGATGTTCATGGTCGATACGGTGCAAGGGCGTATCATCGACGACGAGGAAGTGAAGGCCGAGATCGCCAGCCGCAAGCCTTACCGGTCCTGGGTTACCCAATACAGGATTTCGCTCGACGAATTGCCCGATCCCAGCAATGTGCCGCAGCCGGACCACCCGACGATCCGTCAGCGCCAGCAGGCCTTCGGCTATACCGTCGAAGAGTTGAAGATGGTCATCATGCCCATGCTGGTGGAGGGGCAGGAAGCGACCTCGTCGATGGGCACGGATACGCCCTTGGCGGTGTTGTCTGATCGGCCGCAACTGCTCTTCAAATATTTCAGGCAGCTCTTCGCCCAGGTCACCAATCCGCCGATCGATCCGATCCGCGAAGAACTGGTCATGTCGCTCACGACCAGCATCGGACCCAAGCCGAATCTGATGGATGAGCATCCGGAGTCCTGTCGCCGGATCAGAGTGAAGCAGCCGATTCTGACGAATGCCGACCTCCAGAAGATTCGCGAGATCGCCGACCCGCATTTCAAGAGCAAGACGCTCAAGATGCTGTTCCGGGTCGCCGAGGGGCCAGAGGGGCTCGGGGCAGCCGTCGAGGGGCTCTGCCGAGAGGCGTCCCAGGCCATTAAAGAGGGCTACAAGTTCCTGATCCTGAGCGACCGCGGGGTCAACGAAGAATGGGCGCCGAT
>CAYHQK010000313.1:0-2215 GCA_964358535.1 uncultured Nitrospira sp. | reverse complement strand
AGGCCATGCGGCTCTTGCGATTGTATGGGTGGCCCGGAAACATTCGCCAGCTCCGAAACCTCATGGAGCGGTTGGTGGTCACGGTGAAAGACATGATGATCCAGCCAGAACACTTACCGGAGGCAATCCAGGCTAGCAAGGAGGATGCGCGTACGATGGTGGTGACGCTGGGGACCTCTCTGGATCAACTTGAGCGAGAGGTGATTCAGCGGACGTTAACAGAAGTCACGAATCATCGAGAGAAGGCTGCCAAGCTGCTGGGTATCAGCCTCCGGACCCTGCAATATAAGATCAAAGAGTACGGCATCCGGGACTAGGTACGTGCTCTGTTCGGCTGTTCGATTCGAACTCCCCCTCGTCTGATTCGTTGCCCTGCCTGATTCTCAATTCGTGCGCCTGTATGCGCGCCACTGTGCTGCTGGGCGTAGAATTTTTGCTGATTCTGCAAAAATACAATGTCTGCTTGCCAGGAGGACGCGCGATCTGCAATTTTTGCAGCAACCGATAGGCCATCAGAGAAAATGGGAGGTATTGCCCATCTGTAACAGCACCGTAACCCCGTAATTTCTTTCAAGTCCACTCAGCACTACAGAGTGGGCCATCCCTGGCATTCTCCCTGCACTGGTTCTCGTATGCGGGAGCGGATGATGACCTACACAAGAGGGGCGTGATCTTGAAGGAGGAAGCAACAAGCGGAGGGGGACGAGTAGGGCAATGAGCATCGGCGTTTCAGCATCACAGCCGAGTCCGATCACCCGGTTCGAGCCGGCCACTTCATCCATGACGTGGGTGATTCTGCCGCAGACGCGGTTGATGGACCGCCCGACAGATACCCTGGCACGCTGTGCGCTCGCTTCGTTGCTGCAAGAACTCGGTCAATCACAAGAAGCCTTGTGTCATTGGAACGCAGTGCTGGTCTGCGATCCCAACAGTCTGAAAGCTCAAGCCGGGATGGTTTGATGCCGGCAATGAATCGGACATTGCTCTTGCAGTTACGCTCCGTGAGAGCACTCATGCGGACGATCCGAGGGAGCCTCGAAACACAACAGACAGCGGTATTGCAGTGCCCCGGTGGATTCCGATCAAGGCCGCCGTCTCATGCCGGAGGGAACGGCCAGTAAAGAAGGCGCCCGTACCAGATCAAGGATACAGTCTCCTGGGCCAATTGCTCCGTCACCCCTCTGCGACCCTTCCTGTCTTTTTCAGCAGTTCATTCGCAAACCTTGCGTATGCTAGAGCGCCTGATCGCCCGTCAGGCTCTCGACAACACTTCGTTTCTGCAAGAACTGCAGAGGCCACAGGCTTGCGAAGTGCATCGATCTGCAAATAATGCAGAGGGATCTCCGGCTGCTGCCGCACCATTTGCCTTGCTCTGTGCGCCCATGTCGTAAGTAGTTGATTTTAATCACCATAAGTCCGTAGATCCGCTCATTCGTTCTGCGGCACTTTCCATGCATTACTCCTATTTGTTTCACGACCAATCGATCGGAGAGGGCCAGTCCAACAGGAACGCAGAAAAACCTCCCCTTGTTGAGAAAGTTTTTGCGGGCGGCTGCTTTGTCATATTCGGCGCCTATGCGTTGTCTGAGTCGGCGGTTACCCTGACCCTCTTCTCGGTTATACTGCGGGCACTCGTGGTTCTCTTCAAGGAAACCTTGTCGTGAAGCCATGCGCTCCTGGGCGGCAGAGACGAATAGTTCGTTTGGTCGCGCAACGAATCGAGGGGGTGAGATGAGTTCGAGGACGAACGAGAAGCAGACAGGAGCCCTGGAAGTCGTCGGGTATCTCGCCGCCATTGTGTTGGCCGTCAGCAGTGTAGTGGGAGAGTGGAATTTCAACCTTCTCATCGCGATGGTTCTGATGGTGGGCACGTATGCGGAGCTTCGCGATGTCAGGGCACTGAGCCGGTTGGCAACTTGAATGAACAGACACAGTCGTCCGACACGATGATCCCGCTCCAGGGGTATTCACGAGGAGGACGGTCACAGCACACCATGCAGAAAGGAATGACTCATGAGCCCATTGGATAGCGCAAAGCGTGAACGTCTGATCGATGTCGGCCCGGCAGGATTCCATCCGCCGTGTGCGATGCAGCTTGGTGTCACTCATCCCGATTCCGGATTTGGATTGTTGTACGGTCACCACGCCCCGGAGGATGAGGTGATCGCTGAGTCCGCCAGACAAATGTTTACCCGGAAGAATCCGACGATTTTCC
>CAYHQK010000312.1:0-2223 GCA_964358535.1 uncultured Nitrospira sp. | reverse complement strand
CGGACGGGATGTGGCAGGGCATCGTCTGGGTGGGTCTGCTCATGGGCGGCGTGACACTCGTCACCCAGGCCTGGGCTTATCGCACGGGCCACGCGCATTGGCAGACGATGGTTTTTACCGTCTTAACGCTGTCGCAGCTTGGCAACGTGCTCGCACTTCGATCCGAGCGCGCCTCGTTCTTCCAGCTCGGCCCCTGGACCAATCTTCCCCTCCTTGGCGCGGTGGGGCTGACCGTTGCGCTGCAAATGGCGACCATCTATATTCCGGTCTTGAATCCGATCTTTAAGACTGAGCCGCTCGATATCGAGGAGCTGCTCCTGTGTCTGGCGCTCTCGTCGATCGTGTTCATCGCGGTAGAAACCGAGAAGTGGTGCATTCGGCAAGGCTGGTTGCGCTGGTCGTCATGAATTCATCGGGAGAATCCCTTGTGAGAGAAGACCCCGTAGCCCCGGCGCTGTCGCGGCGGACTTTGCTAGGGCGAATCATCCAGGGGCTGGGCCTGACGCTTGCGCTGGGCCCTGCGATCCCTTTCGTCCAGGCCAGGGAACGGGCTGCCGAGAGTGACGAGACCGGCCGTTTGATTGTGCGGGTGGCGCGGCCATTGGATGCGGAAACGCCGGTGCAAGAGTTTGTGTCCTATCTCACGCCGAACTCCCGCTTCTTCGTTCGCAGCCACTTCGGCCCCCCTCCGCAAGAACAGCTTTCCGAGGAACATTGGCAGTTGCGTGTGACCGGTCTGGTCGATCGACCGTTGACCCTCACGCTGCACGATCTGAAACAATTCGAAGCCATCACCATCACCGCTGTCGTGCAATGTAGCGGGAACGGCCGGGCGTCGTACCGGCCGAAAGTGCCTGGCGTGCAATGGGAGCGGGGCGCGGTCGGCAATGCGCGCTGGACCGGGGTTCGATTGAGAGATGTTCTGGCAAAGGCAGGCCTCCAGACGAACGGTCTGCATGTGCAGTTTCAAGGGGCGGACCGTCCAGTCGCGGCGACGGTTCCGCTTTTCGTGCGTAGCATCCCGATCGAGAAGGCGTTGCACCAAGATACGATTTTGGCCTATGAGATGAACGGACGTTCCTTGCCGCTGCTGCATGGGGCGCCGTTACGGGTCGTCACCTCTGGATGGATGGCGGATTCCTGCATCAAGTGGCTCACCGACATCACTGTGCAGCAGGACGAAGCCCAGGGTTACTACATGCAAACTGCCTATCGCTATCCCATGAGACCGGTTACACCAGGCGAAGTCATCGTATCTAGCGATCTCAAGCCGGTGGAAGCGATGGTCGTGAAGTCGCTGATTGCACAGCCGCGCGAGGGGGCGTCGCTTGTGCCTGGTCCCGTCACGGTTCAAGGTGTGGCTTGGACCGGCGAAGGCAGGATTGTGCGCGTCGAGGTTTCGCTCGACGAGGGCCGCACCTGGGAGCCGGCGCGTTTGATCGGTGAAGAGCAACCTTATGCCTGGCGCCAGTGGCAGTATGTCTGGCAGGCGACTCCCGGCCCGAAGACGATTCTCTGTCGCGCAACCGATGATCGGGGGCAGACACAACCGAAGGCGAGTCCCTGGAACCCCAGCGGGTTTCTCTGGAACGGGTGGGATCGCGTGATCGTGACGGTGGCCAGATGAGATCCGTCGCGCGAATCGCCGCAATCGGTCTGTTCGGGTTGGCGATGCTGTTGTTTAGCAGGGCAGGGGCAGCGCCGGATGATCGTGCGGGGATGGCTGCGCGGGCAGAAGGGTTGGTACTCGCGCGCTGCGGCATCTGTCACAGCACGGATTTGATTACGCAGCAACGGTTGGATCGGTCACGCTGGCAGTCTACGGTCGGGAAAATGGTTCACTGGGGAGCGGAGCTGTCGGAGGAAGAGGCCGGCTTGCTGGTAGAGTTTCTTGCGGCACGATTTCATCCGGCCGCATTGGCCTCGGTCACGCTCGGCGAAATCGGCGCGGCGGAGCCGTTACAGGCCGAACAACTATCTACGCAAGAACGTCCGAACGGAGTGGCGCAGCAGGGCGCGGCGCTCTTCGCCAATAATTGCCAAGCCTGTCATGGAGCCGACGCCGGCGGAGGATTCGGGCCCAAGCTGGCCGGCAACCCCATCCTGCATCTAGAGACTGCGTTTTGGGAGACGGTCCTCTACGGACGAGGCCCGATGCCTGCCTGGGAACATACATTGAGCCGGCAAGACATTGCTGACATCCTGGCCTGGCTAAAGACTTTA
>CAYHQK010000311.1:0-2250 GCA_964358535.1 uncultured Nitrospira sp. | reverse complement strand
CCGGTTCCAACGGCGTGCGCGTGAGCGATGGGCTGTTCAATGTGATGCTGGGCATGGTCCGGCAAGAGGTGAAAGAGGCCATCGAGTATGGAGCCAAGGTCGGCGTCAGTCAGGCTATCCACACCGTCCTCCATGACCCTGAATTTGACAAGGAGCTCTGGCCGAAGATCAAGCAAAACACCAAGGAGGCCATCGAATACGCCGTAATCACCGCCAACCGGGAGCAGGCGGCGCTATCCCAGGCACATTCCAGGAAGTAGGGGGTGATAGTCGTCGGCGTGGTAAAATAAAAAAAGATGAGCACCTTAGGCTTGGTCTTTTTGATCGTTCTGTTGAGCGCAGCCCTCGCGCTTGTCGCGCGAACGATCTGGCATCGCACTCGACTGCCGCTCCACCCCATGACGGTGCCCAGCACCAAGCCGTTTCCCATACATTATGCCAAGCAAGCTGCCAGGGAACAGCGGCTGGTCTGGGTCAAATACCAGAATCCCGACGGGCGGATGACGGAAGGCCAGGTGGAATTCTATCGCGTTACCTGGAAGGGAGAGATCCTGGGGTGGTGCCGGACTCGGCGATGTCGGTGCACGTTCAAGAGGGATCGGGTTCTGGCCTGGCAAATCCTGGATGAACGTTTTGATCGAATCCGCAGCATGGAGCATTGGGCACGGTGGACATCCTGGATCGAGTGGTTCAGGCAGCACCGCGATGAGAGGCGGAGGTGAAAGCTGACGGGGTTCTGAGCGGTCGCTGAATATCTGGGCCAACAATGAAGAGAAGCGGTGGGAAGGGAGCCTGCCGCATGTTCCCATGCTTAGTACCAGGGAGGTAGGTGATGGCGGACCTCATTTCAACATTGCTGCAGGTGTTGAATGAGCATCCAGGCATAAGCTATTGTGGCTTGTGCCTCGCCAAGGCGGGTGGCGTCGTAACGATCACCGGATTCGACGAGGCGGAGCAGTTCGTGCAAGAGGCGCGAGCCGGGCTGTGGGGCAGACTTCGGGTTGAGAAATCTGGGCGCTGTTTTGTGTGCGGGCAGGCCCAGCCGACCATCGTCAAGCCGTGCGCGAGCGCCGCGAGCGCTCCATGAACGACCGGAGGGATCCAACGTCTACACATCCTGATGCCTTGCCCACACTCGTCGATCTGAAGGCAGGCGCACATCTCTGCTCGCTCTACGAGAGCGAGGCGGAGCACCGCGCGCTGCTCACGCCGTTTCTCCGCCAAGGACTCAATCGGGGCGAAAAGGTCCTCTACATCGTGGATGTCCGGACCGCGGAGACGATTCTGCGATATCTGGAAGACGACGGGCTGGAGGTACAGCCGTACCTTCAAGAGGGTCAACTGCACATCCTGACGGTCAGCGATGCGTACATGCGTGACGGCCTCTTCGAGCCGGAGCGCATGATCGCGCTGCTTCAAGCGGAAACAGACCGGGCCGTGGCGGAAGGCTATCCGGCGCTACGCGTCACTGGCGAGATGACCTGGGCCTTGCGGGGGCTGCCGGGTTCGGAGCGGCTGATCGAGTACGAATCCAAGTTGAATACGTTCTTGCCCGGCAGCCGTTGCCTGGCCCTCTGCCAATACGATCGCCGGCGATTCACCCCCGAGATGCAGCTCGACATCCTGGCCACCCATCCGATGGTCGTGGTGGGCACGGAACTCCACGACAATCCTTACTATCTGCCGCCCGCCGCGTTTCTGGCCAAGGACCGGCCGGAGGCCAGGCTGGAGCAATGGCTGAACAATCTGGCGGCGCGGAAGCAGATGGAAGCCAAACTGCGCCAAGTTGTCCATGACCGAGGCGAGCGCGCCAAGGAATTAACCTGCCTCTACCAGAGCGCGCGTCTATTGCAAGGCTACACCACGCCCACAACGGATATCCTCCAGGAACTGGTCGCCTTGTTGCCCCCGGCCTGGCAATACCCGGAGATCACCGCAGCTCGCATTATCCTGAACGGGAATCAATACGCCACGCCGAATTTCACCGAGACCCAGTGGAAACAGAGCACGGCATTTAAGACGGTGGATGGGAAACAGGGTGAAATTGAAGTGGTGTACCTTGAGGCAAGGCCTGATGAGGTCGAAGGGCCCTTCCTGGCCGAAGAGAGAGACCTGATTAACGCGGTGGCCGACAGTCTGGTCTCGTACCAGGGACGAAAACAGACAGAGGAAGCGTTCCACGCAAGCGAGGAGACTTTCCGGGCCATGAGTACATCGGCCCAGGACGCCATCATCCTGCTCGATGCGGAT
>CAYHQK010000310.1:0-2254 GCA_964358535.1 uncultured Nitrospira sp. | reverse complement strand
TCTGCCCTACCATCCGCCGCATGTCCCAAGGCCCAATCACCTCCACTATCAACAACATGGCGGACGTCTGGGAGGCGTACCGCGATGAATTGGACGGAGTGGAGTGTCAGGTCCGGGCGAACCTCGATTCCAGCGTCGCGCTCGTCAATACCGTCGCCGGCCATATCCTGAACAGCGGCGGGAAACGAATTAGACCTCTACTCCTCCTGCTCTCCGCCCGTCTCTGCGGCTATACCGGTCGCGACCATCACCAACTCGGCAGTCTGGTGGAGTTCATCCATACCGCCACCCTGCTCCACGACGACGTGGTCGACGATGCCGATATCCGCCGGGGCCAGCGCACCGCCAGAAAAGTCTGGGGCAACCAAATCAGCATCCTCGTCGGCGACTACCTCTACTCCAAAGCCATCTGCCAGGTCGTCGACTTCCGGAACCAGGGCATCAACGAAGTGCTCTCCGACGCCTGCAAGAAGATGGCGGAAGGCGAAGTGCTCCAGCTCTATTACAACGGCAACCCCGCCATGCCGGAAGCGGACTACTTCAAGATCGTCGAACACAAGACCGCCGGCCTGATTGCCGCCGCCTGCCGCATGGGCGCCATTCTTGCGGACGCCACGGAGGCGCAGCAGGATGCGCTCTTCCAGTTCGGCCAACACCTCGGGATCGCCTTTCAAGTGGCCGACGACACGCTCGACTACACGGCCAACGGCGAACGATTGGGCAAGACCCTGGGACAGGACCTCCGCCAAGGCAAGGCCACGCTGCCGCTGCTCCACCTGCTGCACCATTGCTCGGAGCAGGACAAGCGGATGATCATCGACCGCATGGAAACCAGGACCCTGACGGAGGAAGACCTTGGCCGGCTCATTCGCCTGATGAACGACGCTGGCTCGATCGCCTACGCCGCAGATCGCGCAAAGTCCTACATCGACGAAGCGCAACGAGATCTCAGCCTGTTCGAAGACTGTACAGCCAAACGAGCCCTCTCGGTGGCTGCCGATTATATGGTGACCCGCGACCGATAGATTGGCTCCCCACCTGCCTCCAGGGAACAGCCGGAAGCCACGATCTATCTCTTTCGGTAGTTGAACGACAACTGCCTCCATCACTTACGAAGCAGAGGATGACGCGATGTCGACGATTATTCCGTTTCACGGTACGGTCTATGACGCGAAGGTAGTGGGAGACGTCAAACAGGTCGTGGCGCCGCCCTACGACATCATCGATGCAGCCGGCCAGAAGGCGCTGTATGAGCGCCATCCGCAGAACATCATCAGGCTGGAACTCGGCCTCGATCAGCCAGGCGACGGCCCCACGAATAACCGCTACACGCGAGCCGCAGCCACCCTGCAAGACTGGATCAAGAGCGGGGCCTTGAAACGCGACGCGCAGCCGACGATCTACTACCACACGATCGAATATGCGCCGCCCTACGCCCCGGCCGGCGCGCCGACAAAGACCCTCAAGGGCTTTATCGCCACCGTCAAATTGGAAGCGCTCGACTCCGGACATATCTATCCGCACGAAAATACCCGCTCGGCCGCCAAGACCGACCGGCTGAATCTGCTCGAAGCCTGCAAAACCAACTTCAGCCCCATCTGGTCCCTCTACTCGGACCCCCACAACACGGTCATGGGGCTGCTCGAAGCGGCGATCAAAGGGAAGCCGGCCACCATCGACTTCCGCGACGACGAGGGATTCCGGCAACAGCTGTGGGCCGTGACGGATCAGACCGTCTTGAAACAGGCCGTCGAAGCGCTGCGCACGAAGCCGTTGTTTATCGCCGACGGCCACCATCGTTACGAGACCGCCTTGAACTATCAGAAGCTCCGCCGCCAGCAGGCAGGCGCGCCGGCCGGCCACCAGCCCTACGACGGCGTGATGATGTTGCTCGCCGCCCTTGAAGATCCGGGACTCACCGTACTGCCGACCCATCGGGTCGTCACCACACCGCTCCCCTCCTACGACAAGGTGCGAGCCCTCCTGGCCGACCAGTTCGAGCTACAAGAATTCCCCTTTACCGCGGGAACCCAAGCGGCGGTGCGCGCGCAATTCATCGAATCCTTGCGCACCAACGGCCGCACCGTGCCGATCTTCGGCCTGGCGGTGAAAGGGAAAGAGGCCTACCTCACGCTGACCCTCAAGCCGGCTCATCGTCCGCCGACATCCGCATCGCCTCGCACCAAGCTGGATGTCTCGCTCCTCCAGCAACTGGTCGTCACGAAGCTCTGCCAGACGCAGCAGGAACAAGAAG
>CAYHQK010000309.1:0-2271 GCA_964358535.1 uncultured Nitrospira sp. | reverse complement strand
TCGGCAACGAACTGTTTGCTTGGTTCCAAAGCACCGAGAGCAAGAGTCGGATCAACTTCCTCGAGATTCTCCGTGCCGAGCACAAGGACTATATGCTGGGCAGCGATGCGATTGAATACATGCGCGCGAACAATCTTCCCCGGGCGCAACTGGAAGGACTTGGCGCCCACAAGCAGCAATCTTTTGCAGATAAAGAGGAGTGGAACGCTGTCCTTGAGGCGTTGAACATCACCCATCAACGGCATGTTCGCATCGCCACGGAAGGCGCTCTGCTGGGCAGTGTGCTGGAACATGGGTTCAATCCGAAGATTGTCATCGTCAGTGACGATGCTGGGCAGTTCAACATTCTGCTGCATGCCCTGTGCTGGATTCACGCGGAGCGGACGATCAACAAACTTGTCGGCTTCAACGACGAACAGCGCGCGGCCCTAAAGGACATAAGGACACAAATCTGGGACTACTACAATGATCTAAAAGCCTACAAAGAGGCTCCTTCGGCCGAGAAGAAGGCCGTATTGGAGACGCGCTTCGATGAGATTTTTACCACCAAGACCTGCTTTGCGACCTTAAACCAGGCGCTCAAGCGTTTGCACAAGAACAAGTCGGAGCTCCTGTTGGTGCTCGATCGTCCGGATATCCCGCTACACAATAACACCAGTGAGTGCGATATCCGCGACTATGTCAAGAAGCGCAAGATCAGTGGTTCCACTCGAAGCGAACTCGGTCGTCGCTGCCGGGATACCTTTGCCAGTCTGAAGAAGACCTGTCGCAAGCAGGGAATATCGTTCTGGAAGTTCCTCAACGACCGGATCTCTGGTCAGGGTGCGATCCCCCCGCTGTCTGATCTCATTGACTCGCGAGCAGCGGCATTGTGTCGAGGGCCGTAGCTATGCACTCGGACAACGTGCGTTACTGCGGACGTTCGTTCACCGTTGCGCAGATGGAGGCCATTCGAGCCCTGATAGTGGACAACCCCCGTGCGAGCCGCGTCCGGTTGTCCCAACTCGTCTGCCAAATCCTGGATTGGCGCCGCCTCGATGGACGACTCAAAGACATGAGTTGCCGCGTCGCCATGCTGCGCATGCAAGACGACGAGCTGATCCAGCTGCCACCCCCCCGGAACGGCAACAACAATGGCCGCCCCTATCACCGTCGAACACCGCAGGCGGAGCCCGAGGTGTTGCCCGTCGCCTCGTCCGCCGGTGATCTGCTGGACCTGCGTTTGGAGATGGTCAGCACACGTGCGCAATCGCTCCTATGGAACGAATACATCGATCGCTACCACTACCTGGGCTACCAGCCGCTCCCCGGCGCGCAGTTACGCTATGTCGTGTGGGCCAACGACCGCATTCTCGCTCTTCTGGGATTCGGCGCTGCGGCCTGGAAAACGGCTCCGCGTGACCGCTTCATCGACTGGACGGTCGAACAACGCAAACTCCGGCTGCATCTTATCGTCAACAATGCCCGGTTTCTGATCTTGCCCTGGGTTCATTGCCGAAACCTGGCATCCCGGTTGTTGGCTATGGCAACCCGCAGGCTTGCTGACGACTGGCAGCAGTGCTACGGCTATCGTCCCGTCTTGGCTGAAACCTTTGTAGAAGTCCCTCGTTTTCGTGGCACCTGCTACAAGGCGGCCAACTGGATTTATCTCGGCCAGACCCGAGGCAGAGGAAAGCTGGATGTCCACCACAAGGCACAGCTTCCCATTAAGTCCATCTGGGTCTATCCCCTCGTCAAGGACTTCCACCGTCAACTCTGCATCTGAATTCCTCTCCTCTCGCCAAGGCCAAACCGCCCGTTCATCGTCCATCCGCCATGCAGGGCAATCGCGCGGTTCGATCACGGATTTTACTGCCGCAGCATCGCGCATCGCGTCCGTCCCCTGTTGGCTGCCGCCACCGTCAGCGGCCACAACGGCCGGAGCGCTCCGTGTCCGGAGTTATTGAGAAGTTACGAAAATAACCCTTATTACTATCATAACTTTTCCGACCGCATAACTCCGGAGGGTGTAGTCTCGTACCTGAAAAGTCAGGGTGTAGACAGGGCGGTGATGCTGGCGGAATATGCACCCCAGACGACCGTGGTGGTAACGAATGAATTTACGGCCGATTTCTGCCGGGAGCGCAACGAACTGGTCCCCTTTGGGGCAATATGCCTTTATAACAATATCCCGCCGGAAATGCAGGCGGCAGAGGCACTCAATCAAGGTAAAAGAAAAGATACTGTGGGAAAACAGCAGTTATATCCTCGGCCTTTCGTGACTCTGGCCTC
>CAYHQK010000308.1:0-2271 GCA_964358535.1 uncultured Nitrospira sp. | reverse complement strand
AGCGAACGAATTAGCCGAGTTCCGCGTCGGCCTGCTGCACGGACGGATGAAGTCGGATGAGAAAGAACGGGTCATGGCCTCGTATAAGAAGGGGGAGATCCAGGTTCTGGTTGCGACGACGGTGGTGGAGGTCGGGGTCGATGTGCCCAATGCCACGGTCATGATGATCGAACATGCAGAGCGGTTCGGGCTGGCGCAGTTGCATCAATTGCGAGGCCGGGTCGGGCGCAGTGCGCACCAGTCCTATTGTCTGTTGATTGCGTCGGGCGGGGTGCTGTTTGGATCGAAGAAGCCGAAGGAAGCCGGTGAGGCGCCCTCGGCTGCCAGGGAGCGGCTGGATGCGCTCGTGCGCTCGACTGACGGGTTTGTGATTGCCGAGGAAGATCTCCGCATTCGCGGGCCAGGCGAGTTTTTTGGATTCAGGCAATGGGGCATGCCGGAGTTCCGCGTCGCGAATCTGCTGCGGGATGCCGAACTGCTCCAGCAGGCGAGGCAGGAGGCCGTTGCCCTCTTGAAGCAGGATCCTCAACTGAAGTTGCCGGTGCATCGGGCCTTGCGGAAAGCGATGTTGCGGCGGTGGGAAACGAAGTTGGATTTGGGGTCGGTCAGTTAAGATTCGCGGGTCTTGTCGTCGACCTGCCACCCGTCCTCGCACCCCGCCCGGTGTAGGGACCCCGCTGCGGGCGGTTGGCAGGTCGACGCCACCCGCTCAAGAGAAAAGTCCGACCTTGAGAGGGTGGGAAGGTGGGGATCCGCTCTTTCAGCAATGGAGACGCTAGTTCACGCATCCCTCTCCGTGGGGACTAGAGGCAGGGAGGGTAAGAGGTAAAAGAGCATGGGATTATTACAGCGGTTAAAGCATGATTTGAAGGCGGGGATGGCGACCCTGCGGCTTGGCACGGCGCAGGTGGCGAACCGCGCGTTAGAAGAAACGGAGCTGCTGCGAATCCGCCTCGAAATCCGCAAACTCGACCAGCAGTTAGGCGAGCTCTATCGGGATGTCGGCGAGCGAGCGGTGAATCTGCGCGAAGGGGGGGAGCCGGTTGAGCGGGTCCTCTACGACACGGAAATCGGTCGATTCGTGAAGGAGATCCAAGAGCTGAAAGAGGCACGAGGGAAGCTTGAGTCGGAGATCACGGAGGTTCGGAGCGAGGTATGAAAGACTCGTCGCGCACAATGCGTCTCGCCGGAGTGGATATTGGCACCCTCACCTGCCGCTTGCTGATTGCCGATCTGCCGCCTGATGGGAAGCTGACAGAAGTGCGATCTGAGCGACGAATCCTCCGGCTGGGCGAAGGCGTCGATCAGACCAAGCAGCTGAGCGTGGAGGCGATGGATCGGGTGATCCAGTGCCTTAAGGAGTGGCGGAGGCTGATCGATGCGGCTCAGGCCGATAAGGTTACGGCTGTCGCAACGAGCGCCGTGCGTGATGCAGAAAACCGCGACGAGTTTCTCGATCGCGTGAAACGCGAAGTGGGCTTCGAGGTTGAGCTGATCTCAGGAGAAGAAGAAGCCAGACGGACATTGCTGGGCATCCGCTCCGGCTTGCCCCCTGGCGTGACCGATGTCCTGGCCCTCGACATCGGCGGCGGCAGTACCGAGTTCATCCTGGATCGACCAGGCCAGAAGCCGGTCGTGTGCTCAATCGATATCGGGGTCGTAAGGCTCTGTGAGAGGCTCTTACGCCACGACCCTCCGACCGACGAAGAAGTTCGCCAAGCGCGCGAGTGGGTTGCGAAAGAAACCAAAGCAGCAGTCATCGGCATGGGTGGCTATCGGACAGCCACCTTCGTTGGCACAGCAGGAACGATCACGAGCCTGGCCGCGATGGCCCAGAAACTTTTCACTTACGAGCCAGCCAGAATCCACAACTATCAGCTGCAGCTCAGCACGATTCAAGAAATCGAACAGACACTTCTCAGTCGCAACAAAGCCGCCCGTGTCGGTCTGCCAGGCCTAGAAATAGGTCGAGAAGAAGTCATAGCCGCCGGAGCGATCATCATCCGGACGATCATGGGGACGCTCGGGATGTCGGCGGTGCTTGTCAGCGATCTAGGATTGCGCGAGGGAGTCCTCTTGGATTTAGCAATGCGGACACGATGACTGAGGAGCCTTCGAAGGACTGGCTGTGAGAAATGTTCGGTTGCAAGGCTTGCCCCTCAACCCCGGGAGACTCTTGGATGGATGCCGCTACGCTCGACACTATCCCCCGTTCGGCCTTGCCTGCGCTGCTGAGGCGCATGCCCAAGGCCGAGCTGCACATCCACATCG
>CAYHQK010000307.1:0-2289 GCA_964358535.1 uncultured Nitrospira sp. | reverse complement strand
CCCGTGGTGGCGGTGACCGGCAGCAACGGCAAGACGACGACGAAAGATATGGTGGCGGCGGTGTTGGCGCAGCGGTGGCGCACGTTGAAGACCGAGGGGAATTTCAATAATCGAATCGGCGTGCCCCATACTCTATTTCGGCTCACGGCTCGCCATCAAGCGGCGGTCATCGAGATGGGGGTGGATCATCAGGGGCAGACGACCAGGCTCTGTGAGATTGTCCGGCCCACGGTCGGGTTGATCACCAATATCGGCCCAGATCATCTCGAATTCTTCGGGAGCATGGAAGGATCGGCGCAGGCCAAGGCGGAACTGTTAGAGATGCTTCCGGCCAATGGCACGGCGATTTTGAACGCCGACGATCCCTACTTCGACTATCTCGCCTCGCGCGCGCAATGCCGCGTCATGTCGTTCGGATTTTCAGACATGGCCGATGTTCGCGCGAGCGGGGTGACCTCCGATGCGCGCCAGGGCACGACCTTCCGCCTGCACCTTCCCGGAAAGAGCCGCCCCATCGCCGTGCGAATCAAGGTGCATGGAGCCCACAACGTCACCAATGCGCTCGCCGCTGCGGCAGTCGGTGCGGCGTTGAACCTGTCCGGTTCGATGATTGTCCAGGGGCTGGGCCGATTCCGCCCCGCCGCGATGCGGTCGCAGGTGGTGACCCATCATGGCGTCCATATCATCAACGATTGCTATAACGCCAACCCTGCTTCGATGAAAGCGGCGCTTCAGCTGTTGGCGCAGTGGAGTCCGGCGCGCGAACGGATTGCCGTTCTGGGAGATATGTTGGAGCTCGGCCCCGAGAGCCGCCCGATGCACCGGGAGGTCGGGCAGTTCCTGGCCTCACAGGGTCTGTCGCGGCTGATCGCCTGCGGAACATTGGGTCGGGACCTGGCGGAGGGAGCCAGGTGCGGAGGGATGGCCGATTCGCAGATCGAGGAAGCCGCGGATGCGACGGCCGCGGCCGATCGGCTCAAAAAGATTGTGCGGCAGGGTGACGTGGTGCTGGTGAAGGCTTCTCGCGGCATGAAGATGGAGCAGGTGGTCCAGGTTCTGACGGGGATGAGGGCGGTCATCAAGCAGGCATCGTAAGGCATCGGTTTGATTCATTTTGGTTGAGGTATAGACGGCATGTTTTATAACTGGCTCTATCCGTTTCATACCGAATATTCGTTCCTGAACGTCTTTCGGTATTTGAGCTTCCGCATCATCTATGCGGCCGTGACGGCATTTTTGATTGCCTTCGTATTGGCGCCCTGGGTGATCCGGAAGCTGCAAGAGATTAAGCTGGGTCAGCAGATCCGCGACGATGGTCCCAAGAGTCATCTGGCCAAGAGCGGCACGCCCACCATGGGAGGTGTGCTCATCATTTTTGCGGTGGTCATCTCGACGCTCCTGTGGGCCGATATTTCAAGGGCCTATGTCTGGCTGGTGCTCGCCGCCACGGTGGGGTTCGGAGCGATCGGATTTGTGGACGACTATCTGAAGTTCGTCAAGGCGCAGTCGAAGGGGTTGTCGGCGGGGCAGAAATTCACGGCGCAAATCGTGCTGGCCTTGGCGATCGCGGTCGCTCTCTATTTCCTGCCCGGCTATACGACCAAGCTCAGCATTCCCTTCTTCAAGAATTTTGTTCCGGATCTCGGGTGGTTCTATATCGCCTTTGCCGTCCTGGTCATTGTCGGGAGCTCCAACGCCGTCAACCTGACCGACGGCCTGGATGGATTGGCGATCGGACCGGTCATGATCGCGGCCCTGGCCTATACGATCGTGGC
Organism: uncultured Nitrospira sp.; assembly: GCA_964358535.1. Taxonomy (GTDB): domain Bacteria; phylum Nitrospirota; class Nitrospiria; order Nitrospirales; family Nitrospiraceae; genus Palsa-1315. The sequence continues at coordinate 514 of CAYHQK010000307.1, read as the reverse complement.
CTATATCGCCGGCCATCGCGTCATGTCGGACTATTTGCTCATTCAGCACATCGAGGGAGCGGGCGAACTCGCGGTCTTCACCGCCTCCATCCTGGGGGCAAGTCTGGGGTTCCTCTGGTTTAATACCTATCCGGCTTCCGTGTTCATGGGAGACGTCGGATCGCTTCCGCTGGGCGCGGCGCTGGGTACGGTCGCGGTGATTAGCAAGCACGAGCTGCTGCTCCTCATGGTTGGCGGCGTGTTTGTGATCGAAGCGGTCTCGGTCATTTTCCAGGTCGTCTCGTTCAAGTCGCGCGGGAAGCGGATTTTCCTCATGGCGCCGATCCATCATCACTTTGAGATGAAGGGATGGGAGGAGCCGAAGGTCGTGGTGCGTTTGTGGATCATCGCCATCCTGTTGGCCTTGTTGAGTTTGAGTACCTTAAAGCTCCGATGATGGCATGGTGGGAGTCGCCACAGTGAAACTTGCGGGAGCCAAAGTCACAGTGATGGGACTGGCCAGAAGCGGCGTGGC
>CAYHQK010000306.1:0-2293 GCA_964358535.1 uncultured Nitrospira sp. | reverse complement strand
CCCACCAGATAGAGGCCCGGCACAAGTTTCGATTCCATCGTGCGGAAATTGATTTCTTCGAGGGGCACTCCGCCCGCCGTGACTTCCGCATAGTTCCACCCCCGATCCTGTTGCACGGGAAGCCGGAACTTCGTGAGCGCCGCCAGCGCACGATCCCGATCCTTCCGCGGCAATTGGGCAATGGCCGTCTGGCCGTTAATCCCCAAATATCGGCACAGCGATTCGGCAAATCGTTCCGTAACCAGATGCGCCAGGGTCTTGGTCAGCGAGCGACGAGGAGCCCCTGCTGCCTGCTCCATAAACCACTGACGGGCCGACTCCTGGGTCAGGGCCGGAAGGAAATTTACGTACAGATCAACCGGCTCTCCCTTTTCATGCGCGCTCGCCCAGAAACGGCTGGCATCCATGACGACCGGGCCACTGACCCCAAAGTGGGTCCACAGCAAACTGCCGGTCCTTCGATCAACGGCGGAGCCGTTCACCGTCGTCGTCAGCTCCACCTCCTGTGAAATGCCTGAGAGATCCTTGTGAAACAAAGTTTCGTCCAGCACTAACGGGGCCAGGGCCGGAGTAGTCGCGCTAACCTGATGTCCCAAGCGACGAGCCAACTCATAGCCGAACCCGTCACTCCCCGTTTTCGGAAGCGAGCGGCCGCCGGTAGCCAAAATGACCTTCTTCGCGTACAGGGTTCCATGGGTATGGTGAATGAGGAAGCCGCCCTCTGAGCCGGCGAGACAGGCAACCTCGGTCACTCGATGGTCCGGACGAATGACCACACCCAGCTCATGACAGCGATTGATCAATGCGGTCAAAACCGTCCGCGCCTTGTCGGTCACAGGAAAAAGCTTGCCGGTCTCTTCACACTTGAGGTCCACGCCCAGCGAGGCGAACCAGTCGATCGTGGCCTGAACCGGAAACGCGGCGAGAATATTCTTGATGATGTGGCGATTGCCGAAGAAGTCGGTGGCGGTCACGACATCGTGCGTGACATTACAGCGGCCACCGCCGGAGACGAGGATCTTGGCCCCGAGGGTCTTGGCCCCATCGAGCAACACGATCCTCAGCGAAAGACCGCCCTTCGCAGCCGCCTCTGACGCGAAAATCGAGGCAGCCAGCCCTGCGGCTCCCGCACCGATCACCGCAACATCATGCCTGTCGTCACATGTGGACATTAGAGAGTTTTAACTGCCAGTTAACACCCTATTAATCTTGCAATGCTACAGTTTGCCCCGTGCAAGGCCGACTCGTCGGCGCTGGAACGGATGGCAGCAGGAGGTACGCATCGTGACCTGTCAAAAATGCAACGGGCTGATGGTGAAGGAGTCGCGACCAGATTTCTCGCAGGACGTGGCCGTGCTCCGCTGTATCAACTGCGGCCTGGTCCTCGATCCCTTGATCGCACAGAATCGCGTGACCCCATTGCGCGCGAAACAGCCGACGCTGAATGCAGCATGATGATTCGTGTGAGATCATGAACCAGTTCGGTCGGTGCAGGCAACGTGCCGAACCGATCGAACGGGGGCAGGTGTGGACGTTGCGCTCGTGGTTAGACCGAAAACTCCGCCCATAAGAATGTATGATCTGAGGGGTCTTTCGCTCGCCGCGGCTCGACGTCCACCTCTACCCTGACACAACGCTCGACTAGCGGGGCCGTCGCCAGAATATGGTCGATGCGCCAGCCTCGATTCGCTTCCAGCGAACCAGGCGCCCGATAATCCCAAAACGTATACTGTTGCCGGTCCGGATAGAGTTTCACGAACACATCCTGAAATCCCCAGGCCACCGTCTTCTCATAGGCCCGCCGCGCATCCTCGTGATAGCAGACATGCTTGAGATGCTTCTCGGGACTATGCACGTCCATCGGCCGCGGAGCCACGTTCATATCACCGCACCAGATGGCCGGTTTGTCCGGCGACAAATGTTTCTCGAAATACTTGCGGAGCCGATCGTACCAGCCAAGCTTATATTGGTACTTGGGTGAGTCGATCTCGAAACCCTGCGGCACGTAGGTATTGACGATGGGAATTCCCTTGATCACCACGCGCAAGAGCCGCGCGTCCTCCGAGTCGCCTCCGTCATCGAATCCGTACGCCACCGCCTCCGGTTTCTCCCGGCTCAATATCGCGACGCCGTTGTACGACTTCATTCCCCGGTAGGTGATTTCGTACCCTGACTCAGCCAAGGCCAGCAGCGGAAACTCGCTGTCCTGGACTTTGGTTTCCTGAAGACAGAGCACATCAGGCTTCTGCTGAGCCAGCCAGTCAAGCACAATGGGCAAACGTTTGCGGAGCGA
>CAYHQK010000305.1:0-2295 GCA_964358535.1 uncultured Nitrospira sp. | reverse complement strand
AAGGCGGCAACGATCAACTTCTGCATGGAATACCTCCTGGGAAATAATAGTGAGTGCAGTTTGCTTCCTGCAAAGGAAGCGAACAGCCTGCACTCCTTTTTCAACCCTGTCAAGAACCGGTTCGGAACACCAACACGCAACACCGCCCTGATTGGGCCTAATCCAAAGATCGGCCACCCCTGCTCAGCTTTCCCCTCAACCAACCGATAACGGACGTCAGGGCATAGAAGGACCTGTGAGGAAGGCAGAATGACGCAAGCCGGTACGTCGACCATCAACTCTGACGTCATTAACGAGATCCACGAGCAACTCCGCCCGCTCTTCGATCCGCAGGCCAATTCGATCCCGGTCCTGCGGGCGACCTGTCAGAAAGTCCTCAATATCAGCGGAGACACCTCGAGCCCCGATGCCCTCGCCGAGGTCATCCGCCGCGACCCTGGATTGACCTGCAAGGTGCTGCAGATCGCCAACGGGATCGCCTATAGTCCGCAACATACGATTGCGTCCGTGACTCACGCAGTGGCCTGGCTTGGCCTGGACACCGTCCGCACGCTCGTCGCCACCGTCCAATTGATGGAGCAGCTGGAGAATCAGCCGGATCGTCGGCCGCTCTTGGGCCGCTTGATCGCCAAAGCGCTCTTTGCAGCAGCCCACGCCTCCGAACTCGGCGTGGCGATGAACTATCCTCAACCGGGACAGCTGTTCAGCGCCGCCCTCCTGTACTCGTTCGCCGACCTGGTGATCGCGTACCAAACGCCCGATCTGTTCCAGGAACTCACCGCTGCAAAGACACAAGACGACGAAGTGAGAATTCTCGGCGTGTCGAGGGTTCGTTTTGCCACAGCCCTGGCCAAGACCTGGGTCCTGCCGGCCGGCCTGATGGATCTCATCGGCAGCCCGGCACCCACAGCGAAAACCAAGTGGCAGACAGATCAACAGCTGTTCATGGGACTGGTGACCGGTTGCAATCATCTCGTCGACGCCATGGCTGATTCACCGAATCCCGGCGCCGCTGACCCCATTCGTCGCAACGTCCAACGGGGCACCGCCCTGCCGGAACGCACCCTGCAGGACGCCTTAACCCGCGCCTTCGACAAGGGTCAGCAACTGTCCCGTTCTGTCGGTATCACAGAGACCGTGATCTCCCAAGCGTCAGCCCCAGCACCCATCGCCATGACGTTACCCTCAACGGTCAACCTAGAATTGCCCAAGGCTCGACCGGATGGACCCACAACAACTCCTCCGATCCAAACCCACCCGCTAGAAACCCTCCAGCAATTCCAGACCGCCTTGCTGGCGGCGAAAGACCTCAACAATCTTCTCTCCGTCCTGGTCAATACGCTGCATGACGGCGGCGGCTTCACGCGGGTGGCCCTGGCACTGTTGAATCCAGGCGATACCGACCAACTGCTCGGCCGAGTGGTGGTGGGCGTCGACGTGCCGGAGCAATACCTGGCCAGTTTCACGGGATCGCTCAGCGCGGAACACCCGCTGTTCTTGCATGCATTGAAACAACAGGATCCCTTCTTGCTGTCGCAGGCCTCGACCGACGGACCTCGCGCCCTCGGCTCAAGGTTCCTCACGACCTGGCAAACCTCATCCGCCATCCTCGCCCCCATCCGCATCGGCATCCGGCCGATCGGACTCCTGTACAGCGACCATGGACCTCTTCCCGGTCAGGTAACCTCCCAAGATCTACAATCGTTCCAGCTGTTCTTTGGTCAAGCGATTCTCAGCCTCAACCGTCTCGCCGGCGTGCTCTGAGCGATCTGATGCGTGAAACGTAAATCGTGAAAGGTAAAAGGTTTCCGAGGAAGAGACCTCGGCTGTCCTTCGTTTCACCTTTCACGTCTTACGTTTCACGATTCGTGAGAACGAAGCTGGCGGGCTGTTTCAGCATTCTGCCAGTTTAGGTGCGGTGAGATAGCGGCGCAGAATGGCCTGTTCGATCCGCGAGCGGCCACGGTCCGGCGCCGGGAATCGCAGCACTAACTGGATCTGCCCTGCTTCGGTTAGTTGGATGGTCACGCGCGGCTCCGGCGACGGAGCTTCGAGGAGATTCGTCTGTTCCAGCAACTTCATGTGCCGGCCTGCCTCTTCCAGAAACGAAGAACATTCTGCCTTCGCAGCGTCAAGCAGATGCCCCTCTGCCTCCCGCCAGTCGTCCTTGTCCCCGAGCGGAATTACGAGGAGATAGAGCCCGTACTCCTGACCAGGATTCTCTTTGATCAAAGTATTCGTGAACAACAGGCTGTTCGGAAATACCGCAATGCGGCCGGTATAGAGATGCGACGC
>CAYHQK010000304.1:0-2301 GCA_964358535.1 uncultured Nitrospira sp. | reverse complement strand
CATCGCTGTAACCAAGGCTCGTCAGAATGGGGACATTGTGTTCACCGAGTTCAGGCGCAATGCCGATTTTGACCGGGGTTTCGGAGAACCGCCACGGAGAACCGTGCACCTTGAGCCTCTTCCCATACTTTGGATACTCAACCTCGGTAATGTATTCGTTGGCTAAGACATCAGGGTCATTGGAGGCTTCAAGCAAGGTGTTAATGGGAGCAGAGACGATATCGGTTTTACGTAGGGTTTCGACCCATTTGTCGCGGCTATCCGTCGCGAAGAGTTCATCAAGGGTCTTAAGCATCAGTTCCCGTTTTTCCTCTGACGTTACGGCAACACCAAGATCAGCCAAACCCCTTTCCTCCAGTTTCGCATAGAAGCCGAGTGCGGTCATGGCTTTCTCCCACTTTCCCCCCGTCATCTGGAGCGCAAACGGTTTACCGTTAATGTCGTTGAAGCTGGCGCCTATGCCCGGACGCTCGGCGGTGCCCGTAATGCGTGCCTGGCCGATAACCGGATTCTTTTCTTTCCACATGGTCGTGGTCAGCGTCCACCCCATGAGACGAATCTGCCCGCCCAGGAGTGAGGTATCAATCTTCTGCCCGATGCCCGTCATCTTCGCGCAGTAAAGCCCGGCCAGTATGCCGCCAAAAGCCAGTACGGCGCACGTCTCATCGGCAACCGAGACGATGCCGGTCTTCAAGGGCTGGCCTGGTGTTGAAAAGGCTTCGGTGATGCCGCCGAGCGCCTGCGCCATGGAATCTGTGCCGGGGAGCAGGGCATGAGGGCCCCGCGGACCGTAACCGGAAACGGAAACGTATACGATTTTGGGATTGACTCTCTTAAGGTCTTCATAGCCGAAACCGTTCTTCTCGGCCGCGCCGGGACGGAAGTTCTGGCCGAAAACATCGGCATCCTTCACGAGTTTATAGAGGATGTCCCTACCCTCGGAGGCTTTCAGGTTGAGAGTGAAACTTTTTACGCCGCGGTTATTGGTCTCAAAATAGGAACTGGGGAAGCCGGGAATTTGCCCGGCTTTTCTCGAATTGTCGCCAACACCCGGCGGCTCAATCTTGATGACCTCAGCCCCCAGGTCCGCCATCAGCATATACGGAACCGAGCCCGCCTGAGCTGTCGAACAGGCAACCACCTTCACCCCCTCGAGCGCACCACGTGATTGAGTCATACGGTCTTCCCCTCGCCTGCGCGTCCTACTTATCCCGGACTGACTCCAGTCTTGGCATGCGATGGCGGTCCTCGGGATCCACCCAACCTTTAAAGTTGGGCTTGCGCTTTTCCGCGAAAGCCTTGCGGGACTCCATCAGATCGGTCTTATCGCCGTGCTCGCGGAGGGCGGCGGCCAGACGGCTCAAATCGGGAGCAACCTGCGGGCGCATCTGCCGCATCATGTACACCGTGTTGACGCGCGATGCCGGGGGGAGGGTCAGCAAGTGCTCAGCCATCTCGAACGCACTGGGCAGGAGCTGTTCCGGTTCGACCAGGCGATTGAGGAACCCGACCTCGTAGAGTCGCTCCGCGGTAAAGCGGAATCCGAGCGCCATTTCAGTCGCAATAGGGTGGGGAAGCCCGGCAATCAGGCCATGACTGTATCCTCCAAGCAGCCACCGTTTGGCTTCGGAGATCTCGAACACGGCTCCGCGAACCGCAACGCGCAAGTCGGTGCGCTCCACCAGCATGAATCCACCCCCCATCGCGAAGCCATTGATCGCGGCTATGACCGGTTTATCGAGGGTTCCGTCCATGAAAGGGTTTTCGAGCGGCTGAGCACCGCGTCCGGGCGTGCCGCGTTCGAGAGATTCCTTCATGTCCTCACCAGCGCAAAAGGCGCGCCCACTGCCGGTAAACACCGCGACTTCCGAATCCGGGTTATCCCTGAACTCGACGAATGCCTGTGCGAGTTCAGCCCGAAGCTGGACCCCCAAGGCATTCAATCGATCGGGCCGATTCATGCGAACCAACATCACCTGGCCACGATGCTCCGTTTCGACCACAGCCATGACCTATCTCCTCGATGATGAGCGCGAATCGTGAAACGTATCAGCCATTGCGCTCGTTTATCGACAGTGGATACATTACCACGTGTCGAAATAAACACGAACCCGCCTTTGCTCTTCGATCTGCCCCGAGTTACCGTGCCACTCGATGTGTCGGTTCCAGGTCAAAGTCCTCCCACCAAGGCGATTCTCTCGACAGGTCGGAACCCGCCCTTTTCGCTGGCCGTAGGCGGGGATTGGCCGGCCACGCGCGGCGGGCTACCGGCTCGACCAGTGGGAATAGGTCTGTGGCGCC
>CAYHQK010000303.1:0-2313 GCA_964358535.1 uncultured Nitrospira sp. | reverse complement strand
TTCACGAGCGCATCTTCAAGCTGTTCCATCGCCTGCACCTGTCGGGGGCCTATACCGGAACCGGCGTGGGACTGGCCATCGTGAAACGGGTCGTGGAATTCCATCGGGGCAAGATATGGGTGGAGTCGGTCGTGGGACAGGGGAGTACATTCTGTTTCACGATCCCTAAACCGTCTGATTCCCACAAGAAGCCTGTGCCTGCATCAATCTTTACCAAGCAGCCATCGCATGAAGCCTGAGGGCTGGCGCCGTCAACAAGGAAGGACGACCTATGGGTATGAGCGTTGCCGCCATCGACATTCTCTTGATCGAAGATAACGAAGACGATATTGAGCTGACCCAGGCAGCCCTGAGTATCGGAAAGATCGTTAACAGCCTGACGGTACTCCGCGACGGAGACGATGCGCTGCGCCACCTGCTCGGTGACGGAACCCCGGCGAACCCTCCCTGCACCGCCCCCAGCCTGATCCTGCTGGATTTACGATTGCCGAAAGTGGACGGTATCGAAGTGCTCAAACGCATCAAGCAGGAACCCGCCCTCCGGCGGATTCCGGTGGTCGTGCTGACGACCTCTCAGCGGGATGAAGACCTCGTGCAGTCGTACGATTTGGGGGCGAACTCGTTTATTCGAAAACCGGTCTTGTTCGAAACCTTTTATTCAACGATGAAGACCTTGGAACTGTACTGGGTCCTGACCAATACTCCGCCGCCCATGGGCCGGATAGCCGGGCCGACCGGTAACAACGGGTAAACATGAAGAGAACGGAATCGCACGAAGAGTACATCCTTCTGATCGACGATGAGCCGGACGATGCGGAGTTGACCAGCGGCGCGTTGCAAAAGAAGAACGCGTATGACTCGATCACCATCGCGCGGACGGCGGAAGAGGGGCTCTCCCTGGTCGTTCAGCAGAATTGGACCATGATTTTTCTGGATTACCAACTGCCCGGCAAGAACGGGCTGGAGATCCTTCCAGAAATCAGGCTTCGGGCTCCCGATGCCGGCATCATCATGCTCACCGGCCATGAGGACACAGAGGTTGCCATTGCGGCGTTGCGTGCCGGAGCCGACTACTACCTCAAGAAATCGGCGAATATGGCGCTGGAGCTGCCGTTGGTGGCCCGCGAAGTCGCGGAAAAGCGAGACCTCCGGAGGACGCTGGCGCAGACCACGGACCGGTATCGCCGCTTGATCGAAAACATGAACGACCTGGTGTATGAGTTGGACGAGGAAGGGCGTTTTCGTTATATCAGCGCCGCAGCCGTCAGCGCATTGGGCTATGCGCCTCATGAACTCATCGGCGCGCACTATTCCACGATTCTCTGCCAGAGTTATCTGCCGCACCATGGCCGTCAATTCCATGAGCGACGTACGGGGCTCCGGGCCACCAGGGAACTGCCAATCTGCATGAAGACCAAGACCGGCGAGCTGAAGACCTTTGCCGTGAATGCGTCTGGGATCTATGAGCGCCACCGCCGATTCTCCGGCACAGCCGGCATCGCTCGCGATATGACAGAGCGCCAGCAGCGGGAAAAGGCCCTCCAGCGAAGCGAGCAGATGTTGCGGTGGACATTGGACCAGCAGGAACGGCTAGCCTTGGACCTCCACGACGGAAGCATTCAATCTCTCTACGGCATTGGACTGGGCCTGGAGTATGTCTTGCAGCTTCTCGGGAACGGACACCAAGAGATTGCCGCTCGCCTGGAAACGGCCCGGTCCGGCGTGAACGACGTGATCGCTGAATTGCGAAACTTCATCGTGGGCGAGCCGTCTGATTTCGTGCTGCCCATCGACCTGGATGGGGCGATGGAAGCATTGGTTCAAGCCGCCCACCACACAACGCCGACTCGTTTCAGCTTGGCCATTGATCCGGACGCGCTCGCGCAATTGGACGCTGAAACGAGCACGCAGATCCTGTTTATCCTGCGTGAGGCGATCAGCAATATTTCGAAGCATGCCAGGGCGACTACAAGCGCGATCCGGCTTGGCCTGTCCGGCGATCGTGTGCGACTCGACATTGAGGATAATGGTGTCGGATTCGACTTGGAGTTACGCCAGGGCAACGGGCACGGGTTGGACAATATCCATACGCGTGCGCAGAAGCTGGGAGCCAGACTCGACATCGCCTCCACGCCAGGCCGCGGCACCTGCCTGACGCTGAGGTTTCCGAGCGATGATGGATCTGCCGAGTTTTAGCAGGATACGTAAACAACCCGCTTCACTGGCTCTTGGTTTATAGAAGAGCGGGGGAAATGGGGGAATCGGTTGTGGAGCTGGCGAGAGGAATTGAACCCCCAACCTGCGGTTTACAAA
>CAYHQK010000302.1:0-2315 GCA_964358535.1 uncultured Nitrospira sp. | reverse complement strand
TTTTGAGCATCCTGCGGGAGGGCTTTTTCGTCGTGTCACATGATGCGGACCGTCGATTTATCGGTTCACGTCTCACGGCTCCTTAGATCGTCGCGTCCCGCAGAAACTTGGCCGCTTCTTCCGGCGCTACAGGATTGATGTAGAAACCTGTGCCCCATTCGAAACCTGCCACTTGGGTTAGTTTCGGAATGATTTCGATATGCCAGTGGTAGAAGTCGCCGGTTTTTTCGTGGAGGGGAGAGCTATGCAGGATGAAGTTGTAGGCCGGGCTGGCGAGGACTTTGTTCATGCGCCGCAGGGCTTCCGATAAGATGGGGGCCAGGAACTCGAATTGCGTCTTCTGGCTTTCCTCGAAGTAGCCGGCATGGCGCTTGGGGAGAATCCACATTTCAAAGGGAAAGCGTGCCGCGAATGGCGTGACGCAGAGGAATTCCTGATTTTCCGCTACCACACGGTCTCCGTCCGCGAGATCCTGCCGGAGGATATCGCAATAAATGCAGCGCTCTTTCTTCTCATAGTGAGCCCGGCAGCCCTCGATCTCTTCCAGGACGCTGGTGGGAGTGACCGGCAGGGCGATGAGCTGCGAGTGGCTGTGTTCTAATGTGGCGCCGGCTGCCGCTCCATGGTTTTTGAAAATCAGGATGTACCGGAGCCGCAAGTCCTTCTTTAGATCAATCATGCGGTCGCGGTAGGCCCAGAGCACGTCTTCGACCCCCTTTGTCGGCATGTCGGCAAGATTGTCCCTGTGGGTCGGGGTTTCGATGATGACTTCATGGGCTCCAATCCCGTTCATCCGATCGTAGAGGCCGAGGCCTTCGCGGCCGAGGTCTCCTTCGACCTGGAGCGCCGGGAACTTGTTCGGCACGACACGCACGGTCCAGTTCGGGCTGTTGGGCTCAGCCGGCTGCGGCCGGTAGGCCATGATTTCTTTCGGCGCGAGCCGTTCTTGTCCCGGGCAAAATGGGCAGAGGGACGCGGCTAACGGCCTGGCGGCTGATACGGGAGTGAAGTCGTGAGGGCGGGCATTGCGCTCCGTAGAAATAATCACCCATCGGCCGACAATAGGATCACGTCGTAAATCGGGCATCGTTTCCTCCGTTATACGTAAAACGTGAGACGTGAAAGGTGAAGCGTGCCCCGTAAGATATGAAGTGCCGGATGAAAGAAGGCAATCCGGCGCTCGTTCGTTTCACGTCTAACGTCTATCACACGCGCCACAGAGTGGCCTCAAAGTCAGGACCAGGCACGAGGAAGGTCGCAGGCTTGTGGTACGGGTAGCGCGCGACTTCCAGGCCATGCTCCATCACCAGAATGGTCATGTGGATTTCCTGCCCGGCTGTGAGCTGGAGGTCTGTGAACGGCACAGCCAGTTCGACAATGTTGCGGCGGCAGATCGATGGGGAAGGGCCGATTTCCTGCCAATGTCCGCTCGGCAGCTTCCGCGAGAGTAAAAACTGGTTTGACCCTGAGGGCGTAAGGGGAAAGGACAGGCTGTAGAAGTGTTCCGGTGTCTGGAGTTGCAGCTCGACCGTCAACCCTGCCTGGCGTGGCTGCGATTGCTCGTCCGGATCGAGCCGGAGATACAAGTGGTCAAGGCTCCAGCCGAAGTGGATATCGGTCAGCACCCCTTCCGCTTTCCACATCGCGCCGAGCGGTGGCTGCGTGGTGATCCTGCCCGCTCCTCGCCATTCGAAAAAGTCGGTGACCTGTCCATCGATGGAGGGACTCAGCAAAGCCAGAGGCGCGGTCACCTGGTCTGCCTCCGGCGCGCCGCGCGGGCGACAGATCGGCTGATTCAATAGGTCAGGCGGAGGCATCCCCGCAATCGTCCAGACGTTGCGAAGGTGGGTCCGAAAGAGTCGATCGAACTCCTCGTTGTAGCCGCAATCGAAGTCGTCCCCGTACCACCAGAACCAATCGCTGCCTTCTGCGGCATAGAGTTCGTCCCAGGCTGCCTGGGCTCGTCCCGGCGGGAGGGTGGGGGAAATTTCGGCGAGACGGGATCGCGTGTGGCTGATCAGGTCCCAGCCCCGATTGTCTTCCTGGTGGCCGATCCAGATCTTATAGTCCTGATTGATCCAGGAGCCTGAATGGAGGTGGCTAACCCGACGAGTGGCCGGAGCCGCTTCCAGCGCGTCGGAGATCGTGGCGGTGGTGGCGCGAACTGCGTCGCTATCGAGCGCGCCGGTCGAGCAGGCCTTATAGAGGAGCGAGAGAAACTGTTCGCCTCCCTCGTGGTAATGCTCCCAGGGATTTTCCCCGTCGAGCACAATCGCGATGGTGACCTGTTCCTGCGGCGTATCGTGAATGATCTG
>CAYHQK010000301.1:0-2349 GCA_964358535.1 uncultured Nitrospira sp. | reverse complement strand
TCGCGGCCATGACAGACTCGGCCATCCCCTCGCTGCTGGCCTGCGCCATCCTGCTGCCGCTGGTCCCGTTCCACTATGGCTACGTGGCGGCGCTCACGCGATTGCCCGGCAGCCTGCCTTCGTTCACCGTGCTGTTGCTCCCCGCGATCGGGCTGCATCGGATGGCGACGGTACTCCCGACAGTCCCGGATGTCGTAGTCTCAGTGGTGATCGTGTTGGCCTTATCGGGAGCCCTCTACGGGGCGATCAAAGCACTGGCCCAGTCGCGTGTGCGGCTACTCCTCGCCTATGGCAGCCTGTCGTTCTTCTCCCTCCTCTGGTGGTTCGTGGCCACCTCACGGACTGTCAGCCCGCAGGCCGCGGTCTTCCTGGGCAGCCTGGCCCTCGTGACGGCTGGCCTCCTCCTCGCCTGGCAGGTGATCCGGACACGCTACGGGGACGATGTGGATCCACGAGCCATCAGCGGGCTGGCTGCGCAGATGCCGCAGTTCGCCGTGTTGATTTCCCTCCTGGCCTTGGCCGCGATGGGGCTGCCTCCCTTTGGGGTCTTCGCCGGCTTCATGGGGTTACTCTTCACATCGCCGCTGACCCTCTCGATGGCCCCCTTCGTTGTCGCCATCACCTGGCTCGCGGCATCCTGGTACATCCTCGATCTGGTACAAGGGCTGCTCTTCGGCCGCAAACGCCCGGATCTCCGCTATGAGGATGTACGTCAGTCCGAATTCGCCTCCCTCCTGATCGTGGTGATGATCATGTTCGCCTTGGGTCTCGCGCCAACCAACCTGTTCGAAGGAGCGCTGCGATCGACCGGCACCGGGGCCATCATGGAGCCAGTCTCATGGAATCGCTAAACCAATCCGTCAACATGGAAACCAGACGCATGGAGCTCCGGGGCGTGATCCGCCTCGCTGGCGAGGTCGTTGCCCAATATTGGCCGATGCGGACCTTCGTGCATCACAATCCGCTCCATAGCCTCGAATATCTTCCGTTCGAAGAAACCGTCACCCGCGGGAAACAGTTCCTCGGAGGAAACGGCTATCTCCCCAGCGAGCTCTATCGCTGCTATCTCCGTTCCGGCCGAATTCAATCCCGCCATATGGAAACGGCTGTGGCTCCGCTGGCGCGCGACGAACACGCGACGATCGGATTGCATCGCGTGTCCCACGGCGAAGTGCTCCGCGCCTGTCTTGCCGAAGGCCTCTGCACACCGGTCGAGGAACCGTTGGATGCGCGATGGGAGCACGATCCCTACCACCAACTGGACGTCTCGATCGCCGACCGCTTGGAAACGGTATTGCCCAACCCTGATGTGGACGAGCGCGTACGGGGCCTGGTCCACTGCAACCAGACATCGCTCGGCCGATGGATGACGCTCTCACATTGGTGCGATCAGGGGCTGGGCACCACCATCGTCGACCGGATCAACCGCGAACTGATCAAGTGGTGCGGGGCGTTCCTGGACGAAGGCCATGCCACCTGGGCCATGCCGGGACGGGAACAAGGCTTGTACCTGGCCTGGAAAGCCCTCGCGGCCCATGAATGGTCGCCCTGCGGCATTTCCGACAGCAGACGGAAGATTGCCAACCTGCCCGACTATCCCGAAGATGCGTTGCTGGAAAGCCTGGACGCGCTCGGCATTCCCGCAGATCTGCGGCAGGATTACCTCTCCCTGCAACTCACGGCGCTGCCGGGATGGGCCGGTTTCATTAAATGGCGCTCGGAAGAGCGCGACTACGAATGGCAGCGGGCCTATCCGGTCGGTGTGGTCAAGTATCTCGCGATCCGTCTCTGGTATGTGCGTGAGCTGGTTCAACAAGCCTGCCGGGAGGAACTCGGCATCGAGGGAACGTACCAGTCCGTGACCGACTATATGCGGCGCCGTTCCAAGGAATATTTCCTGCGTCGGGAACGGGTCGCCGGCCGGCTTCCCGCAATCTATGCGGAGGAAGTCGACCGGCTGCGGCATCAGCGCACGCAAGGCTGGGACGACTTGTACGAGCGCTACCGGTCGGACGTCGCGCCCCGCCAGCTCCGCGTCGCCCGCCATGGCGCCGCCAAGCAGTTGCGGTCCCTCGCGCTGGCGCTGCAGCTCGATCCAACCACGCTGATGACCACGGCGCCGGACGAACTCGTCCGCCTCGTCGAGTGGATGAAGGCCTTCCCCGAATCGGACCATGGACCGGTCTGGCTCAAGGCCTTCGAAGCCGGCTATCAGGAACGACTCCTCGGAGCACTCGCCCGATCACCGGTCGCACAGCCCCCATCCGGCGTCGAACCGGGACTCGAACGGCCCCATTCGCAATCGGTTTTCTGCATCGATGTCCGCTCCGAACCGTTCCGGCGGCATCT
>CAYHQK010000300.1:263-2354 GCA_964358535.1 uncultured Nitrospira sp. | reverse complement strand
CACGCCTTTGGCGTGGTCGCCGGTGAACAGATTGGCAGGAAAAGCGTGCTTTTCCGGCATGCTTCAGCAACGCATGGAAGTGGTTGACACTTTGGGAGACGCTCCCGCAAAGGAGCACAAGATCTCCTGATTCGTGCTCCGCGAGCCAGTGGCCAGCGCGGCGCCGATTTCACGCCACTCTGAGCAGGTCAGTCTGTGCAAGTGGCCGTGCGTGACTTTTGGTCTCCCACTTCACAGCCCTTGGCGACGCTTTCAGAAGCTGCTCGATGGGGGAGTCTTGCTCCGGCATTCCGGTCAGTCGCTCATAGGGGGAACTTCCGGCATACTTGCCTCGGGTCGCGGTCCTGTGGTTCAGAAAGAAGGCGAGCAGGGTCAAGGACTCTTGGGTGGTCTGGCTGCGGCAGGCGTTGAGGTGGTTCCTGATGATCGAGTTGATGGCCTCCAATGGCGAGGAGGACCTGACATTCGAGTCCAGCGCCGCGAACAGCGCCTGGACAGCGGTTTTCAGCCCCGCGCCAGCCCCCGCGAGGGCGAACTCCAACTGCGCCTTGGACTGGCGCGCGAGTTCCTTTTTCCAGTGTGAGCTTTTCACGGCCATGGCCTTGCGCTCCAGTTGCCAGGCGAGGCAACCGGCGCGGAGTGTATGTTCTGTGATGGTCTTAGCCTGGTGGCGGACTATGCGTTCAAGTTGTTCGAAGTAGCTCCAGTAGTCAGGGAGGTTCTTGCGGAGGCATTTCACTGCGGCCAGGATGCCGTTATGGGAGGGAAACTCGCTTTCCATGAGGCTCAGTGCGGCTTCGATGTCTCCCTGCGCCATCTTTCTGGTACGCAAACGCCCCTCGGCCGTAAAACTGTTGAAAGCGTCGTGCAGGCACTTGTGGAGATCGTCGTAGTTGTCGCTGGCCCGCATGGCCTTGAGCGTCTCCACACACGCCGCCTCATATCGGGCGAGGCCCTTTTCCAGGCTCCCTTCGCATTTCCTGTTCTCGAAGACACGCCCCCTTTCGAACTCCTCCTCCATGGCGCCGTAGGCCTGCCGCTCAAGACTTGGCAGGTAGGGATCGAAGGGTTTGAGCAAGTGAAAAAGGTCAGCGCGCTCAGCCAACCCGAGTGCCAAGGCGGCGGCCTTGAGACTGCTCCCCTGATCCTTGACCACCAACTCGATGTCCACGCCTGCCGTCTGAAGCCTGCGCAATACGCCTTCCCAGGTATCCGCCTTGCGGTCCGCCATGAGCACGATGTCCAGGATGTAGTGGCTGGCGGCTTCCAGAACAACAAAAACAGGCATCCCGTTGGCGAAGATCTCGTCGAGCATGAGCACCACGGGGGACCCCTTGCACGGAATCTCAAGGGAACAGCACTTGGCCGTGGCCTGCAGAAACTCCGAGATGTGCCCCGTGGAGTCAGGCCCCCAGCCCAGCGCCTCAAGGGTTTTCGAGATCCCCTCGATCGAGCCATTGCAGTGCAGTCGCAGGCAGAGGATGAGCTTGTGGCGTAACTCGTCGGAAAGGCCCGCTGGCGGCGCGCTCTCCACTGCGAAAAGGCGCAGAAGCCGCGCTTCGTTGTCATAGAGAAACTGCCGCGACACTCCATATCCCCTTGCCACCTGCGAGACTAGCCCCCAATCCCGAAACCCACGGCCGCGCATCGCCAACGCCATCCACAGCCGTGTCTGCGAGTTCAAATCCGTTCGCCTGATAAACTTCATCTGTTCTGGCTCCTGCGCTTGACAACTGCCATTGTTGATACTAGAGTATATCCTAGACACAGAACTATACCAGTAAACGGAGGAAAGGCAATGGGATACAAAGTCAGAATCCAGAAAATCCAGCGGGCCACCAACAAGACCTATTACGTGAACTTCCCCGGCACCGTCGCCGACGCGATCAACCTGGAGAAGGGCGAGGAGATGGAATGGTTCATCGAGGGCCGGAACTGCTTCGTCCTGAAAAGGGTGAAGGCGGCCGGGTCGTTCAGGGAATGCGCCAAGGGCAAGGCATCGCCGAAGAAGCGGGCCGGCCCGGACGGCAAGCAACGAGCGGCGACGGCTAACAACCGAAGCCGCTAATCGAGCGGCTGCGGCGACAAAGA
>CAYHQK010000300.1:0-253 GCA_964358535.1 uncultured Nitrospira sp. | reverse complement strand
GGCACGGTCGGGCGTGCGGGAAGACTGGCGGATGGCAGACGGCGCATCGCTGCCGCTGGCCACGCCATTCTCTTGCGGTTTAGAAAACTGGCGCGAACGTCGCGCCCCCCCCCGTGGGCGGTCGACAACCCCTACACCGGCGATCCTCGCGCCATCCTCCCTCTTCACAGAAGTGTCAACTGGGCATTGAAGCATGCCTATTTTTCCGGCACGTTTTCCTTCGCCACATCCAGCCACAAACCCAGGCGACGAC
>CAYHQK010000299.1:0-2355 GCA_964358535.1 uncultured Nitrospira sp. | reverse complement strand
ACATTGAAGGCAGGCCAATGGTAGGAGTTCACATAGACATCGAGGAAGTCGATCACCTCCCCGTACCGTAACCGATCGATCAGATTTCCGATCGCCCCTCCCAGGACCCCGGAAATACTAAGCTGCCCCACCCAATCCTTTTCCGGCAACCGGAAGAGGATCGTCCCCAGCAGGGCCAGAGCAATCAGCGAGGTTACCCCGAAGAACACCATCCGAAAGGCGTTGCTGCTGCCGGCCAGCAGACCGAAGGCGGCACCGGGGTTGCGGATGTAGGTCAAGCTGAAGAAATCCTGAACGATCGGAATGGATTCATGCAGCCGCATCGACTGCATGATGGACAGTTTCGTCACCTGATCGATCGCGATGATCGTGCCGGCGAGCAAGGCCAGGAGCGCATAGCGAAAGGACCGTCGCATTACTGCACCGCCTCCACGCAACGTTCACACAAGGTGGCGTGACTCGCGTCTTCCCCCACTGCCTCACGATAATTCCAGCAGCGTTCGCATTTCCCAAACGAGGACTTCGTCGTCACAATCGCCAGCGGGCCTTTGGCCTCGCCACTGGCGATCAACTTCACCTGCGAAACGATAAAAAGCGTGGTCAAGTCCTTTTGATAGGACTGGAGAAACTCATAGCTATCGGCATCGGCGCGAAGTTCCACCGATGCCTCCAGCGAGGACCCGATCACTTTATCACGTCGACTTCCTTCCAACACGCCCTGCACCTGTGTGCGATAGCCCAAGAGCTTCTCCCATCGCTGAGCCAGCTCGGCATCCTGCCATTGCGGCTGGACCTCCGGGAATGTGCTCAGGTGGACGCTGCTCACGCCCTGCTTCCCTCCCGGTTGAGTCGCCAAGGTCCGCCAGATCTCTTCTGCCGTAAAGCTCAAGACCGGGGCCATCAGTTTTGTCATGGCGACGAGGATCTCGAAGAGCACCGTCTGCGAGCCGCGGCGCAAGGGCGAATCGGCCCGGAAGGTATAGAGACGATCCTTCAGAATGTCGAGGTAGACAGAACTCAGATCCACCGAACAGAAATTATTAAGCGCGTGGAAGATCGTGTGGAATTCAAAATCGTCGTAGGATTTCCTGACACGCGGGATCAGCTCACTCAGCCGATGCAGGGCCCAACGATCCAATTCAGATAATTGCTCATAGGGGATGCGATCCTTCTCCGGATCAAAGTCATACAGATTGCTCAACAGGAAGCGGCAGGTATTCCGGATCTTCCGATAGGCCTCGACCATATGGGTCAGGATTTCTGGAGAAATTCTGAGATCGTCGCGATAATCCTGGGCCGACACCCACAGGCGCAGAATTTCCGCGCCGGATTGTTTGATTACGTCCTGCGGCGCGACGACGTTCCCCGCCGACTTGGACATCTTCTTGCCCTGCCCATCGAGAACGAAACCGTGGGTCAGGACGGCCTTGTAGGGCGCGCGACGATCGGTGACGACACCAGCCAGCAAGGCACTGTGGAACCAGCCCCGATGCTGATCCGACCCTTCAAGATAGAGATCAGCCGGCCACCACTTGCGCGGCTTGAGCACCGCCGCATAACTGACCCCCGACTCGAACCAGACGTCGAGAATATCCCGTTCCTTTTCGAAATCCGCTCCACCGCATTTCGGACAGGCCGTGCCCTTGGGCAATAGATCGGCAGCCGCTTGCTCGAACCAGACGTCGGCCCCTTTGGATTCCATCAAGGTCGCCAGATGCTCGATCACGGTCGGGTCGGCCAAGACAGATCGACAGCCGGTACAGGTAAAGCCTGGAATCGGCACACCCCAGACCCGCTGCCGCGACAAACACCAATCGGGGCGGTTCTGGATCATCCCATTGATCCGATCGCGGCCGTAGGAGGGAATCCACCGGACCCGTTCGATCTCCGCCAGCGCTTCTTTCCGCAGATCGTTCGTCTCCATCGACACGAACCATTGTTCGGTGGCACGGAAGATGACGGGATTCTTGCAGCGCCAACAGTGGGGATAGGAATGGTTTAGCGAGCCATGGCCCAGCAACCGTCCATTGGCCTGGAGGAACTCCACGATCTTCGGATTTGCCTTCAACACATGCTGGCCGGCAAATTCCTTCACGATCTCGGTAAAGCGCCCGCCGTTGTCGACCGGCGCCAGGATCTCCAGCTTTTCTCCCGCTGACGCCTTGGCATTGTGTTCCAGGACAAGGATGTAGTCCTCCATCCCGTGGCCCGGCGCAATGTGAACGCAGCCGGTTCCCTGCTCAAGCGTCACGAAGTCGCCGAGCAGAATCGGCGAGAGGCCGGTGCTCATGGGCCGTTGGGTCTCGATCCCTTCGAATCCTTCTTTCCCCTTCTTCACCCCGAATACTCGCACCC
>CAYHQK010000298.1:0-2375 GCA_964358535.1 uncultured Nitrospira sp. | reverse complement strand
TGACGCCGCAAGCCAAGGTCCGGGAGTCCTATTACTCGAGAGGCATCAATTCGAGCAATAGTCAGCATCGGGAGACCTTTTGGGCGAGTATCGATGCCACCTCCAAGCTCAGCCGCCGGTTCGGTGTGGGAGACGGTGGATCCTTCCTGCACACGCTTGAGCCGAGCCTGGTCTACGAGTATGTGCCTCCCACCGACCAGTCGAAGATTACGCAGATCGATCAGGTGGACGATCTGCCGAAGAAAAGCTTGATGACCTATGCGGTTCGCAGCCGGCTGTTGGAACAAGAGGGCCGCAGCAGTTTCAATTGGCTGGATTTCACGATGGCCCAGAGTTATCACGTGGGCGCCGCGCAAACGAGAGCCCGTGACTTCACGCCCGGCGCTGCCCCGATGCTCGGATCGCTGACGCAACCGCTCCAGCCCGCCACGGTGGCGATTGAGGGAAAGAAATTTTCCGATCTCTGGATGCGGGCGGTGATCGGCAATACCAGCCCGCAGGCCCCGCCGGCTCAGTTAGCCGGCGAGGCCGCGTTTGGACGAGGGGCGGGGGCTGTGACCGTTCAGAAGCCCGCCATCAATCAGTACCTGACCGTCGATACGTTTTTCGATCCCTACCGGTCCACGATGAGTCAATTCAACACGGACTTTCGGCTCCAGCAGTCCAACTACTGGTACATGGAAGTCGGACAGCGTTTTTCCCGGGACGGAAACCGTGCGCGCCGCGGCGACGTCTGGAATCCGATCTCGTTTAATGAGGTCTATGCGCCGACGGAAGAGATTCAGTTTGTTACGGCGGGTGGAGGTTTTCGCACTCCCTGGGGTTGGACGATCGGGACCAAGGGCTACTACGATGTGAAGCACGGCAAGAGTCCTGAGTATGATGTCGTCGCCCTCTATCAGAATCCCTGCAAGTGTTGGTCTTTGGGGCTCTTCTATCTGCAGTTCCCGGACCGCGCCCAGTACAATTTCATGTTAAGCCTGACCGGGATTGGCTGGACGGAGAACTACGGCACGGCGGTGCTCCGCAGTATTCTCAGCCCGCTGCTTACCGGGGAGAAAGGTTTGCCCTGGGCTGCGCCGGGAGGCCCCTATGGGCGCGCCCAATCGGCTATGCCTCAGCCTGGGATGGCCGGGAGCGGATTCTGACCGGTTGTCTGACTGGCGGTTCACGGGTGCTTGTCGCGGGGGATGCTCTTTGCTGCATCCCTGGATGGTGCAGCTGCAGCGTCCTGTCCATGCAGGCTCCAGGGTTTGACTCCTCAAAGAGGGCTGGTATACGATGCCCCATCGATTCTTGATGGTTCTCTCTACTCAGCAAGGAGGCATGCGACGTGGCTGGTGATGCACTGAAAGTTGAAGATGCAACGTGGGACGCAGACGTCATGAAATCCGCTGAACTGGTGATGGTCGATTTCTGGGCCGTCTGGTGCGGACCTTGCCAAATGGTCGCTCCGATCATCGAAGAATTGGCCAAGGAATATGCAGGCAAATTGAAGGTGCGGAAGCTCAACACCGATGAAAATCCTGAAGTGGCAGGACGCTATCAGGTCATGAGCATCCCAACCATTCTGTTCTTCAAGAATGGCCAGGTCGTGGAAAAGCTCGTGGGCGCGCGGCCGAAGCGGCAGTTCAAGGAAATGATCGATTCCCTGCTGGCGCAACCAGCCGGCTCAGCCTAAAGAATGTAGTCACCCCCGCAATGCTCTCCGAGTTGCGCATTGTCAATTTCGCGCTCATTGAGCAGCTGAATCTCCAATTCCAGTCCGGCTTTACGGTCCTGACGGGGGAGACCGGAGCCGGCAAGTCTCTCCTCATTGATGCCATCGCTCTGCTGGTCGGCGGGCGCGCCTCGACCGACCAGATCCGTTCCGGAGAAGATGAGGCGCAACTCGAGGCCTCCTTCCATCTCCCGGACACCCATCCGCTCATTCGACGTCTTCGGTCGCAAGATCTCATCGGTCCGCATGAGTCGGAGTTAATCCTTCGGCGTGTGTTGTCACGATCGGGCCGCCACCGGGTCTACGTCAACGGCAGCCTCTGCCCCCTGCGTGTACTGGAAGAGCTCGGGGGCACGCTCATCGATATCCATGGGCAGCATGAGCAGCAATCCTTGCTGGCCTCGGCCAAACAGGTCGATGCCTTGGATGCGTTCGGACGCCTCTATGAGCTGCGAGGACGGTATGAACAGGCCTACCAGAGCTGGAAGGATCTCCGCATACAACTGGATGAGTTGCAGAGCGAAGTCGTCGACCGGGCGAGAATTGAAGATATGTTGCGATTCCAGTCTCAGGAGATCGAGCAGGCCTGCCTGCTGCCTGATGAAGAGGAACAGCTCAGGAATGAGCGGCAGCGGTTGGTCCATGCGCATCGGCT
>CAYHQK010000297.1:0-2381 GCA_964358535.1 uncultured Nitrospira sp. | reverse complement strand
GATCACGCCGGCCCTGCTCGGGGAAGTCGAGCAGGTGGCGGCGTTGCGCGAACGTATTCACAGCGCCGTGGTGGATCTCGCCTGGATTCCCGCTCTCCAGAAAGACACCCGCAGCCGCACCGCCCATGCCTCGACGGCGATCGAGGGCAATCCACTCACGCTCGCGCAGGTGCGAGCCTTGGAGGAGGGGCGCGAACTGTCCTCGTCCGGCGCGCGGCATAAGCGGGAGGTGCTCAATTATTTTGCCGGGCTGCGTTATGTGGAGAAGCATGCGGGGAAAAAGACGATCCGCCATGCGGACATTCTAGCCCTGCACCGGATTCTGGCCGGAGAGGTGATGGATCAGGGCGAGGCGGGAAAATATCGCATGATCGCGGTCCGGGTCGGACAGTATCGTCCCCCTCCGCCCGATGCTGTGTCGGGGCTGATGTTCGAGCTGTTGGAATGGTGGAATAAGCCCGCCAGGACACTTTCGCCGGTGCTCAGTTCGACCATTCTGCATTATCGTTTCGAGGCCATCCACCCCTTTGCCGACGGCAATGGCCGCACAGGCCGGGCGCTGGCTCTGTGGGAGCTCTATCGGCGCGGCTTCGATACGCAGCATATTTTTTCGGTGGATGAATATTACTGGGAAGATCGTCCGACCTATTATGCCGCATTGGATGGGGTGCGGAAGGCCGGAGACGATCTGACTGCCTGGCTGGAATATTGCGCGGCGGGGCTTCGCCAAACTCTCGAACGGGTGTGGCTGCGGATTCACACGTTCCAGGCGAAACCGATGGAGAAACTGGTCTTGCGCCCGAAGCAGGAACAGTTGCTGCACCTGCTTCGCGATCATGGCAGTATGACGCCCGGTGAAATATGGACGGCGCTGGGTCTGTCCCGGCAGGGAGCAATGGACACGTTGCGCCCGCTGCTCGATGCCGGGCTGGTGGAAAAAGTCGGCGGGAAAAAGACGGGCCATTACGTCTTGTGCAGCCTATGAACGAAGCGGAAACCAGAGCCGAGCATATCGATCCTGCCTTGAAGGCGGCAGGCTGGGGCGTCGTCGAAGGCAGCCGCATTCTGCGCGAATATCCCATCACGCTGGGCCGTATCGAAGGTCTGGGGCGTCGCAGCAAACCCTTGATCGCGGACTATGTGCTGGTCTATCGAAACCGAAAGCTGGCCGTCGTTGAGACGAAGGCCTGGGATGAAGAGCTGACCGAGGGGGTGGGGCAAGCCAAAAACTACGCCGATAAGCTGGCCATCCGTTTCACCTATGCCACGAACGGCCAAGGCCTCTACGGCATCGACATGGAAACCGGCAGGGAAGGCGAGGTGCCGCAGTATCCCAGCCCGGACGAACTCTGGAACCGGACCTTTGCCACACAGAATGATTGGCGCGATCGCTTCGCGGCTGTGCCGTTCGAGGATAAGGGCGGGTCGCACCCAAGCCGCTACTATCAGGACATTGCGGTGGAGCGCGTGATGCAGGCCATCACGGAAGAGCGGCCGCGTATTTTACTGACGCTCGCCACCGGCACCGGCAAGACTTTCATTGCCTTTCAGATTGCTTGGAAGCTGTTTCATAGCCGCTGGAACCTGAGCCGCGAGCCGTCCCGCCGCCCGCGCATTCTATTCTTGGCCGACCGGAACATCCTCGCCAATCAGGCCTACAACGCCTTTTCTGCATTCCCTGAAGATGCGCTGGTGCGGATCGAGCCGGACAGTATTCGGCAAAGGGGACGAGTGCCAACGAACGGCAGCTTGTTCTTCTCCATTTTTCAGACCTTCATGAGCGGGCCAGGTGATACGCCTTATTTCGGCGACTATCCGCCTGATTTCTTCGACTTCATCGTGATCGATGAGTGCCATCGAGGCGGGGCCAACGATGAGAGCAATTGGCGCGGAATCCTCGACTACTTCGCCCCGGCGGTGCAGCTCGGTCTCACGGCCACGCCCAAGCGCAAAGACAATGTGGACACCTACGCTTACTTTGGCGAGCCGGTCTATATCTACTCGCTCAAGGAAGGCATCAACGACGGATTCCTCACGCCGTTTAAGGTGAAACAGATTTCCACGACGCTCGACGACTATGTCTATACGCCAGATGACAAACTGGTCGAGGGCGAGATCGAAGCCAAGAAGCGCTACACGGAAACCGACTTCAATAAGATCATCGAGATCAAGGAGCGGGAAGCCCACCGCGTGAAGGTCTTCATGGAGCAGATTCACCAGCAGGACAAGACGCTGGTCTTCTGCGCCACGCAGGACCATGCCTTGGCCGTGCGCGACCTCATCAACCAGATGAAGACGAGCAAGGAACCGAACTACTGCCAGCGGGTGACGGCCAACGACGGCGCACTCGGCGAACAACATCTCCGGGACTTTCAAGACAA
>CAYHQK010000296.1:0-2393 GCA_964358535.1 uncultured Nitrospira sp. | reverse complement strand
TCATTTTCCGGGAATCAGCGCCCTTTCCCGGTAGAGATCAGGAAGTCTGAACTGACCCATTACAGACGACCGGGTTTTTGTGTGTCAGGTACGGTGGCTTGACAAACAGAGCCATTGCCAGGATGCTTCAGTTGAGGTCTTCGGCGCCATGCCTTTTCAGCAGCGATCGGCGTCGGGGATCATGGACCGAGCGAAGAAGGCGACGGTTGCCGCCATTGAGGCCGAACTGGGCCGCAGAATGTCTGAAGTTCCGGCTGAGTAGGCGGCTAATCGTTACTTGTAGGTTTGACCCTGGTCTGAGCCCAAATCTCTCGTAACAGTTTAGCCGATTCCGGGCTCGAACAGGCCCCGGCTCGTCCACTGATCGAAAAATAGTTGTATTTTCTTCTTGTTTGTTTGTGCATAACAGGCGTATATAGACGCCTGTAAGGAGGAATAGCTATGAAATCGTACGATGCATTGCGGACGGAGCACGAGAAGGTGCGACAGGAAATAATTGATGGCCTCGAGTTCCTGATGGGATCGGTCTCCACGAAGGGACCGAAGAGGCCTGGGCTCAACCTGACATTCAAGATCAATCAGGTTACCCGGACCCGGCACATACGCAAGGAACTGGAGCCCAAGGTCAGAGATATGACAGCCAAATGGCGCAGACTTCGCCTTCTGCTCAGGAAACTGTCGGATATCAACTGGCAGAGACTGAATCAAGGCATGATCTATTGAAATATCGACAAGCTCCAGCCGATTTCGACTGTGCATACCAGCGGTCCTGTCCGCACATGGACGGCATCTCCGCTCGGTGGGCGCTGTCTGTCTTTACGGAACAATGGCGACAGAAGGACCATGTCCGGAAGTTGGAGGCCGACAACGACCAATTGCTCGCCGAAAATGCCGATCTGAGAACAGAGCGCGATCAGATCAAAGCTCAGTTCCAGGCTTTGCATCGCAAGCAGTTCAAGGCCGGCAAGAAAAAGCTGCCTCTAATGCCTCCACCGCTGCAGAGTGGGAAGGAGCCAAAGAAGAGAGGTCCTCCGGAAGGGCACCCGCCTTGGACCAGACCCGTTCCCGAGCATATCGACAAAGTTGTTTCCGTGCCGGTGCCGACTGTCTGTCCGCACTGCGAATGTCCGGACCTTGTCCCGTCATCCGAGACAGTCGAGCAAATCCAGGAGGACATTGTCATACAACCCCGCCCATTCGTGACATGCTTCAAGCATGGCACAGCTTTCTGCCCTTCCTGTCGCAGGCCGGTTTATGCCACCGCCCCAGGAGAATTGCGCAACTGCTCCATCGGCCCGGTAACCAAGGCCATCGCCATCTGGCTGCATCATCAGCTCAAGCTGCCTTTCCGCCCGGTCCGGGATCTCTTTGCCGCGCTCTTCGGCATGTCGTTCGTTCCGGCAAGCGCCTTGAATTTCTCACTCATGGCCGCTGAGAAGAGTTTGCCTCTTTACGAGGACCTCAGGGAGAAGATCAGGGCCTCAGGCATGTTGCACCTCGACGAGACCACCTGGCGAATTGATGGCCATGGCGGCTGGCTGTGGTATGCCGGCAACATGGAATTGGACTTCTTCCACATCGATCGATCAAGATCGTCAGATGTTATCGCAACTATTCTTGGCGACGAATTCGGCGGTGATATCGTTTCTGACGACTATGCCGCATACAACGTGGTTCTCGCCCGCTGGCGGCAGACTTGTCTGGCTCACATAATCCACACAGCCAAGGATCTTGCCGCGGAAATCCGCTTGATCGAAGACGCCACGCCCTACTCCCAAGACATTCATTTCGCTACAACCATCGCTGAATTCTTCTCGGATGTCTGCGATCTTGACAAGCAGCGTCGCTCAGGCAGGCTCTCGCGCAAAAAGGCAAGAGCAATGGTGCCGTCCCTGCGTCGCCGACTGAAGACAATCTGTTCCTGCTCACTCGTCCATCCCAAGACCATCAACCTGCGCGATCGGCTCCTTGATGCCAATCGCACCGCCAAGAAGCTCTTTACATTCCTCATTCGTCCGGGCATGCCGCCAACCAATAATCATGCCGAACGTTCACTCCGTGGGCCGGTCATCTCCCGCAAAATATCTTTCGGCTCTCGTTCAGACGCCGGTGCTCGCGCTTTCGCCATGCTCATAAGCCTCCTCGGCACCGCCCGCAGACAGCAGCGATCCCCCATCGCATTCCTCTACGCTCTGCTCACGGCTAACGCAGCCGCCGCTCATGCCGCGCTCTATCGTGACACTTCGTGATCCGACTGCCCACACCAGCCCGGAATCGGCTAAACTGTTACGAACACATACTGGTTCAGCCCGCCACTTATTCCTATCGGGTCGTTGGAGAGCCATCTGCCTGTAATCGGGTCATACCACCTTGCCCTGAAGTAGTAGAGCGAA
>CAYHQK010000295.1:0-2398 GCA_964358535.1 uncultured Nitrospira sp. | reverse complement strand
CCGATGAAAGCACCGGAGGCGTAGCCTCTGGGCTACGTTGAGGATGCTTTCGAGGCGAGAACGCCGCTGGCGGGCTTTTTCAGCATCCTGCTACGGCGCGCTGGAGACAATGTCCTGATAGTAGGATTCCAGCATAGCCCTGCTGGCTGGTTCGACAAGGACCAGCTGGCGCTGATCCAACGTGTTGGCGCAATAGAGATAGACTCCCTCCTCTGCCTGACCGATCTCAACATGCAGTTGGCGGCCATCCGGCTCCTGCTTCGTGGTCTCTTTCAGGAGATGCTTTGCGCGAAGTTGCTCCCAGACCATCTGCGCGGAGGGCCAATGGTTCTCATAGAGCGGCTCACCTGAATCGGGCGAACCAGGGTTCCGCTTCGCTCGATCGAACGGAGGACCTTCATCCGGCTCCGGCGCCTCATCCCAGTGAAACTGGCAAGCCGCTCCCCGCCCCAACAGATAGAAGGGCCCATCATCGGCCACTTCCTCCACCAGACGATAGCGGATCAACTCCGGCTGCTCGACCAAGCCAAAACCTCGCGCCGCCAAGGCCCGCTGCCACGGAACTCGCCTGGCCAACTGCCTGGTTTTTTCAAAGAGGATCATGCGCCCGCCGGCAGCAAGCAGAACGCTCAGACGATCGAGCCTGGCGCCAATCCCCGTTCGCTGCTCGAAGTCTGCTTGTGGCTGGCTTTCACTGGCACGTTCGAAGGTGTTCCAACTGCAACTGGGAATGCCTGGATCCTGCTCAGTTTGCAGGAGGGCATGAGTGGCAATGATCACATCATAGGAGCTTGCGGGAGATGTCTGATCGAGATCGAGACAGTCGAATCGCACATTGGGCAAACCCAGCGCCACAGCCTGCTCTTGCGCACGCGCGATCGAAACAGGCGAGCGATCGATCCCCACGAAAGTCTTGTCCGGATATTGTTTCGCATAGAAGGTCGTCAGGATGCCGACGCCGCAGCCCACATCTAGAATGGAGCGGGCCTCCACGATACGATCAACCACGCGAGAGCCGATGCCCAGATAATAGTCGTACCGTTGGCTATAGAGGACCGGCAGGATGTTCGGATGGGCCGTGGCATCGTAAAACGCCACCTCGTCGATCGACGATCCGCGACGTTTCTGCTCGACCTGTCGATGTAAGGTGGCGATCTCATCCGGCGAGAGGGATTCCCTCTGCCACCGGAAGTAGGCCTCGTCCGACGTGAACTGCCGAAGACCCCACCAAGCCAGGTGTGAATGGAGCGATGGCAACCGTGAGTCGTTAGTCATGAATGCAGCCTCGACCCGCCTGCTCAACAGGTTTTCCAGCGAGGCCGCAGGTGAGTCGAAACCGGAGGCGTACCCTTGGGGTACGTTGAGGATTTCGATGAGCCGAGAACGAAGCTGGAGAGCCTGTTCAGCAGGCGCCTACGGCCTCTTCAGCATGATGGCGTCAAAGTACGCCTCCGGCACCGGATGCGGGTACCGCAGTTGGCCAGACCCGAATGACACATACTTTTCGCAGGTCAATTGCTCCAGCCCGATCGGCCCCTTGGCATGGAGCCGCGAGCCGCTGAGGCCGATGTCGGCGCCAAATCCGTAGCTGTCGCCGGCATTGAGCCGGGACGAGGCATTCACGAACACCGCGCTGGCATCCACTTCGCGCGTGAACCGCATGGCCGACTCATAGCTCGTCGTCGCGATGACGGCGGTGAGACAGGGACCCTGCGCCACGATATGCGCCAAGGCTTCGTCAAGGTTCGCCACCATTTTGACAGCCAACACGCGCCCCTGGAATTGGGTATGCCAATCCTCTTCTTTCGCCGGGATGATCGAGGCATGGCCGGTCATCGCCATTTGCCCCATGAGGGCCATGGTCTTCGGACAGGCCCGTACTTCGATCTTAAATTCTTCGAGCATGCGGTTGACCAACGGAGGCAGGAACTGCCGCCCGATCACCTGCTGCACGAGCAACGTATCCAGCGCATTCGAGGCAATCGCCTTCTGAACCTTGGAACTAATCGCCACGTTTTGCGCCATCGGCATATCGGTGTCGGCATCCACGTACATATGCGTGAGGCCGCCGTCGTTGCAGAGCACCGGCATCTTCGCCTGCTCAACCACAACCTTGCGGAGACCGGCCCCGCCCCGAGGGATAATGGCATCGAGACTCTTGCCGGAGCGGATCAGCTCGACCGCCACCTCTTTTTCCGGCCGTTCGATGATCACCCATGAACCAGCCGGCACTCCATTCTCCTCTGCGGCTTCGCGCAGGCCTGTCCCGATCGCCTCTTGCGTCAGACCCCACTCAGGCGCGCCACGAAATACGCAGAGGTTGCCTGACTTAAAGCAGAGGGCAATCGACTCCACCGTAACGAGCGGACTCAGCTCCGAGATGACGCCGATCACACCA
>CAYHQK010000294.1:0-2407 GCA_964358535.1 uncultured Nitrospira sp. | reverse complement strand
TCGAGTTTTCGCTGGCGCAATTGGCCTCCATGCGCCGCCTCATGTTCCTGGCCGCGCCGATCCAAGTCGGCGGCGTGCTGTTGATCGCCTGGCTGGGGGCGACGCTCGTCGGACTGTCCTGGCGGCAGGGGCTATTCTGGGGCTTTCTATTCTCCTTGAGCAGCACGGCGATTGTCTTGAAGACCTTGGCCGAACGGGGAGACAGCGACTCGATCCATGGCCGAGCCACGATCGGTATTCTGGTGTTTCAGGATTTGGCCGTTGTTCCCATGATGCTGTTGACGCCGATTCTCGCCAGCCAATCGGATGGAGGCGGACTGGCGATTCTGCTCACCTTGGGGAAGTCGATTCTTGTCATCGTGCTGGTCATCGCCGCTGCCTGGTATCTGGTCCCCAAGCTGTTGGAGCATATCGTGCGTAGCCGCAGCCGCGAGCTGTTCCTCTTGACGATCATCGTCCTCTGTCTCGGCATCGCCTGGCTTACGTCGCTCGGAGGCCTGTCGTTGGCCTTGGGCGCGTTCATCGCCGGGCTGGTCATTTCCGAATCCGAATACAGCCACCAGGCCATGGCCGAAGTGTTGCCGTTCCGCGACAGTTTCAACAGTCTCTTTTTCGTGTCGGTCGGCATCCTCATGGACTGGCGGGTGCTATTCGAGCATCCGTTGCCGGTGGCGGGTTTGCTGATGACGGTGTTGTTGGTGAAGTTCGCCGCAGGGGCCGGAGCGGTCTTGTTGGCGGAGGTTCCTCCCCGTTCGGCGATCATGGTGGGTATCGCCCTGGCCCAGGTCGGCGAATTCAGTTTCTTGCTGGCGCAGCAAGGGCAAGAGAGCGGCTTCTTGCAGCGCGATCCCTATCAGATCTTTCTTGCGGTCTCGGTGCTCTCGATGATCGCCACGCCCTTTCTCATGCAGTGGTCGCCGAACTTGGCCCGCCGCGCGGAGGCCTGGCAGCGGCTTCGTCATTGGCTGCCCAGCCGCACCACCGCCCACGCCCTGCATGCCGAGGGCAAGCAGATCCGGATGAAGGACCACGTCATTATTGTGGGGTACGGATTGAACGGGAGAAATCTTGCCCGCGTCCTCGGCGATACGGAGATCCCGTACCTGGCCCTGGATCTCGACGGCGATATTGTCAGCCGCGAAGCGAGCCATGGCGTGCCGGTCTACTATGGCGATGCTACGAATCCGAACGTGTTGCGGCACATGAAGATCGAGGATGCGAAAGTGATGGTGGTCGCCATTTCCGATCCGTTCATCACCAGGCGGGCCGTGCAGGTGGCCAAGGGGCTTAATCCAAAGCTGCACGTCGTCGTGCGGACTCGCTATCTGCGCGAATTGGAGGAGCTGCACCAGCTCGGCGCGGATGATGTGGTGCCGGAGGAATTCGAAACCTCCATCGAGATTTTCGCCCTGGTGCTCCGCACCTACAAGCTGCCGCAGGAATTTGTGACGCAAAAGGCCGAGCAGGTTCGCCGTGAGGGCTATGCCTTGCTTCGACGGAGTGAATTGCCGGAACTGGCGCATCATCTTCGTGGCGGGACCTTGACCGATACGGAAGTTGAAACCTGTCGCATCGACGACGATTCGCCCGCGCAGGGGAAGACGCTGACCGAGATCTCTCTCCGTCCACGCACGGGCGCGTCGGTGATCGCCTGGACGAGAGCCGGCGTGACGCAGTCGAATCCGTCGGAGAAGACCCGGTTGCTGGCGGGGGATATCGTAGTGCTACTCGGTTCGCGCGCGCAGATCAGGCAAGCGATGGGACTGCTCGTGCGGATGGGCGCGGAGTAAGTCGCCGCCGGTTAACTCTTCCAGCGAAGCGTGACCCGCTCCTTGAGCGGATGGTCTAGGGGCTGTCCTGTCTGCACCGACGCGAGATGCGCCGCTTTCAACTTGTAGTACCACTTGGCCGGCTTATCGGCATCGTCGATGAGCATCAAGGACGGCTTGTAGCGTAATCCCACCGTTTGGCGCTCCATCGCCTCCCGATCCTGCCTCATGAACACGTTGGCGAAATAGCGAAAGATGGTTTTGGAAAACGGCAGCCAGCCGAGGCAGTTCCAGGCTGCGGTGAAGTCGATGCGGCATTGCTGGTCCGTGATCGGCGTGACCGTGGCGCGGGTGGAGACGAAGAGCGATCCGCATTGGACGAATTCGAACCGCTGGTTGGGCAACACGAAGTCGATGGTCGTCGTGAGCGGCGCGCCGTACAGCATATTAAAGAGCTTATAGGGTCCGCTGTTTTTGGACGGGGCGTGCGGCGACATGCGGAAGCCGTTGGGAATCGGTTCGAAGGCCTTGGCCTTTTCGTGCATGCTCGCCTGGGTGCGCCACCAGGAGCTTTGATGGACGAAGGGGCCATGGGCCGGGTCCATCAAGCCGACGATGCCGTCGTCGATGGTGCAATC
>CAYHQK010000293.1:0-2420 GCA_964358535.1 uncultured Nitrospira sp. | reverse complement strand
CTTGCTGTGGGAAAATCATGGTGCACGACCGTGCGGTAACTAGGAGAAAACATTATGGCTAGTGAGGGTCCAGACTCCAGTCCGTCGATCGCAGCGCGGCTGTTCGACCTCCCCGAGTACGACTGGGCGTTTGCCAGATTCGTAAAGAAAGCAATAGATGAGCTGATGATCCGTAAGAGCCCACTCCTTAGCAGAATCAAGGCAGTGCCCTCATCAAGCATTCCGATTTCCCGAAACACGATGCCCTCAGGAGAGGTCGTCGAGAACAGGCCCATCATCATGGCCCTGCCATTCCCCGTTGACTTCGGAGACGCTGTGGCGGGCGTGCTGGCAACCATCACAGCAAATATCGACATCGCGGCGGAAGAGGGGCTTAAGACCTTGATGCCACAGATCTATGACTACATGGGGCGTTTGTGCAGGGCGGCCGGAACCGCGACAGATGCGAAAGGAGAAAAACTGAGCCACGAGCTGATCCTGAGATCTTTTGAGAATGTGGAGCTCAACTTCGACGAGAACGGACAGCCGGAAATGCCGACCCTGTTTACTTCTCCTGCCGTGATGGACGCGATAAAGGCGCTGCCGCCTCCCACGGAAGAGGAGACCAGAGCGTGGAATGCGATGATCGACCGCAAGAGGAAGGAGTTCAATGATCGCCGACGTCGTAGGCAGCTATCTTGACACCCTCGAAGAGCGGGAGTTTGACGCGCCATTCATCGCGCTGCTGCGGTCGCTTGGTTTCCGGGACATTCACTTCCTGCATGGTAGTTTTGAGTTCGGCAAAGACTTCATCGCCAAGGGAGACGATCAGGGCGCCCCGGCTCAATTTTCGTTCCAGACCAAAGCTGGCAATCTGGGCCTTACGGATTGGAACGCCTGCCGCGGGCAGATCGACATGCTCCGAACCAATTCGCTTGCCCACCCTGCATTTGACGGCCGAATGCCGCGCAAGGCCGTGTTCGTAACCACAGGTCGGCTTGTGGGCGGGGCTGCCCTCGCCGCGCAGCAGTATGCCCAGCATCTGGCGCAATTCGGTGAGATCGGGTTTGTCACCTGGGATCGGGAGACGCTGGTCGAGCTAATCACCAAAACTCCCGAGATCGGACTCGCATCGGAAGCTCAGGGGGCCTTCCTTGAACTGATTGGCCAGATCGACCAAAAGCGCATTGAGGAAAAAGAGATCGAGCTGTTCTCGCAAAGATGGCTCAGCGCTACCGGTTCCATGACGCTGCACACAAGCGCTCTTGAAGCCGCGGTGATAGCAAACAGGCTTCGACGCAACGAGCGTATAGACCTTGCGTGTTTCGTCGGGCTTTGTTTGATTCGCGCCGCTTGGGCGCGAACCCATGCAGCCGAACCCGTGGACGACGCCGCCATGCTCACTGCGAATACGGGCCGCCAACTCTTCCGTCACTACGCCTGGGATCTCTTCGATCGTTGTGGGGATGATCTGCTTGATCCTCTTAACATGGTCCGAACTCACCACCCCATGGCGGCCCACGTCACGTATCCCGTACGTTGCCTTCGTCTTGTGGAGATCCTGGGCCTCCTTGGACTTCTTGAGTCAGAAGCTGGCGATCCCCGGAGCCAGAACCTGAGGGACTTTCTGATCAAGTTCATTGACAACAATCCGGGCACAGCCCATCCGATTTCTGATCGTTGGGCCGTGTCGCTGATCCCTCCGGTGTTAATGCTGGGCCGCGCAGGTCACGCTCAGCCGGTCCGTCGCCTTCTGCAGAACGTCATCAAATGGGTTGCCGACCGCTATGATTCGGACAGCCGCGGCTTGGCCGGCCCGGATTCCTCCCCCGAGGAGGAATTGGAATATCTGCTCGGCGAGCCGTTCGAACACATCGAGACCGACCGACGGGCGGAATCGTACATTGCAACGGTTGTGTTGGATCTGGCCGCGATGCTCGAAATGGGAGACCTCTTCAATATCGCAAGGAACGAATTCCTGGCCGTGGACGCGGTCCTCCCGGTAGTCGAGGTCCCCGATACGCCAGGTCAATACATATTCGGAGGCGAGGGGGCCTGCTTCACGCCGAACATGGAGTACGCCGATTCATGGGAGCCTGCTGATGGATGGAGAGTTGCCCCTCACCATACCCGGGCGGTGACGGATTATTACCTACAACGAATTGGTCGATGGTGGGACCTTCTTGCTTTGAGTGCCGTTCTTCGCGATCGGCATTTCCTTGAGACGTGCCGGCATTTTCTAGCCTAAGCACCGCGACCCGGCTAGCCGACCAGTGGTTCGATCTCATTGAGGAGACTTCATCGTCGGGCCACTGATCTGCACTTGGCCGCGTGGTCGGCGACTCGGAAGTTGGCGCCGAACGGCGTTAGGGGAAAATCGACCACACGGCGCGACGGGATAACTGTTGATATATCCCCTTCCCACTCCGAGTCCTGACTGG
>CAYHQK010000292.1:0-2430 GCA_964358535.1 uncultured Nitrospira sp. | reverse complement strand
CGGAGATCGACCAGGTATGGGCAGAGGAGGCGCGCAAGCGCTGGGCGGCCTACAAGGCCGGCCAGGTTCCAGCGGTGCCTTATGAGATGGTTATGGCCAAGCATCGCTGATCGTGAAGCTGCGTTTTTTTCTCTTGGCCCAGCGGGAACTTGATGACGCGGGGAGAGAGCAATGTGACAGGCTATCTTCTGGCTGTTTCCGCTGATCGGGTAGACACTGAGTAAAGATGGAGGGCACTTTGAGCCCGACAATTTTCAGAGCAGAAGGGTTCCGCTTCTATTTCTTTTCCCGCGAAGAAACACGAATGCACGTTCATGTGTATTGTGAGCGCGGTGAAGCGAAATTCTGGTTGGAGCCGACGGTCGAACTGGCGCAGAATTCCGGTATGGCCGTTCGGCAAATCCGGGCCGCGAAAACTCTTATCGAGGAGCATTACGATGAAATCCGTAGCGCTTGGCAAACGCACTTCGGCTGCTGAGGTAACGAACATTTCTAGTCATGGATTCTGGCTGCTTGTGGCAGACGAAGAGCTATTCGTGCCGTTCAAAGAGTTTCCCTGGTTCAAGGATGCATCTGTGTCAGAGATCCTGAAGGTTGAGCGGCCGCAGCCTCAGCACCTGTATTGGCCTGACCTCGATGTGGATGTCGCCGTTGAATCCATTAGGCATCCGGAGAAATTCCCGCTCATTTCGAAAGAATTGCGCCCTGCGAAACGTTCCGGCAAGCCAGCAAAAGCGCGCCGCTGAGCACAATCTCTCAGCGAAATACTCGAATCGCTTTCCACCGTTCTGATCTGTAGCGCCACAAGAGTAAGGCCATCCTGACCGTCCAATCCGCAATCATCGCACTCCAGACATAGAGGACATCCAGCGCGAGCCAGGGGCCTGCGATGATGGCGAGTGGCACACGGACTCCCCACATGCCGATGGTCGTGGCCCACATGATGAAGCGGGTGTCTCCCGCCCCGCGCAATGACCCGGCCAGGACCATAGTGAGGGCCAGCGGCACTTGGAGGACGGCGACGATGCGCAGGAACACGGTCCCAAGCTCGACGACCGCTTCGTCATGGGTGAAGGCGCGGAGCAAGATATAAGGAAAGAAAAAGAACAAGACGCCCATCGAGGCCATCGCGATGCTGGCCAGCCGGTTGGCCTCCCAGTTTTCGAGTTTCGCCCTCACATATTTTCCCGCGCCGATACTCTGTCCCACCATCGTGGCAGCCGCAATGGCAAAGCCGTATCCAGGCAGGAACGAGAGGGACTCGATCGACAGGCCGACTTGATGGGCTGCGTAGGTCACGGTTCCGTAGAGCAGGACGATCTTGGTGTAAATGATGATGCCTGCCTGTTGAAAGATCCGTTCGCCGGAGACCGGTGCGCCGATCTGCCAGGTGGAGCGCATGAGATCGCGGCGTATCGTGAGCGACTTTTTGAAGACTCTTCGATTGACCCAGAGGAGATAGAGGACGCCAGTTCCTTCTGCAAGGCCTGTGGCCACGGCTGCTCCTGTGAGGCCCCAGGCTGGGAAACCCCAGAGCCCATAGACTAGCGGATAGGCGATCGTCAGATAGAGGAGATTCACCGCGATCAAGGCATACATCGGAGTTTTGGTGTCGCCGGTTCCTTGCATCATGGAGGAGAGGACTTGGAGGAAGATGGTGCAGGGAATGACCAGGAAGATCAGATTTGAGTAGGGAAGGGCCAAGGCGATGACGTCCTGCTCCGCGCCTAACAGCTCCATCGTGAGACGATTGAGGGACAGTCCGAGGATCACGAGGGCACAGGAGACGAGGGCGGCCAAGCCAAGGAGATGGGTGGCGGCTTCTCCCACGTCTTTCGTGCGGCGAGCGCCCCAGAGTTGGGCGATGACGACGTTGGCTCCCACCGACAAGCCGGAGACGAGTGTGGTGGACATGAAGGCCAGCAATTGGCCGAGCCCGACTGCGGCAATGGAGGTGGCGCCAAGCCCACCCACGAGGAAGACAGCGGCGATGCCTTCGGTCCGTTGGAGTAGGCTGCTGACCGTGACTGGCAGGGCAAGGGTCAGGACGGATTTTCTGATCTGGGCGATACGGGATGCCATGTTTGGCCATCCTAGCAGGCTGTTGATAAAGGCCGCCAGCATCTCGCGCGCGCGACGGGCCAGACGAGCGAGACAAGGCGAATATTCGTCCTATCCACATCCCGCCTTTCTCGCCCGTCCTGCCAATCTCGCTCTCTTGTGGACAAATGAGGGTCTGTCCGATTAGGGTCATGACACCATGAATGAACTGAACGATCCCGTACCAGCTTCCCTTCCGAAGGCCCCGCGCCTGTCCAAGTCGAAATTTCTGTCCGGCCTGCAATGTCACAAGCGTCTGTACCTTGAAGTCCATCAGCCCTTTCTTGCGACCAAGCCTGATGCGGCGACTCAGGCGATGTTCGAGATGGG
>CAYHQK010000291.1:0-2441 GCA_964358535.1 uncultured Nitrospira sp. | reverse complement strand
TCCAGATATCCTGACATACCCCTCGTAACTCCTTGATACTGATGGGATCCTCGCGGGCGGGGTGCGAACCCAAATATGTCCGCTTTTTTGGTCAGCCGCTATACTTGCGGCTATGGCTACCACCGAATCCCAAGGCGTACTCTTTGCTCCTCCGGCAGTGCCGGAGGATACACGTATCGTCAGTGATCGATGTCTGGTGCGGACCCGTGATGCGCGCCGGTTGGTGATCGGAGCGGGCATCGTACTGTGGCAATACGCGGTGGGCGATCGCATGGCCGAGGCCTACGCAATGGTCAGCCTTATCGATCAAGGATGGGCCGATCAGAATGAAGTAGCGCGGGCATTTGGCTATGCCGTGCGGACGGTGCGGCGCTTCCAGCGG
The DNA here is from genome assembly GCA_964358535.1 of uncultured Nitrospira sp. Classification (GTDB taxonomy): domain Bacteria; phylum Nitrospirota; class Nitrospiria; order Nitrospirales; family Nitrospiraceae; genus Palsa-1315. Next base: position 2,059 of record CAYHQK010000291.1, on the reverse strand, counting down.
CGGTTCGAGGATGGCGGACTCCCAGCGCTGGGGCATGGTCGTGGGTGTCCGAAGGGACATCGGCGGCTGCGGCGTTCGCGGATACAACTGGTCCGTCGGCTCAAGTCCGAAGGGCATTCGAACCGTGAGATTGCTCGGCGAGTGCGTGTCAGTGAGATGGCGATCCGCAAACTTCTGCGGCGCATAGGCTGGCAGGAACCTCGCCCCTGCCAAGCGGTCCTGCCACGGGAAGAAAATCTGCCTGCGAACCCAAATATGTCCGCTTTTTCCACTTCGCCGGAAACCCCGCCGACCGCGTCGCTCGACACCGATGCCGCCAACCGCTGGCTGGATCGTCTTATGGCACGCTTGGGGCTCCTGAACGACGCGGCACCGATCTTTCGTTCCGACACCCGTATTCCAGGGGCCGGGGTTCTGTTGGCCGTGCCCGCTCTGGTCCAGAGCGGTGTGTTCGATTGCGCTCGTGAGATCTACGGCGGCATCGGCCCTGCTTTTTACGGCCTGCGCACGACGATCCTTGCCCTGCTCCTGATGGCGCTTCTGCGCATCAAACGCCCCGAGGGCCTCAAGGAGCATCCGCCCGACCATCTCGGTCGTGTGCTTGGTCTCGATCGTGCCCCGGAGGTCAAGACGATCCGCCGCAAGTTGTCACGCTTGGCGTCCGTCAGCCGAGCCGTCCCGTTCGGTCGGGCGCTCGCCGAGCGACGGGTCGCGTTGCGAGGTGCAGCGTTGGGGTTCCTCTATATCGATGGCCACGTCCGGGTCTACCATGGCCAGCGCAGCCTGCCGAAAGCCCATGTCGCGCGGATGCGCCTGTCGATGCCCGCTACGACAGACTACTGGGTCAACGACGTGGCTGGGGATCCCCTGTTCGTCGTGACCGCCGAGGCGAATGCGGGATTGGTGAAGATGCTCCCCACGATCCTGGGCGAGGTGCGCACGCTCGTCGGCGAGCGGCGGGTCACCATCGTGTTCGATCGCGGTGGATACAGTCCCAAACTCTTCGCGAAGCTGATCGCCGACGGCTTCGACATCCTCACCTACCGTAAGGGGCGTTGCCCTCATGTGGCGAGACGTCGTTTCCACGAGCATACCGAGGTCATCCATGGCCGAAAGGTCGCCTACACGCTTGCCGACCAACCCGTGCGCCTTTTGGGGGGATTGCTCCGGCTACGTCAAGTAACGCGACTCTCGGAGAATGGCCTGCACCAAACGCCGATCCTCACCTCCCGGATGGATCTGTCCACCTTGGAGGTCGCATTCCGCATGTTCGAGCGGTGGCGGCAAGAGAACTTCTTCAAGTATCTGCGCGAGGAGTATGCGCTCGACGCCTTGACCGACTACCAGGCCGTGCCGGACGACCCGCGGCGCGAAGTCCCCAATCCCGCCCGGAAAGCGATCGATACCAAGCTCAAGGAGGCCCGCGCCGACCTGGCCCGGCTCCATGCGGAGTACGGCAAGGAGGCCTTGAAGAACATCGAAAGGGCCCGGCCGAGTATGCGCGGTTTCAAGATCTCGAAGAGCAAGCTGGGACGCACCATCTCCAGGGCCAATCAACGCATCGCGCAACTTGAAGCCAAACGGGCCGCCATGCCCAAACGCGTGCCGATCGAGAAGGTGGTCACCGGCCAGGTCGTCAAGCTCGCTCCTGAGCGCAAGCACCTCACCAACCTCCTCAAGATGGTCGCCTATCAAGCCGAGAGCGACCTCGTCCGCCTCCTGACACCTTACTACCGGCGAATAGAGGATGAAGGTCGCACCCTCATCCAATCCGCCCTCCGTAGCCAGGCCGATCTCACGGTCACGGAGCACGAATTGCTCGTGACGATCGCCCCTCTCAGCTCGACTCACCGGACTCGCGCTATCACTGCCCTTTGTGACGAACTCAATCGTTCCGAAACCATTTTCCCCGGCTCACGTTTGCGCTTGCGCTTCCAGGCCGGCCCGGCATCCTGACCCCAAAAAGCGGACATTTTCGTGATGGCCTATGTCAGGAGGTCTGGATTCATCGTTCATAGATCGACTCCCCCTTGTCAATCTCATCCCGGAAAGTCCCGTT
>CAYHQK010000290.1:0-2456 GCA_964358535.1 uncultured Nitrospira sp. | reverse complement strand
CGGGGGCTCAAAGTGGCAGGGGAACGAGAGGGTGTGGTGCAGGCTGTGGCAGACAAAATCACGCCGCTACTCGATGAGGCCAAGCCCTAGCCGAACCCTTGCGCTGAGGCTCGCGCGCAAAGACCTCTGCAAAATCCACGGAAGGATGTCACTGACATGAAGCTCCACCCTTACCTCCTGCTCACACTTTTCCTCTTCCTGACCGGTTGTGCGAGCGGTCAGACGCAACACATTGATTCGCTCCAGCAGATACTGAAGGACGAAGAGGCTCAGCTTGTCGGGGCGCCACTATCAGAACAGACGGAGCCCCCTTCGCCCAGGCAAGGCCCTCCGAAGTTGGGGCTCTATGTCATGCCGACCGGGTTCCTTCACCACGAGTTCGAGTGGACTGATGCCGATCGGGAATCCCTCCTGTCCTGGACCAACGGATTACAACGAGAGGGCCTCATCAGCGGCACATCCTTCCTCCATCTCTCTTCAATCAAGGGAAACCAATGGGCGCAGCTACGGGAATCAGCCCTGCGGTACGGCGTCGATCTCCTGCTCATCGTGAACGGCGCCGCAGCCGTCGATCGCTACAACAACTACAAGGGGACGCTGCTCTATTGGACGATTCTCGGGTCCTACTACGCAGACGGCACCCACAGCGATGCGCTCTGTCTCGTGCAAGGCTCCTTGTGGGATGTCCGGCGAGGAACCAAACTGGCAGAGGAAGAGGCGCAGGGAACATCGAAGGTCGTCGGTCCCAGCGCACGGATAGAGGATCAAGACCAGGTCACAGAAGCGCGCCGACAGGCGCTGGCTCAGCTGATGAAGAAGCTGCGCGACGATGTGGCAAGAATCGGCAGAGCGCGCTGATCGTCTCGTTACTGGCCTGGCGCACCCAAGAGACACCAGAGACGCCTGGTTCCTGATTTCTGGTCTGTCACAGGCTCGCCGCTAAAAAAACTGATCTGCCAGGCCACCATGTCGTCGGTCGGGTGGGGCGTCGCCGTCCAATAGATCTCCGACTTGATATTGGAGAAGGGATGGCCGGCAGGCAAAGCCGGATCGTGCTGCGATCCATCGATCAAGGTCTTGAGTTCATCCACCGAGGGTGCGCGCCAGCCCTTCTTCCCTCCCACCTCTTTCGTCGCACAACGGGCCACGGACGAACCCCACACATCGTGCTCCCGGTCCGGCTCCTGTTCCCAGATCAGGCCGGTGCTGTTGTCTTTGACCGCCGTTCCGTTCAGCAACAAGGTAAATCGAGAGGAGGCGCTGGAGTCGGCTGCAAAGGCCTGGTTTGTCAGAGCCATGCCGACCATGATGAGACAAGCACGAATTACCAATAGGCTTCGCATGGGGGAGCCTCCTGAGCCAGTGAAAGCCTATCGTAAGAGAGTTTCTTGGGTCGCGCAAGCTGGTTACGGCGACAGGCGGCGATATTGCTTCAAGAGCAGCAGTCCGCCCCAAGCGAGCGAGGCCAGCATGAGGACGATACCGACGTTGTAGGCAAGATGGGCCAGGCGATGGTCATACTCCAGCCAGCCCAGCAGGGTCAGGATATTGTTCCAGTCATGTCCGTTCGTTTCCTTCCCGGTCACTCCGCCAAGCAGCATCAGATCCAGCGCCCGCGCATCGTTGATATAGGGAGCGAGATCCATGAGGCTTTCCGCCATCCACCAGAGGGCCACCGACGCGCCGAAGGGATCGCGCGTCTTCACGAGAAAGGTCGCCAGGCAGACGAGCGGCATCAGAACCTGACCGAGGCTCCCACCCAGAATCATCATGAATCGTCCCAACGGCATAAAGAGAAGATGGCCCGCCTCGTGAAACGGCAGATTGGTCAGGTGGAAAAACGATTCCCCCGTGTAATTGGTTTCAAGCGGCGTGAAGATGAACGTTTTGCCCCACCAGAGAAGCAACAGAAACAGGACAGCCCGGCCGGCGAAGGTCATCGCATCGGTAGATGTGTCCGACTCAACCAACCACTCTTTGGCAAGGGCCATCCAGCGAGAACGATCCCGCTGCATAGGCTGCAACGGGGCCAGCGGCCGATACTTCACAAAGATGATCCCGCACCTCAGGCACTCAGTCGCACTGTCCGGCTGGTTGGCCTGACACTTGGGGCATAAAAGAGTTGAGGCCGCAGTAGACTCCATAGGCCCATGGTAGGGCCGAGCAGGCAATCGGACAAGAAATTATCCGGCTTGACCCAGGTAGCCACGCGAGACGAGCGGGATTGGCGGGAAAGGCGAGACACTCGTCATCATATCCTGTGCATCGCGCCCATCACGCCTGTCTCGCGCTTCACGGTCCTTGAAAAAAGAAGGGAACAGGCGCAAACGTCAAGACAAACACCGCCAGCGCAATCCATCCGACCAAAACCCGCCCCCGGCCCAGCGGCACATGAGGGTCACACACGGGCGGATGCCCGAAGCCCCAGAGTCCCGCCATGAAGGCCCAGAGGAGCC
>CAYHQK010000289.1:0-2460 GCA_964358535.1 uncultured Nitrospira sp. | reverse complement strand
CGCCCACCGACTTGTGCTAAAAGGACCTTCACGACGAAAGGAGGCCAAGCTCGACGACTGACCGAACCGCCAGCGTCGCTCCGCTCCGATCACGATGCGCCGATCTGGGCGTTCACCATGGAGCGATCGGGGTGTTCACGATGACCGAAATGCGCACCCCGGGGGTCGTACTGACTGTCGCTGACCGTGGACGCCCATCGCCCGCCCTTGACGCTTCCATGGCCCCCCGCGTAGGGGGGAGTTGGTGAAAGTGAGGGAATCGCCCCTTCCAGGTCGGCGATCGGCCTCCCGGACGCGACCGAGAACAGGGGCCGGTAGGAGTCAGCCGTTGGGTGTAGAATCGCAGACAACTTAGCCCTTGGATCACGGTGATCTGGGGATATGGCTGGATGGAGTTTGGTGATCCGGGTCGCGCAGCTTTTTAGGCGTCGTCCGTGGGTCTTGGTAAACTGACTCTAACGCCCTAAACTGAACCTGGGGGCCATAAGAGGGCACCTTTTGCGTGCTGGACGCTTTTTCACCATGAGATCAGGGGCCTAATGCCGGAGTGGCCACGGTTTCCTAACGCTCCCATCAACGAGGCGCTGCTTGATATCCGGGCCAAGCTCCCGGCTTCCACTGACCTAGCACGCTTGGCTAGGTTCCACGAAGGCATTCGAGACCGTTACCCGAATCGGCGTGAACGCTCTACCTGGCAAGCCGGTCTCCAACTTAGCCCTACTGGCGACGTGAAGGTCGAACCGTCTACCGGAGGAACTGATGGGTATCTGTTCACCACCTCCGACGGTCGCCGTGTCGTTCAAGCTCGTCTCGATGGCTTCACTTTCAATTGGCTTAAGCCCTACGACAGATGGCAGACCTTCCGGAAGGAAGCGAAAGAACTGTGGATGCTCTACGTCGAAACTGCGGCACCTGAAAAGGTTTCTCGAATAGCGCTGAGGTACATCAACCAATTGAACATCCCACTTCCAATGAAGGACTTCAAAGATTACATCCGCACCATTCCCGAGATCGCCCCGAGTCTGCCTCAAGGCCTACAGAACTTCCTTATGCGCCTCGAAATTCCGGATCCGGATTCAGGTTCTCTGGCTATCGTCACGCAGACAATGGCCCCTCCCAAGGGAGACACGCTTTCGCTAATTTTTGACATCGACGTGATCCGAGAGCAGGCCTTTGATCCGGGAAGTCCCGATTTGTGGGCGGCGTTTGACCAGCTCAGGGAATTTAAGAATCGAATATTCTTCCTCAGCATAACGGAGAAGGCTCAGGAGCTCTTCAAATGAGCTACGTGGTCCGCATGCCGTTGGCGCGGCGCCGTCACCTGGTCTACGAGGAGCCCTACTTTTCTTCCGATCCCCGGAATCCCGCTCTTCCCTTGGTTGGCGAAGGATTCCGTGTCATTCTAACTAGGTCGATCGAAGCCCTATCGGATTACCTCGTTCCCGTGACACACTCCTACGGAGAGTTCTGGAGTTCCATTCAGGTTGATTGGTTATTGACTCTTCTCAAACCACGGGTCCGTATCCCGGGACCTGATGATGTGCGCCACTACTTGCTTGCTCACCCCGACATGATCGATGTTGTGCAGTCAGTATCTAGCAGGGCGTGGCAGAAATTCGAGCCGCCGACACAGCTATCGCTGGAAGTGTACCGCGACCCGGAAATCTCGGACGAATACCTAACCCTCTACGTCCACCACTCCCACTACGACAGGGAGGTCCTCCAAGCCATCCAGACGCTAAATAAGGAGTCTCAAGCGGAGCAGGTGGAGAAGTCCGGCTGGCTTCTGATCTCGACCGACTTCTCAGCGCCACAGTGAGGATCGCGTGGCCTTCGATTGGCGACAATACCTAAACGTAGCCACATTTCTCCAAGGAAATGCCGGCGGCGGCGTAAACGCAGAGGCGGCACTACGAAGTGCAACCAGCAGATCGTACTACGCAGCGTTCTGCCATGCACGAAACTATGCTCGTGACCACCAAAACTTCATTCCGACAGGGGCGCCCCAGGACCATGCCCTCGTGCGCCAGCATTATCGTGCAGGGCAGCAACATCAACTCGCTGCGTGGCTTGACATGTTGCGCCAATGGCGAAATCGTTGCGATTATGACGACGTAGTCCAAAACTTGGCGCCGATGGCCGCGGCTGCTGTTGCCACTGCGCAAGATGTTGTCAATCGGTTGCCTTAGCCGTCGGGGGCCCTGAGCGCACCTCGGGACTCGGCAGATCTACGACCGCGCCACCTTCCGGTAGGTAGGTTTCCCAATACTTGGCGATCATCCGCCGAAAATCGATGTCGATCTGCCCGTTTTGCATCAGGGCCTCCGCAGAACGAGTGAATCCTTCATGGGTAATTCTTATGTTTCCTACGCTTGCTCCAGCATCAGGTCCGAGGCCTACCGGCGACCCGGCGCCGGCCGGGATGCTTGCTGCGTGCCCGGGCCCGCGTCACTTCCGCCA
>CAYHQK010000288.1:0-2481 GCA_964358535.1 uncultured Nitrospira sp. | reverse complement strand
ACTTCCTCATCCGGATTCGGAATACGGCCTTCCGGTTGGATTCGGTGACCATTGAGCTTCTAGCCTCTCTCTCGACTACCGCGAAGGCGAAACCAGTTCCGGCCGGAGTCCAAGGATGACCCTGGAATCTCGGCACCGCCGGTTTCTGGCAGAGATCAACGTTATCCCTCTCGTCGATGTGGTCCTCGTGTTGCTGGTGATTTTCATGGTCACCGCCCCGATGTTGTATCGCGGGATGGACATCAAGCTGCCGACCTCCGCGACCAATACGATTAAGCCGGAAATGCGGACCGTATTGACGATCGAAAAGGATCACCGCTTGTATCTCGATAAAGATCCGGTCGGCGTAGCCCAGCTTGAGCAAAAGTTGAAGCTCTTGAAGCAGGCGCATCCGGATGTATCGCTGTACCTCCGGGCGGATCGTGACGTGCCGTATGGTGTCGTGGTGCAAGTCATCGACGGCATTAAAAAAGCCGGGATCGAGAAGATCGGGATGGTAACGGAGCCGGCCGGACCCGAGCATGTGGTTGCGCCGCATCTCCCGCACCTCCCGCCACGAAAGAATTAAGGCCACGTGTTCGAGGGGGCTGGTGATTATGGCGTCCCAGGCGACGGTCCAGTCAGGTTTGTGGTTCGACCAGGACGATCAGTCTGGGGTATGGGCTCACCTCAAACGAACGTTGGCGTGGTCGCTCGCGCTGCATGTGGTGGTGCTGCTCGTGGCGACAGGACTCAGGCTTCCGCAACGGGCTGAACGGCCGTTGACGTCGGTGGAAGTGTCGCTGGTCAGTCTGCCGGCACCTGCGAGGCCAGTCGAGTTGGTCAAGCCTGCCGAGCCGGCGAAGCCGATCGAATCAGCGAAAGTTTCGGATCCGAAGCCGGTTCCTGCTCCGTCAGCCAAGCCAGCCGCACAGGCTCCTTCCGTTGCGCCTCCCAAGGGCGGGGTGAAGCGGGATGTGCTGCGGGATTTTCAGCTTCCTCCTGATGCGCCGAAGTTCGGGGATTTGAGCCCCGCAAAGTCGGTGGGGCAGCCACAGCAGGCGGCGAAAATGAAGTCGCTCGATATCCCGCGTATCCCGGATGCGGCGCCAATCCCGGTTGCGAAGCCGGCGCAACGATCGTCGGTCAGCGACGATCTCAACCGTGAGTTGGAAGAAGAGCTGAAGAAGATCAAGCCGTTTCAGCCTGCAGCCAAGCTGGATATGCCGCGCGAGAGTAAGCCCAGCGAGGCGCCGGCCAAGCCGGTGGCTCAGCCGCAGGCGAACGTGTCGGCGCTGAAGACTCCAGACACGACGCTGAAGACTGCCGGGATGGCCGGGTCCAGTTCCTATTGGGCTCGTGTGCAATCAATTATCAGTAGCCAGTGGGAGCCTCCGCCGGTCGATATGGCGGGGCAGACCTACCAGGTCATCGTGAAGTTTCGGCTGCAACGGGATGGGATGATCAAAGATGTGGTGGTCAAGCAGACTTCCGGCAATACCTATTTCGACATGGCGGGGCAGCGCGCCGTGCTGCGGCCGCGAGTGCTCCCGGCCTTTCCTGCCGATATGACAGATGGGTATAAGGATATAGAAATGGTATTTCGAGTCGGAGAACCGGTCGGATGACACAAGTGAAATGGATCAGTTCGGTGGTTGGAGGGCTCCTGCTGGCAGCAGGGGCTTTTGGCATTCTTGAATCGGGCGCGGCGGACGTGTTTCTTGAAGCGACTCGCCCAGACTTCCAAAAGATTTCTCTGGCTGTTGCAGGGATTCAGAACGCGGGAGGTCCCGACTGGTTGGGGGGGCGGATCGAAGAAGTTCTCAAGAAGGATGTGAAGCGCTCCTTGGTTTTCGATCTGGTGGATTTGCCGAGTATGGGAATCAAGGCTCACAATCTCGGCACAGGGATGGAGAGCGGCGCCAAGGTCGTCTTCAAGCAAGCGGCGGAAAACGGGGTATCGGTATTGGTCTGGGGCAAGGCAAGCCTGAAAGAGTCGGGCAAAGAAGCTGACGTAAACATGGAAGGCCTCGTCTATGACAGCGGCAGCGACGAGGTGATCGGGGGGAAGCGTTATGCCGGCGCGCCGGCGGTCTTGCGGCTCATGGCGCATCGTTTTGCCGATGAGCTCGTCTTCCGGTATACCGGCGAGCCGGGCATTGCCAGGACCAAGATCGCCTATGTCGCGGAGCATGGGGGTGCCCGCGAGATTTCCGTCATGGATTATGACGGACATGATGCCCGTCAGGTGACGGCCGATGGTTTTCTGAACCTGATGCCGCGCTGGTCTCCGGATCGCCGGTTTCTCGTGTTCACCGCCTATCGCAGCCGGAATACCCAGGACATCGACATGATCGAGCTGGCGACGGGCAAGCGGTGGACGGTGGTATCCCTGGGGGGCTTGAATATCACGCCGGCCTTGTCGCCCGATGGGAATTTTCTGGCATTTGCCTCCAGCTACGAAGGCAATTCCGAACTCTATCTGTTGGATACCAGAACGAA
>CAYHQK010000287.1:0-2492 GCA_964358535.1 uncultured Nitrospira sp. | reverse complement strand
CGTTCTCAGCTCGTCCATGAACTGGTCAATGTCTTTGAATTCGCGGTAGACCGACGCAAAGCGCACATAGGCGACCTGATCCAGCTGATGGAGCTCTTTCATCAGCTCTTCGCCCACGATCCGGCTTTCGATTTCCGTTTCGCCCATTTCCTGAATGCGCTTCTCGATGCGATCCGTCACGGTTTCGATCGTGGCAGTGCTGATGGGGCGTTTTTCGCAGGCTTTTTTGAGACCGGCGAGAATCTTGGAGCGGTCGAAGGACTCCCGGCGGCCGTCCTTTTTCACCACCACCGGCAGGATTTCCTCGACGCGTTCGTAGGTGGTGTAGCGACGTTTACAGCCGAGACATTCGCGGCGACGGCGAATAACCTCGCCCTCCTTCGCCATACGCGAGTCGACGACCTTGTCTTCGAGTTCATCGCAGAACGGACATTTCACAGGCGGTGATCCTGTCCCATCTGGTGCGGGTTAGTAGGTATGAAAGATCGGGAAGCGGTGGCAAAGAGCTTTGGCTTGCGCGCAGACCTTCTCGAGCATCGCGGGGTCTTGCCGATGCTGCAGGACCTGGTCGAGCAAATCCACAATCTCTTTCATCTCGGCTTCGCGCATGCCACGGGTCGAGACGATGGGCGTGCCCAGTCTGATGCCGCTGGCCACGGCCGGAGGCTTCTCGTCGTAGGGCACGGCATTTTTATTGACGATAATGCCGGCGGCATCCAGGGCTGCGTCCGCTTCTTTTCCTGTAATGCCCTTGTTCGTCAGGTTCACCAGCATGAGATGCGTATCCGTGCCGCCCGATACAATCTTGTAGCCACGGTCGAGGAGCCCCTGGGCCAGTACTTTCGCATTGGCGATGACCTGCTGCTGGTACCGCGTGAAAGACGGCGAGAGGGCTTCCTTGAAGGCCACGGCCTTGGCCGCGATCACATGCATCAAGGGGCCGCCTTGCATGCCCGGGAAGATGAACTTGTCGACGGCTTTGGCATGCTCCGCCTTGCACATGACGACGCCACCGCGCGGGCCGCGCAGGGTTTTGTGTGTGGTCGTGGTGACAAAGTCGGCATAGGGAACAGGATTGGGATGGAGGCCCGCAGCGATCAGGCCGGCGATGTGGGCGATATCGACCATGAGATAGGCGCCGACTGATTTGGCGATCTGCTGAAACCGCGGGAAGTCGAGGGTGCGGGCATAGGCGCTGGCGCCCACGACGAGCATGCGGGGCCGGCATTCTTCCGCCAGCTTTTGCACCGCGTCATAGTTGATGGTCTCGGTCTCGCGGTCCACTCCGTAGGAGAAGGCGCGAAACAGGATCCCTGAAAAGTTGACCTTGCTGCCGTGCGTGAGATGGCCGCCTTGGGCGAGGTCCATGCCCAAGATGGTATCGCCGGCTTTGAGCACGGAGAAGTAGGCCGCCATGTTGGCTTGCGAGCCCGAGTGCGGCTGCACGTTCACGTGTTCCGCGCCGAAAATTTGCTTGCACCGCTGGATGGCCAGATTTTCGACGGTGTCCACATGCTGACAGCCGCCGTAGTACCGCTTGCCCGGGTACCCTTCGGCGTACTTATTGGTCATGAGGGAGCCTTGCGCGGCCAAGACGGCGGGACTGGCAAAGTTCTCCGAGGCGATCAGCAGCAGCTTATCGCGCTGCCGCTCTTCCTCTGCGGCAATCGCGGCATAGACATCCGGGTCTGTGGCCTTGAGTGCGTCTAAAGAACCGACCGCGTCTTTCATCACAGCTCGTTCCCTCTTAGGCCTCGGCGGGGGCCGCTTCGGCTTCTTGCTTCTTCACGACATGGATTGCGACGGTTGCGGTTACGTCCCGTGGCAGCTTGATCGGGACGGTGACGGTGCCGAGTTCTTTGATCGGCTGGTCGAGCTGGATCTTGCGCCGATCGACCGTAAAGCCTTTTTCCGCCAAGGCTTCCGCAATGTCCTTGACCGTGACGGCCCCGAACATCTTGTCGTCCTTGCCGACTTGGGCCTGGATGGTGATGGACACGGCTGAAATGCTCTTGGCGTGGGTTTCGATCTCCGACTTTTCCTTCTTTGCCCGTTCGGCGGCGACGCGCTTGATATGCTCAAACGCCTTGATGCTGCGACTGTCGGCTAGAACCGCTTTTTTGCGCGGAAGCAGGAAATTTCGTGCGTATCCGTTTTTTACATCGATGAGATCGCCGAGATGGCCGACCCCTTCCATCGTCTCTTGTAGAATAACTTTCATGCCCCTAACTCCTTCTGTTGGAAAGGGAGTGAGCATACTGGGGGGGAGGAAAAAAGTCAATTCGCGAATGTGTGGCCTTCACTTTTGCAGCGATAACGACTGTTTCCCGAGGCGCGTTCCCCATGGGGGTCATTTGTGAGGGCCAGTGCGCAGCCCCTGCTGGTTTGTCTCTTTCTTGCCGGTGATTGCGTTGACATGCCGAGGACCCGATGGTACCGTCCTCGCCCATGCTGAACTTCAGATTTGTGTGTGTGTGTTGGGCGATCGCTCT
>CAYHQK010000286.1:0-2500 GCA_964358535.1 uncultured Nitrospira sp. | reverse complement strand
CTCTGCAAATGGATAATCCGCTGAGCCCCTGTTTGATCCAGGAGTCGGACAGTCCCGGGTTCAAGTGCGTCGTGATGCCAATTAAAATCTAGCTGAGTCCAGCGACGAGCGGTCAGCCGCTGAAGGCTGAAACTTTAAGGCTGTATTGAAACGGGAGACTGATGGCCAGTAACGACAGCGAGACCACACCGAAATCCGAGAGTTACGGCGCGGATCAAATCAAAGTGTTGGAAGGCCTGGACGCCGTGCGGAAGCGTCCGGCGATGTACATCGGCAGCACCGGTGTGGATGGCCTCCATCACCTCGTCTATGAAGTCGTCGACAACAGTGTCGATGAACATATGGCGGGATTCGGTGAGACGATCGAGGTCACGATCCACATCGATGGCAGCGTCACGGTCGTGGATAACGGCCGCGGTATTCCGACCGGGATGCATTCCACGCAAAAGAAATCCGCTGCCGAAGTGGCGCTCACGGTTTTGCACGCGGGCGGCAAGTTCGAGCAGGGGGCCTATACGGTTTCCGGCGGACTTCACGGCGTCGGAATTTCGGTGGTCAACGCCCTGTCCGAATGGCTTGAGCTGGAGATCTGGCAGGACGGCCAGGTGTTCGAGCAGCGCTATGAACGAGGCAAATCGACCGCGCCGCTCAAGATGACGGGCAAGACCAAGCGCCGCGGCACGAAGGTCACCTACAAGTCCGACGGACAGATTTTCGAAGTGCTCGACCTCAGCTTTGATGTGCTGGCGCAGCGGCTGCGCGAGCTTGCCTTCTTGAACAAGGGACTCGAGATCACCCTCAAGGATGAGCGGAAAGAACCGGTCAAGGAACAAATCTTCAAGTACAAGGGCGGGATTGTCTCGTTCGTCGAGCATCTGAACGAAGCCAAGGTGCCGCTGCACAAGCCGATTTACGTGCAGGTTGAAAAACCCGAGATGGTGCTGGAGGTCGCGCTCCAATATAACGACAGCTACGCGGAAAACCTGTTTTCCTTTGCGAACAATATCAACACCAAGGAAGGCGGCACGCACTTGGTGGGCTTCAAGGCCGCGCTCACCCGCACGATCAATAGCTACGCGAACGCCAACGACCTGCTCAAGAAAGATACCGAATCGCTCACCGGCGACGACGTCCGTGAAGGGCTGACCGCCGTCGTCAGCGTCAAGGTCCGGAACCCTCAGTTCGAAGGGCAAACGAAGTCCAAGCTGGGCAACAGCGAAGTGAAGGGCATCGTCGAGGCCGCGGTCAACGAAGCGCTCGGAAACTATTTCGAAGAAAACCCGACGGTGGCGCGCAAGGTCATCGGGAAAGCAATCGACGCGGCCCGTGCCCGTGAAGCGGCGCGTAAAGCGAAGGAACTGATCCGGCGCAAGAGCGCACTGGACGGGGGCTCGCTTCCCGGCAAGCTGGCCGACTGTTCGGAAAAAGATCCGGCCTTGAGCGAGTTGTACATCGTCGAGGGAGATTCAGCCGGCGGTTCCGCCAAGCAAGGCCGCGACCGCAAGTTTCAGGCGATCCTGCCGCTCAAGGGCAAGATCCTCAACGTCGAGAAGGCGCGGTTCGACAAAATGCTGTCGAGCGATGAAATCCGGACGTTGATCATGGCGCTCGGCACCGGCATCGGCCGCAAGCGCGACGACAGTGAAAAGCCCGACAAAGACTCGTTCGACATCAGCAAAGCCCGGTACCACAAGATCATCCTCATGACCGACGCCGACGTGGACGGGAGCCACATCCGGACCCTGCTCCTCACGTTTTTCTTCCGGCAGATGCCGGAGCTGCTCGAACGGGGCTACATCTATATTGCGCAGCCGCCGCTCTTCAAAGTGAAGAAGGGCAAGATGGAACGGTATCTCAAGGATGAGCTGGCGCTGAACGAGCACTTGGCCGACATCGCCGTCGAGGATGTGGAAGTGTATATGGAGGGGACTCAGGGCTATGTCACGGGACGGCGGCTCCTGCCCATCCTCAAGAAGCTGATCGGCTTCGAGACCCTGCTCGGCCGGCTGAACAAGAAACCGCACGAGGCCAGTATGGTGCGGGCCTTTGTGGATGAGCCGGGACTGGATCGCGACCTCCTCAAGAATCGTGAGACCCTCACGAAGGTTGTTGCCAACGTGAGGAAAACGCTCGCGGTGGTCTATCCGAAGCTCACGCCGACGCTGGAGATCGTTGAGGACGAAGAACATCAATCCCACAAAGTCACCTGCCGGTTGCACGTCAACGGAGTGACTCATGGTTTTGACCTGACGCACGAGCTGGTCGGTTCCGCCGAATTCCGTGAATTGCAGAAGCTCGCTCCGTCGGCGATCGGTTTCGGCCGGGCACCGTACAAGATTAAGTCCGATGACCAGGAGCAGCTCCTGCCCGCGACGGCTGAATTGGTCAAGGCGATCCTCGACAAGGGCAAGCACGGGCTCAGCATTCAGCGGTACAAAGGTCTGGGCGAGATGAACCCGAATCAGCTCTGGGAAACGACGATGAATCCGGAAGTCCGGAC
>CAYHQK010000285.1:0-2505 GCA_964358535.1 uncultured Nitrospira sp. | reverse complement strand
AGGCGTACCCTCAGGGGTACGTTGAGGATTTCGATGAGCCGAGAACGACGCTGGCAGCCGCTTTCAGCGGCCGACAAAACAAAAAGCCTCCATCCCCACGCCCAGGGACGGAGGCTCGAGAAGCTCCGTGGTACCACCCTGATTTAGCCATGAACAACGCAGTGCTGCCCACAACCCTTCATTCCGCCTTATTACGGGGGCGAGACGGAATCCATTACTCGGGGTTCACGGATTCTGGCTCAGAGGCGAGTTCGGCAACGCACAGGCTGGCTTGCACCATCCACCAGCTCTCTCGATTTCTATGCGAGTTGCCTACTACTCCTCGTCGCAGCCTTCTAGAACTTCGATCCTGTCACCGACTGCTCGGTCTTGCTCGGCGACCGTTTCCCGGCCATCTTGGGCAGAAACCCGACGAGCCGCTCTGCCGGACCGAGCAGGGCATAGCCGGCAAAAATGACAAATAACATGACTTGGGGCCAGGCGGCCACGAGCATGACGGCCAAAATCCCCCACACGAGATAGGTAATGTGTCGGCCACCGCTGAACTTCATATCTTTGAAGCTTCGATACTTAATGGTGCTGACCATCAAGAACGACAGGGCCAGCGTTATCACCAGAACGAGAATGGGCTTCACGTCCGCCGCAATCTTCATGCTGTAGTGATCGAACACCACGAGCGAGGCCACGACCCCTGCCGCAGCAGGAATCGCCAAACCGGTGAAGTACTTGCCGTCCGCCACAGCCGCTGTTGAATTAAACCGGGCCAACCGCACCGCACCCATCGCGACATAGGCAAACATCACGGCAATACCAAACGTCCCCTGCCCGCTTAGCGCCCAGGAGTAAATTAAGAGGCCGGGAGCCACCCCGAACGACACCACATCGGACAGCGAGTCGTACTCGAGGCCGAAATGGCTGGTGCTATTCGTCAATCTCGCGGATTTCCCATCGAGCACATCGAAAATCATCGCCACCAAGATGGCAATGGCTGCGATCAGGTAATTCCCATTGAACACGGACAGGATCGAAAAGACGCCGCAGAAGAGATTCCCTGTCGTGAACAGATTCGGGATAAGGTGCATGGCGGCTTTACGCCGCTTCCCATCTCGCCCGAACGATTGACGAAGTCCGGTGGTTTTCATCGCAGCTCTCCTAAGATGGTCTCTCCACCCTTCACCCGATCGCCGACTGCGACTGTGATCGCCGTCCCGACCGGCAGAAACGTATCCATCCGCGACCCGAATCGAATCAACCCGTATCGTTCACCACAGACGGCCCGAGCGCCCGGCGAGATCCAACAGACGATCCGTCTCGCAATCAACCCGGCCACCTGCACACAGAGCACCTTCGCCCCCTGCGCCGTCCTGATCATCAAGGCATTTTGCTCGTTCCGCAACGTCGCATCGGGCCTGCTGGCCACGAGAAACAAACCCGGCTGATACTGCACATCCTCGACGACCCCTTCACAGGGAATCCGATTGATGTGCACATCGAACACGTTCAGAAATATCGTGACGCGAATGCTGCGATCCTTGATGAATCGCGGCTCGAACTCTTCTTCGATGGCGATGACTTTCCCGTCACCAGGCGCCACGATGAGACCAGATCCTTGCGGCACCACTCGAGCGGGATTGCGGAAAAACCAAGCGACGAAGAGCGTCAGGAGCGCCCCGCCGACCGCCGCAATCATCCCACCCAGCCATCCTGCTAGCAGTGTAACGCCAACAGCAGCCCCGATGAAGGGAATTCCTTCTTTGGCAAACGGGATGCCGACGGCACGATCTGCCACAGAGACCTCGTTTCTTAGTTTTTGTTCTTATCGACCAACTGATCCTTCTTCAGCCAGGGCATCATCGCCCGCAGCCGGCCCCCGACCTCTTCGATCGGATGGGCTTCGCCCTTCGCCAACAACGCATTGTAGACCGGACGGTTCGCCTGGTTCTCCAGGATCCAGTCTCTGGCGAACTTGCCGTCCTGGATTTCACCCAAGATCTTCTTCATTTCCTGCTTCGTCTGCTCCGTGACAATCCGGGGACCGCGGGTGATATCTCCGTACTTCGCCGTCGTGCTGATGGAGTAGCGCATGTTGGCGATGCCGCCTTGATGGATCAGGTCCACGATCAACTTCACTTCGTGCAGACATTCGAAATAGGCCATCTCCGGCGAATAGCCTGCTTCCACCAGCGTTTCGTAGCCGGCCTGAATGAGGGACGTGAGACCTCCGCAGAGCACCACCTGTTCACCGAAAAGGTCCGTCTCGGTCTCTTCACGGAAGTTCGTTTCGATCACCCCGGCCCGCCCTCCGCCGATCGCGCTGGCATAGGCCAGGCCAATCTGCTTGGTCGTTCCGCTGGGGTCCTGATGGATCGCGAGCAAGCAAGGCACGCCGCTGCCCTTCGTATATTCCGACCGGACGAGATGGCCCGGTCCCTTGGGCGCGACCATGAACACATTGGTCGTGGCCGGCGGCACGATTTGCCCGAAATGAATGTTGAAGCCGTGGCC
>CAYHQK010000284.1:0-2514 GCA_964358535.1 uncultured Nitrospira sp. | reverse complement strand
ATCCCAGCGACGAAGACTATGCGGACACGGTCTTTCGAATGGGCCAATGTCTCGTGGAACTGGAACAGTGGGAAGAGGCCTTCGTCCATTTTCAAATCCTCTATGAAGCAGCAGTCGAGTTTGAGAAACACAACAAGAACATGCCACTCCCGCCGGACACCCGCGTGCTCGATAAAAAGAAGATCACCCGGTGGATCGAAAAGGTACGGCCCCATGTTCCCGAACTGGCAAAACTGACGGATCGTGAGGCCACAGCCCCTGTCACGACCAACGATCCCTCCCCTGCCGCAACCCTTCCGGAAGAAGACCTCTATCTGAAAGTCGTCGAGCAGCTGAAACCGCAGAACCCCCTGGACCAACAGGCCTCGCTCATGGGCCGAGATGCTGATTTCAGCTGGTTTCGATTTGTCATCCCCACTGGCAAGGTCGTGCGGGACGACTTTCCCACCGGGGCTCATGAATTTATTCCCCTGTACCCAGGCGATAGTTTTCCCACTACACAGAAAGAAATCTACCTGGTCTTTAGGCTGGTATCGTCCTCCTATGATGCGGTGCCCCTCACGGCACAATGCTCTCCGGAGGCATCAGGGATCACGGGAGAACCACGCGCCATCGCGCAGGATCACGTCATGACGACCATGAACGACCAGTCCGGCTATTTCCTATTATCCCCTCCTGAGACGGGATGGACCGTTGGTCTCTACCACTGTGGGTTGTTTGCGGGAGAACGAACGTCAGCAGACACGCTTGTGGATGATGTCCGGTTCCGGATCGTGACGCCAACCGGATCGCCGTAGGGAGTAGAGAAACATCTAGCGGGTAGCAGAGGGCAGAGGAAAGGGGCTGCCGCTCACTTCCGATCAAGCGCGAGCCTTTCACAAGTGAGTTCCAACGTTTCTATCGTCACGTCATTGCCGGTCGCCTGAAAATCAGGTCCCTGACACTTGACTGGCATGCCATTCGAAAACTTCCAGCGCAGCTTCACGTGACGAGCTTCATCCAACAGAACAATCGACCCACTCACCAGCTGTTTCTCACCCTTGAGAGCAGCCTGGCACCAATCCAACAGCTTCTTGCTCTGTGTCCGACCTCGCCTGAGCGTAATCGTGGCAGCCTTCCTTGCGCCGGGAATCTTTCGCCCGACTTCACGCACCGGCCTCCCATCACGATAGTCACCGGCATCGACTTCAGCGGTCAGCCCGCTCGCTTCGCTGAAGCCGCCAATAATCACTCCATCAATCTCAACCAAAAAATTGAACTGCCGATAGGGATCGCTGCCAGGATAATCCGCCACCAGAGGCTCCTTATGCACCGGTCTGTAGTCCGATCTTGAAGATGAGGAATTCGGCAGGTTTGAGCGGCGCAATCCCGACCAATGCAACCAATCGGCCTTTCTCGATATCATCTTGGGTCATCGTCGTGACATCACATTTGACGAAGAAAGCTGCCTCCGGCTTGGTGCCTTGCAGCATCCCCTTTCTCCACACTCCAGTCAAAAACTCGTCAATGCTACGGCGCACCTGCGCCCACAAGGGCTCATGGTTCGACTCAACAGCCACCCAATGCAGGCCTCGCGCAATTGATTGCTCAAGAAATATAGCCAACCGGCGCACATTGATATAACGCCATTCCGGATCTGCACTCATCGTCCGAGCCCCCCATACGCGATACCCTCTCCCGGGAAAACATCGTAGAACATTGACGCCTCGAGGATTAAGCACATTTTGCAATGCTGTGGAGACTTGCACGGCCAGTCCTCTCCCCTGATCGTATGAATCCACGAGCAGACCTCGAATCACTTCATTCGCCGGGGCCTTGTGTACGCCCCTTTCACTGTCCGTCCTGGCATAGATACCCGCGAGATGTCCTCCTGGCGGAATCATTTGCTCCTTCTTCGTTTCAGGATGTTGAATCCGCAGCCATGGCAGATAGTAGGCGCCAAATGTCGAGTCGCGTGGCCGCTGGTGCTGGCCGATATCGGCAATTGCGAGCGGGGCTTGAAGAATCGCGAACCGATCCCGCAATTTTTCACATTGATCCAGCAAATAACCTGTCACGCGAGGGAACTGATTCTCGTCCGGAGCGCAGAGGAGACTGATCTCACCGATGCCCTCAAGCCGGTCGAGGGCGTCCTTACAGTCCTGCTCGGCTGGACCTGGTCCATCACTCCCCCCCTGCAGCAGGATCGGGACTGAATCTGCCGGGCGTCCCGCAGCGCCCACCCAATTGACCGTCACAAGGCACGAGGCCCCCATGATCAGATCCTCAGAGCTGCTGCCTGCGCCTTGCGCTGAAGAAAGAAGGCTGTACTCTTCCTGGACCGTTGGCCGCCCATTCCCTGGAACTCCCGATGCCCAGTACCGCACGGTGAGCGTAAACGGCCTGGCGCCGGAAACGCTTGAACTCGCGCTCGCCCCACTCGAAGTGGTCCCGACCTCAACAGAAATCCTGTTTCCCCATGCTCCAGGACCGATCGCCTCCACTCGTATCGTGCCGTCAAGCGTGCAGGCCGCT
>CAYHQK010000283.1:0-2515 GCA_964358535.1 uncultured Nitrospira sp. | reverse complement strand
GCCGGCGCCAGCCGCATCCGCCCGATTCTCATGACGGCCCTCGCGACGATTCTCGGCTTGCTGCCGCTGGCGCTGGGCTTCGGCGAAGGGAATGAGACCATGGTCCCCTTGGCCCGCGCCGTCGTCGGGGGCCTCGCCGTCTCCACCATCATGACGCTGCTCGTCGTGCCGGTGCTGCATAGCCTGGTCCTGACCAATCGTGTGCATGTGGTGCACGCCCCCACACCTCAAGCGACCTCTGAGGAGATTTGATGGACGATCTCGACGAACGGACCCCTCTTTCGCCATCCTCGCGCCGCCGCTGGTTGCCGATCGCAACCGTACTGGCGCTCATGACGCTGGCCATCGGAGGCTATCTCTCCCTTCACGGCACCGGGGAACAGACGACGGCCCTGCCAGGCGACGGCCGGCCCTCGCCCTCTCAGGACGCTCCGAAAGCCGGTTCTCAAGATGATAACCAGCCGGTGGACGCGCAGGTCACGAAACCGACGAGACGCGAACTGGTCTACACCGTCACCCTTCCGGCGAACATCTCGCCGCTCTATCAAACGACGCTCTATGCCAAAGTATCCGGCTATTTGAAATGGATCGGCCCGGATAAAGGCGATCCGGTGAAGAAGGATCAGATCCTGGCGATCATCGATGCGCCGGAAGTGGAAGAGCAGTTCCATCAGGCCCTGTCCGACTACCACATCAAGAAGCTGACGTTCGAACGGCTGGCCAAGGTCTGGAAGGAATCGCCGGATGTGATCGCCAAGCAGGATGTCGATGTTGCCGAGGCATCCGCCCAGGGGGCCAAGCATCTCGTGGAGCAACGGATGGCGCTGCGCGACTATACCAAGGTGCGCGCGCCCTATGCGGGGATCATCACGGCCCGTTTTGCCGATCCCGGCGCGCTGATCCAGGTCGCCACGGCCTCGTCGGCCGGAGCCATTCCGCTCTTCACGATCATGGACCTCGATACCGTGCGCGTCTACACCAACGTGCCCCAGGACGACTCGCCCTGGGTGATACCGGGCAAGACCAAGGCCACCGTGATCGTCAAGGGACTCGACGGGCGATCCTTCACCGGCACCGTCACTCGTTCGACTCTCGCGCTCGATCCGTCGACGCGGAGCCTCCTCGTCGAGATCGACCTTCCGAACAAGGACCATGCGCTCCGCCCCGGCACCTATGTGGAAGTCTCGCTCGGGCTGCGGGAGATTCCCAACGCGCTCGTACTGCCGCCGCAAGCCATCGTCAGCGGGCCAAAAGGTAAGTCCGTGTTCATCGTCGAAGCCGGACGCGCGAAATCGGTGCCGGTGCAAACCGGCATCAGCGACGGCCGCTGGATGGAGATTACGGATGGACTGTCGGGCGACGAAAACGTCGTCGTCGTCGGCAAGCGCAGACTGGTGGAAGGCGCCCGCGTGACTCCCGCGCCGTTCAATCTGCCGGACGCCAAGCTCTCGCAACAGAAATTCGAACGGCGGTCACCGGGAAACAGCCAGGAGGCTCCACCAGCCGCCACCAGTAAATAACCGATGTCGGACCGTCTCACGCCCATCATCAGGAGAACGACCATGACAGCACTCAACACCAGGCTCCTCGTCGCAGCAGCTCTCGCGCTCGTCACACTCGGCGCGCTCGATCCTCACGCGGGTTTTGCGCAGCCGGCACAGGACGCTCCGCCAGCCCTGCTGCAAGGCAGCTTCCTGGCCCTACAACAGGCCGTCGATGCAGGACTCAAGAACCATCCCCTCGTGCAAGAGGGAGGGGCCAACCTCAAGATGAACGAAGCGCGAACCGAGCAGGCCCGCTCACTCTACTATCCGCAAGTCTCCGCCAATATGGATGCGGCCAACGGTGCAGCCAGGATCAACCCGCGCTTCGTCACGCCGGCCGGCGGCCTGCTGCAGCCCAACATGAGCGCCTACTCGACCGGAATCTTAGCGAGCCAACGGCTCTACGACTTCGGGTACACGCAGAACATGGTGCAAGCATCGGAACTATCGCAACGGGCCTCCGCACAGGATGTCGCAGCCCGCCGCGCCCTCATCGTCGTCAACATCCAACGCGCCTACCTCAACAGCTTGAAACGGCGCAAGCTGGTGCAGATCGCCGAAGAGACCGTGCGTGAACGAGGGCTCATCACCAGCCAGATCGAAACCCTCTACCGCCAACAGTTGAAATCGAAGCTCGACTTCGACCTGGCGCGGCTGGAGTCGGTCAATGCGCAGTCGCTTCTGGTAAAGAGCCGGAACGACCTCAAGTCCAGCTTTGCCGACATCAATCGCGCCATGGGTGTCGTCGGCGCGGCGGACTATGTGCTGGAGGATGTCTCGGTGGAAGTGCGCGTGCCGCGCGAACTCCCTTCGTTGATCGCCGACAGCTTGACGCATCCGGAACTGCAGCGGGCCAAAGAACAGAGCGCCTCGGCCGAAGCCAAGCTCCGGGCCATGAAGAAGCAGTACCTCCCGACGATTTCCGCCATCGCCAGCGGCGGCCAATACGACACCTTCGACTCCAGCCGGAA
>CAYHQK010000282.1:0-2516 GCA_964358535.1 uncultured Nitrospira sp. | reverse complement strand
GCCATGCCCTGGATCGTTTCGATCATCTTGTCGAGATCATGCTCTAACTCTTTACTGAGCTTGTGCAGACCTTCGACATCCAATAAGAACCCGTTCCGCTCGATCTCGGCCAATACTGGAATGAGCGGCATCTCCACATCGTTGAAGAGCGTGAGGCTGCCCTGCTCCGACAACCGTTCCGTCAAGGGCTGGGCGAGCCTGGCCAGCACCGAGGCTGCCTCCGTGGCTTCCTCTCGTGACCCTGTATCCTCCTCATCGAAGAGGGATTTCGGCGCAGCCTTCTCCTTTTTCCCTGTCCCGAGCCGATGGTCCAACAGTTCCAGCGCAATCGTCTCAAGCTGGTGATCGCGGCGGTTGGGATTGAGGAGATAGTCCGCCACCATCGTGTCCAGATAGGGACCTGCGAGGGTCACGCCGATCCGGTGAAAGACCAATAGGGTCGCTTTCAGATCATGGACCACCTTGGTTCTCGTAGAGTCATGCAGCAGCGCGATAATCGGCCTCATGTAAGCATGGACGTCGAGCGGAATGAACGCAGTCTTCTCTCCAGTGGAGAGCGCGATCCCCTGCACATCCGCATGTGCGCCGGTTCCAGAGGACAGCAGACATTGCAGACCGAAGACGCCTCCCTGCGGCAAGCCCTCCACAAATCGCTGCGCGGAGGATTCATCCTGCACGAGCTCCGTCTCCGCCACAGCCTTCTCCGGTTGCGTGAAGGAGGACTGAAACGTTTTGAGGAGTGAGGTGAACCCCAGCTCACGCAACAAATCGGTCAGCTGGTCCTGATGCGGAGGCTTGATGTGATAGGTCTCTGGCTCGAAGGGGATGGGACTATCCAGCTGGATGGTCACCAGCCTCCGGCTGAGGCGGGCGTTCTCGGCCTGGTCGATCAGGAGGGCTTTGATCCTGGGCGGCGTGACTTCCTCGACGCGGCGCAAAAGCTCTTCAATCGTGCCGAACTGGGCGATCAGCTTCATCGCCGTCTTCTCGCCGATCCCCTTCACGCCGGGAATATTGTCCGACGCATCGCCCATGAGCCCCATGATCTCGACGACGCGCGCCGGTTCCACGCCGAACCGTTCGAGACATTCCGCTTCGCCGAACCACTTGTCTTTTACCGGGTCGTAGATGCGCACGTGGGGCGTCAGGAGCTGGAACATATCCTTATCGCCGGTGACGATGACGACGTCGAACCCGGCCCGTTCCGCCTGGTGCGCGAGCGTGCCGATCAAATCGTCCGCCTCGTGCCCGGACTGCCGGACAGCGGGAATATTAAGAGCTTCCACCACGCGATGGATGTAGGGAATCTGGGCGCTCATGCCGTCCGGCATCGGCGGCCGCTGCGCCTTGTAGTCTTTGAACTCCGCGTGGCGCAGGGTCGGCCCCTTTTCGTCGAACGCCACGACGAGGCCATCCGGCTTCTTCTCGCGAATAATCTTCAGCAACATCGTCGTGAAGCCGAGGATGGCGTTGGTCTGGAGACCTTTGGAATTATTCATCGCCGGCAGGGCGAAGAAGGCACGATAGATGTAGGCGCTCCCATCGATCAGGTAGAGCGTCTTGCGGCTGGAATCGGTGCTTGCCATGGGGTTAGGGGTCTGGAGCCAGAGTCAGCGGTGGTTTATGAAACTTCTGGCGCATCGTATTGATGACGCCCAACAGGGTCGGCTGGCCGACCATTTTGGCCTCCAGCTCGCGCTTTCTGGGGAAGTCCATGAGCGAGACCCCAATCAGCATCGTCAGCAGGCCCTGCCCCGGCAAAAAGAGCATGGCAAACCCGACCAAAAAGAACACAACGCCCACGATGTTCTTGACGACCAGCCCCAACAAGCGCAGCAGGGGATGATGGTCTTTCATCCAATGGCGGGGCGTACGCGTGTCAAAATAATCGGCAGGCAGACGGACCAGAATCAGCGGGATGGCAATCAGCGATCCGATAAAACCAATGACCGAGGCCACGGTGAGACCGATGAGCACATCGACCGGAATCCATTGCTGAATTGTTGCGAGTAGGCTATCCATGGGACGCGCATCCTAGCATGTGACCTGGGAGCACTCAAGCCAACAACCAAGCGGCCGCGAGGGTTTGCGGCAGGTTTCTGAGCGGGCTATAATCTCGCTACTATGTCGAGCCGGTCTCTCTGCACAGGTCGAATCAGCGCCTGGATCGGGATTGCGGTCCTAAGCCTGGGGCTGTTGACGATGCCTCCCTTCGTCGGCGCCTCCGAGGATCTTCATATCGAGATCACGAAAAAAGGCTTGGGCAAAGAGGTCGTCATCACGCAGGGGGCGCGCGAGTGGTTCATGCTGATCGAGGTGACGCCGGAGAATTCGGTGGTCCTGCGGCAGGAAAAAGAACAGGACAAGTACCTCGTCGACGAGAGTGAAACGCATGACCGTCCCATGACCACGGGCGAAGTTGATGCGGCCATCACTGATTACATCAATAGCGTCAAAGCACGCGCCACCAAGAAGTAGCCGCCGCCTATGCCGCCTCAACCCAAGTTCGTCATCTT
>CAYHQK010000281.1:0-2542 GCA_964358535.1 uncultured Nitrospira sp. | reverse complement strand
TCAAACCGTTTAATCCTGAACAGTTTCTGAAAGTATTGAAGAAGGTATTGCCGGCATGAAGAACTGGAAGCGTTGCGCGGATCTCGTGAAGCGTGAAGCGTCCGAGTTCGATCAGGAGATTCGTTTCACGAACGACAAACGACGAGGGTAACTATGAGCGACGATTTCGCGCAATTTAATTCTGCATTTTTCGAGGAAGCCGCCGAGCACATGGCGGTGATTGAAGCCGGCCTGCTCGATCTCGAAGCGCGTCCGGACGATCTGGATCTTCTCAACAAGATCTTCCGCTCCGCCCACTCCATTAAGGGTGTCGCGGGGATGTTGGGGTTCACGCCCGTCGCGCAGTTCACCCATAAGATGGAGACGTTGCTCGATCAGCTCCGGAACGGCCGCATCGCGGTCACCCAGCCGATGACTGATTTGCTGCTGAAATCGACGGATTGTCTCAAGGCCTTGATCGAGGCTGCGCAGAACGAAACCACCGCGGATGAGGCCATGATCCATCCGCTGGAAGTGCAATTGGAGGCCGCCGCCGCAGGCACGATGCCATCGGCCGCCTCAGCGCCCGCACCGGTGACGGCAGAGGCTCCGGCCCCGGTTGCCGCACTGCCTGCCGGAAACAGCCTGCGCCGCTTTACCATCCGGTGGACGCCTCCGGCCTTTCTGTTTCAACGGGGGTTGGACCCGCAGCAGATATTCAAAGAGCTGGGCGACCTCGGCACCGTCAGCGACGTGCAACTGGATGTCAGCCGCTTGCCGGATCTCTCCGGCATGGACCCGGAGCAGTGCTATCTGTCCTGGACCCTTACGCTGGCGACCGCTAAGAGCAAAGAGATCGTCGCCGGCGTGTTTGAGTTTATCCGGGAAGACAGTGTGCTCAGCATCGAAGAAGGTGAAGCACAGGACGAAAAACGAACGACGAACGACGCTTCACGAGGGACGAACATCGCAGACGGCGATGAGTCCAAGCCCCTCGGCCAGATTCTCGTCGAGACCGGAGTCGTGTCGCGCGAAGCGCTGGACCAGGCCCTCTCGCAGCAAAAGCGCGTCGGCGAAATCCTGATCGAACAACATGCCGCCACCCCGCAGCAGATTAACCAGGCGCTGCAGAAACAGCAAGAGGGCGTGACCCATGCCAAGAAGGGGACCGACACGGCCTCCATTCGCGTGGACACGGCCAAGATCGACAAGCTCATCAACCTCGTCGGCGAGCTGGTCATTACGCAGTCGATGCTCAGCGATCTGAGCGCGCGTTTCGAGATGTCGCAATTGCCGGTGCTGCTCGAACGGGTCGCGCAACTCGAACGCAACACGAGGGAAATCCAGGAACGGGTCATGGGCATCCGGATGTTGCCCATCGGCAGCGCCTTCAGCCGGTTCCCCCGGTTGGTCCGGGATCTGTCGGGGAAGTCCGGCAAGAAGATTCAGCTTGTCCTCTCTGGCGAGGAAACCGAGTTGGACAAAACCGTCATCGAGTCCATCACTGATCCGCTGACCCACCTTGTCCGGAACTCAGCCGACCATGGACTGGAAGGGCCTGAAGAACGGCTCGCCGCCGGCAAGGACGAACAGGGCACGATCCATCTGAACGCCTTCCATGAAGGCGGCAACATCTGCATCACGGTGGCCGACGATGGGCGCGGCTTGAACCGAGAGAAGATTTTGGCCAAGGCGATCAAATCGGGACTCATCAGCGAGCAGGATAAGATCGCGGACGATCAGATCTGGCCGCTCATCTTCAAGCCGGGCTTCTCCACGGCGGAGAAGGTCACGGATGTGTCGGGCCGCGGCGTCGGCATGGATGTGGTCAAACGCAACATCGAATCGTTGGGCGGGACCGTCAGCATCAAAACGGCGACCGGCACAGGCACCACCTTCACGCTCAAGTTGCCGCTGACCCTCGCCATCATCGAGGGCATGACGGTCCGGGTCGGCCATGAAACCTACATCCTCCCCATGCTGTCCATCGTGGAGTCCATCCAGCCGAAGGCCGACACGGTAAAGACCATCGTGGGCAAAGGCGAAGTCATGAACGTCCGGGGCACCTATCATCCCATGATGCGCCTCTATGAGGTCTTCGACCTGGAGCCGGAGCACAAGGATCCGGCCAAGGCCATCCTCCTCATCCTGGAAACAGAAGGGGAGCGCGTGGCCGTGATGGTGGACGAAATCCTGGGGCAGCAGCAAGTCGTCATTAAAAGCATGGAGCAGAACTTCCGCAAGGTTGAAGGAATCGCAGGGGCGACGATTCTGGGCGACGGCACCGTCGGCTTTATTCTCGATGTCCGGGGCCTGCTGGAGTTGGCGAGGCAGGGCGGACCAGTCATAGCGTAACCTAACCAAAAGGAGGCCTTATGGCCACGGCAGTCGCGACAACCACAACAGAATCAGCGCAGCAAATCGGAATCGATACGGACGGGAATCAGTTTCTGACCTTTCAGCTCGGCGAAGAACTCTATGGCGTTGATATTCTGCGCGTGCAGGAGATCAAGGGCTATACGACCGTGACGAAGATTCCCAACACGCCGGACTACATCAAGGG
>CAYHQK010000280.1:0-2567 GCA_964358535.1 uncultured Nitrospira sp. | reverse complement strand
TCGCATTCTGAATACCTATTATCTGGCGACTGCAGATGCGACGAATCCGATGATCATCACGCAGGCGGAGCACCGCCATTGAGGAACGTCACCCTGCGAGCCCTCCGTTTCTTTTCTCTCATCCTGTTGGGACTATTGCCCGCGCCGCTCCTCGCTCTGGATCATGACAACCTCGATCCGAACCGGCCGATCGGAATGGAAGATGCCTATGCGATTCCGAAAGGGGAGATCGGGATGGAAGGAGGCGTGCGTTTCAACGACCGTCGGGAGGGTCGCACGCGTGTGACCTTCCAGCCGCAAATCATCTATGGCGCGTTCGACAACGCGCAGATTGAAATTCAGGGCGACCTGTTCACTGAGCCGAACAGCCTCGTCGGCGCGAGCAAGTCCGGCGATCTGCACCTGGGCCTGCTCTACAACTTCAATACGGAGACGTTGGCTTTGCCCGCCATGGCCATTCGAGTCGAGACGGACCTGCCCACCGGTGTGAATTCACGGGGCGTCGATACGCAAGTCACCGGCATCCTCACGCGATCGTTCGGCCGATTGCGCGCGCACCTCAACGCGGGCTACACCGTCCTTGGCTTGCCGCAGGGGCAGGAACGGCCGGGGGCCTATCGTGCTGTGGCAGCAGTCAGTTATCCCTTGGGGTATCCCGGCAGTTTTCGCGATACACTGATCGCCAGCCTCTACACGAGACAGTCCGACCTGCGCGGGCAGTGCAATCACACCGGCGTCGAAGTGGGCATCCGCCATCAACTGACCTCGCGTTTGGTGGTCGACGCCGGTCTCGGCACCGAGTTCGCCGGGCCGGCCGATCGGGCGGCGGTCTTAGGAACGGTGGGGCTATCGGTGGGATTTTAGAATGATGCTGGAAAAGTTCGCCCGCGCAAAGACTGTGGCGCGTAAAACGCGAGACATGCGCGATCCGAAATTCGAAGTTCCTGGTTCGACGTTCCCAAAACCTCGAACTTCGAACCGCGAACCTTCGTCTGTCTCGCCCGTCCCGCTAGTCTCGCTTGGCTATCTCGCATGGTTTTTCTGACAATTACGCGACCTTTCTCTCGATCATCCTCTGGATCGCGTCCGGTTGGGCGATCCTGCTGACGATGTAATAGCCTGGCTGTTTGAGCGTCAGGCGTATCCGCCCTTCCCGCCTCAAGCGGTTGACTTCGATAAATACCTGGTCCCACGTGAGTTCCGGACATTCGAAAATCACCTGTTCGATGGTGCAATTATTCGAATGGGTGACAATGTCCATAATGTGGTCGGCGGCTGATTCTGTCTGTGCCATAGGATCTCCCTTTTCTCGGATGTGTTCCATGCGAGAGTGAAATGCAATGGCAATGCCGGGCGATGGCCGAGGAGGAATCGCCCGTAATGTCCTCATGATTTCAACGTTATTTTGCGATGCCGGTAGAATTCAGTTGGTTGCGTGGGGCATCGCGAGATAGAGGGATGCCAAATCCTTGACGTCATTTGCCCTGACTGCAGTTGTCTCGCCTGGGCAAGAACTGCCTGCCGGCATCGGTCAGTAGGCGGCTAATACGTCGCACCGCGTGCGGATTATGGCGTTGTCTTTGACGGGAGCATGCTGAGGTGATCGATGATGAGCCTCGCGTCGGCAACCGGGTCCGTCGTGAAGGGGGCTGTCTGCTGACGAGTCACCGGGGTGCTCAATCGCTCGGCTGCCTGGCGGATAAGAAAAGGGAAGGATTCGTCCTGCTGAATTTCGCGGAGATGTGCCATCGCATCCCCGCACCACCGTGGAAGAGGGAGCCGCGCCAGCCATGCTTCGGCGGCGATGGCCACAGCGCGACGTGCGCAGACTCGCGCCTTTCCGTCGTTGCGATCAAGCCGCGCGGCTTCGGCTGCCGCAAGTTCCTGTTCAATCAGCGCGGTTGGCATTGTCAGAATTTTTCCGATGTGCGGGTGAGTTGCTGGTTATTGTGATCAATTGCAGATAAGATTCGCAAGCCGTCTCCTGCATAGCCGGGAGTGGGTGGCAGGTGGCTGGATGGGACCGGTAGTTCAACAGAGTGAAACGTATGAAGAGGAGCGTGAAAAAGAATGGCAGCTAAGGCAATCAAAGGGAAGAGCAAGAAGACCGCAGTGAAGAAAGCCGTGGTGAAGAAGACAGCGCCTGTGCGTCGGGCGAAGAAACCCAAGGCCTCATCAGCGGCGGTCCTGATCTTGTCCGGTTCCACGGCGCTCCGCCGGAGGAAGGCGGCTGAGACCTTGGCCGAAACCTTGAAGGTGGATCTGTTCAGGGTGGATTTGTCGGCGGTGGTGAGCAAATACATCGGCGAAACAGAAAAGAATCTGAACGACGTGTTCGATAAAGCCGAATCCAGCGGCGCGATCCTCTTCTTTGATGAAGCAGACGCCTTGTTCGGGAAACGCACGACGGTCGCAGATGCGCATGACCGACACGCCAATGAAGAGGTCGCGCATTTCCTGCAGCGGATTGAGAGTCATAACGGACTGATCATCCTCACGAGCAATGGGAAGCAACGTCTCGATGAGGCGTTTTCCGCCAAGACTCAGGTGGTCGTCATGGCCGGGAC
>CAYHQK010000279.1:0-2583 GCA_964358535.1 uncultured Nitrospira sp. | reverse complement strand
GTCGCGCAGGTCGCAGGCGTGATGGGGGCCAAGAGGACCCCGGACCTGATCCCCATGTGCCATCCACTGCTGATCACCAGCGTCGACATCTCCTTCAAAGAAGAATCCCAGCCGAATCACGCAGGCCTCTGTTCGATCACCATTCTGGCCACGGCCAAGACGACCGGGCAAACCGGGGTCGAGATGGAAGCGATGACCGCTGCCACCGTGGCGGCCCTGACCATCTACGATATGTGTAAGGCCATCGATCGCGGGATGAGTTTTGGCGATATTTGCTTGTTGGCCAAGTCGGGCGGCAAGTCCGGCACCTTCACGAGGAGTTAACGCAGCACGATGAACCATGAACGTGGAATGTCTGGATGCGTCAATGGGACCGGCAAGGATGTTCAGCCTTCAGCCTTCAGCCTTCAGCCTTTGGCCTATTCATGATTACCGTTCGCCTCTTCGGCATGACCAAGTCGCTTGCGAAGAATCTTAGCGAACTGTCGCTGGAGTTGAACGGCGTGCGGCAGGTGAAGGATCTGGTTGCGCTGCTGACGGCTCAGTATCCGCAGATCGGGGAGCTGATTCAGAAGAAGAAGATCCTCGTGTCGGTCAATCATGACATCGCCCACGAAGAGACGACGATTCAGGATGGCGACGAGATTGCATTGCTGCCACCGTTTGCAGGCGGGAGTCCTATGGAACAGGTGAGTGACGATACGCAGTTTGTCCGCGTGCAGCGGGAAGATTTTTCCGTGGATGCGGAGATCAACCGGGTGCGGGGGAGTTCGAAGCGCATCGGCGGGATTTCGATTTTCCTGGGGACGGCGCGCGACCGGTCCAAGGGGCGGGATGTAGACAGCATCACCTTCGAACATTACGAGGGGATGGCGCAGAAGAAGCTCCGTGAGATCCGTGAGCGGGCGCTGAAGGATTTCGACATCATCGAAGTCGCGATCCTGCACCGGTATGGCGAGATCGGCATCGGTGAAAACATCGTGCTGATCGTCGTGGGGGCTGAGCACCGGGCACCAGCCTTTCAAGCCTGCAAGTGGGCAATCGACGAATTGAAGCAGATTACGCCGATCTGGAAGCTCGAACATACGCCGGAAGGCGAAGTCTGGGTGGAGGAACACCCCTAGGCGTGAGACGTAAAACGTAAGACGTGAAACGTTTTCAGATCAATCGAGAAAGCCGTGGCTGATCAGTTACCAACAAGTGCCGCTCCTCTTCCCGCTGCCGATGTCTTTGGCCGGCCGCTGCGCAGTTTGCGTCTGTCCGTGACGGACCGGTGCAACCTCCGCTGCAAGTACTGCATGCCGGAGGAAGACTATGTCTGGCTGCCGCGCGAGGATGTGCTGACCCTTGAGGAAATGGCGACGCTGACCGGCTATTTCACCGACCTGGGTGTGGACCGTGTGAGGCTGACGGGCGGGGAGCCGCTGCTACGGCGCGACTTGGCCAGGCTGATCCGGCTGTTGGTCCAAAACCGGCAGATCACGGATATCGCGCTTACGACGAACGGGATTCTCCTGGCGGACCAGGCTGAGGCGCTGTTTGATGCAGGGCTGCACCGCGTGACCGTCAGCCTCGATACGCTGAGGCCGGAGCGGTTTCGTCAACTGACCCGCCGCGACGAATATGCGCGGGTGATGGAAGGGATTGCGTCGGTGGCGCGCGCGGGCTTCACCGGCTTGAAGCTCGATACGGTGGCGATCCGGGGGTTCAATGACGATGAGCTGGGTGCGCTGATCGAGTTCGGCAAGCAGGTGCAGGCGGAAGTCCGGTTTATCGAATATATGGACGTCGGTGGCGCGAACGAATGGTCGCAGCAGAAAGTGCTGTCCCGGGAAGCGATGCTCACGATCCTGGGCGAGCGGTACGGGACGATCGAGCCGATGGCTGAGCGGGGGACTGCGCCGGCACAACGATTTGTGTTGCCGGATGGGACGACTTTTGGGATTATTCCTTCGACGACCACGCCGTTCTGTTCGACCTGCGATCGCAGCCGGGTGACCGCCGACGGAATGTGGTACCGCTGTCTGTATGCGACGCAGGGAACGGATTTACGCAAGTCCCTCCGCGCCGGCGCTTCTGCGGACGCGATGCGGGCCGTGATCCGCGCCGGCTGGGAAGGCCGCCGCGACCGGGGCGCAGAAGAGCGCAAGGCGCTTGAGCGGGACGGATTGCGTGTCGGAGGATTGATCGGTATTGAAAAACTGCGCGAAGACCCCCATCTCGAAATGCATGCCCGAGGCGGCTGACGTCCCACCTTGCCGCCGGTGCCTGTGCCACTGTGCGGATCTCCGTTGATGCCCCATGTTGGATACTGAATTCCTCACCATTGTCGGTCTCGGGTTTGTGCTGGGGCTTCGTCATGCCCTGGATACGGACCATCTGGCTGCCGTCTCTACGGTACTGGCGCAGCGGCCTTCTTTTCGCGCCTCCGGCATGATCGGCTTCAGCTGGGGGCTGGGCCATACGGCGATCTTGTTGCTGGTCGGGGCGGTGGTGCTGGTGTTTCGGGTGCCGGTCCCGGAGCCGATTGCCTTGGCGGCCGAGTTCGGCGTCGGGGCAATGCTCGTGCTCCTGGGCTGTATG
>CAYHQK010000278.1:0-2599 GCA_964358535.1 uncultured Nitrospira sp. | reverse complement strand
GGGATCTTTTCCATCCGGCGGAGAGCTTCTTCCGTCCAGGCGATGGTGTATTCCGCCAAGGTATCGATCGGGGGCACGTACTTTCTGTTCGAGACCAGGATATTGCAAGGCGCGGCGCGCAAGAGGTTTTCCGTGTTGCTGCCGATGTCCATATCCTCGTCGCTGTGCACGCCGATCCGTCCGACGATGAGCAAGGCGGGGATGTCCTTGCGGACATATTGAATGATCTTTTCGAAGGCCTTGCCGTCCAGGAGGGTGGTCTTGACGTCGGTCTGCTCGGCCTGCGCGATTTCGCGGCAGATATCGAGGTGCGACTGGTAGATCTTTGCGAGACCGCTGTCGATGATTTCTTCGTGGAGCTTTTCCTGTTCCTTGAACCGGAACACTTTGCCTGCTTCCTCGTTGAGGACGCCCGAGATGCTATGGAAGGCGGCATAGTGGAAATAGGGATCGAAGGCGGAGATGGCTTCGACCGGCATGTTGAAGGCCTTGCCGAGCGCCAGGCCGGTCATGAGTCCGCCGAACGAATAGGGGCTGCCGTCCACCGCGACCACGATTCTGCCGCTGGTCATGGGCTGGGTCTGTTTGACGATCAGCATGTCCGAATTGCGCACGCGACGGAGCACGCGCTCGGTATTGCTGCCGATCACGCTGTCCTTCACCGCGCCCACGCCCAAGGCGCCCATGATCACGAGATCGTAGGCGTTGGAATTGATGTCTTCTGCCAGGACTTTCCAGTTTCGGCCTTCGAGCGAGCGGCGCTCGATCGGCAGGTTGTTTTCCGCGCATTTCTTATCGACGTAGTCGAGATAGGAGTCGGTGATGATTTGGAGCCCGCGGGTAATCAGCGAATCGTGGATCTGGCGCTGACGATCGAGTTCTTTTTCATCGTGATACTCTTCGGGCAAGCCCGCTTCCATCTGTTTGAAGCGCTTGTCATGCATTTTGGCCGCATAGACGTGGCTGCCCACGATCTTCGAGCCAAAGGCTTTGGCGAAGTGCACTCCAATGTCGACGGCGGTGTTGGAATGGTCGGAGTTATCAACCGGCACGTAGATCGTCTTATACATTGAAAAGTCTCCTCCGGATGCCCTCCAGGCCAGGGCGAACGAGAGTAATTGTCAAAGCTTACAAATGGTTGACGTGCTTCCTCGGTCTCAAGGAACGCGAATGATAACATCGGCCTAAAATGGAATGCAAGGTATCGAATGGGGCAGGCGGACGGGATTTAGACCCCCCGTGTGACAGCGGATTTGTCGCCAGAAGCCTTTGCGGAACGCAGCGATTGTCGGGAACGGAGGATCTCTTCCAGGGACAGGAGGGCATCGCGGCCGGAGTTCCCTTCGATGCCCCTGATCAAACTCTTGTCGGCATAAGGGCCTGATTCTTTTGGAGTTTGAGACAGAGAGCCCGTCCATTTCCTGGGGTCCTTGCTGCCATCTTTCCGTTCCCAGGCCCGGAGGCAGGCCTTGGCGATGAAGGAGTTGAGCGGCGCCGGATTGTAAAGGAGCTTTCTGATACTCGTCGGGGTCAGCATCAGGGGGTTATAGCCGGCCGAGAGGTAGCCCTCTTCCAGCAGCCGTTGCTCCAGATCCGTGTTCGGCTGAATGCCTAAAAAGAACATGAGGGGAAACACCCGCTCTTCACCCAGGATCGCGGCGACTTTTTTGTAGGACTCCACGCTTTGGAGCAGCGACTCCTCGGTCTCTTTGGGGCTGTTTAACGAATAGTTGAGGATGACCTTCCCTTTAAACCCAGCCTCCGCCAGATAGCGGCAGCCATCGTAGAGCTTCTCCAGCTTGAATCCCATGTGCAGATCATTCAGCACCTCCTGGGAGCCGGACGTAATGGCGACTTCAAGATCCCCGACGCCAGACCGGACCATGAGTTTGGCCAGCTCCGGGGTGATGAGCGATGTCCTGATATAGCCGGACCATTCGATCTCCAGTTTTTCGGCGAGAATCCGCTCCAGGATCTCGGTACATTGGGGATAGGCTTCTTTCCCCGTAATGAACTGGGCATCCGTGAACCAGAAACGTCTGGCGCCCCATTGATGGTAGTGCTGCGAGATATCCTGGACGACCAGGGAGGGGGGGCGATAGCGGACCCGTTTGCCTTCGATATACGGATAGAGGCAGAAGGCACAGTCGTAGGGGCAGCCCCGTTTCGACTGGACCCCGATGGATTCACCCAGATATTCCGTATATTGCGGGAAGATCGAGGTCAGGTAGGGCAAGTCGACGGTGAGCGCATCGAGGAGAGCCGGCGCTCCCTGCTGGCCCTTTCGAACGGTCTTTCCCTCCCTGAGGATGTACCGTTCATTTTCCAGCGACTGGCCTTCGACTACCTTGAGGATCGCGTCTTCGCCTTCACCGAGAATCCCGATGGTGCCTTCCGGAAGTTTCTGGATGAGCTGATCGGCAAAGGCCGTAAAGGCTCCGCCGCCGATCATGATCTGCGTCCTCGGGAACTCCTTCGCGATCAACCAGGGATAGGAGAGCGCCGCCCGGATATGGCTGTAGTAGCGGTAGAGCTGTTGCAGCCCCGCAAAGGAGGCGGTGATCCGCTTGAGGGGGTTGCTCGCAAAGTAGAAGTTGAA
>CAYHQK010000277.1:0-2600 GCA_964358535.1 uncultured Nitrospira sp. | reverse complement strand
CAGAATCGCTCGATCACGTCTTCGTTTTCTTCCGGTTCCGTCGAGCACGTACTATAGACCAGCACCCCGCCAGGCCGCAAGCATGGGGCCACCGCTTCGAGGATCTGATATTGGAGCGCCTGATGCCGAGGGAGCAATTGCTCGTCCTTCCGCCACTTCGCTTCGGGATGGCGCCGCAACACCCCGAGCCCGCTGCAGGGCGCATCCACTAAAATCCGATCGACCAGCGACTGGCCCGCTGCTGATTGCTTCACGGAGGGACCCCATTCACGGGGCTCTCGGATATCGCCGGCGATCGGCACGACGTTCTGCACTCCGAGCCTGCGGCAATTGGTTCTCACTAAATCCAACCGAGCCCCGCTCCGATCGACGGCGTAGATAGTCCCCTTGTTCTGCATCAGCTCAGCCAGATGGGTGGATTTTCCTCCCGGCGCCGCGCAGGCGTCGAGCACGATCTCGCCAGGCTGAGGATCCAGGAGGAGCGGCACCAGTTGAGCTGCTTCATCCTCGACATAAAAGGCGCCCTCTTGAAAGCCGGGAAGCGAAGGCACAGGCCCTCCGTCTTCGAGCACGATTCCGAACGGGCTTACGGTAGTCGGCCTAGCCGTCATGCCAGCCTGGGCAAATTTTTCGAGGAGCGCGTCCCTAGTCGTGACCAGTTGGTTCACCCGTAGCGTCATCGGAGGCGCAACGCTCACCCCTTCGCAAGCAGCTTCCGCAGCGGCAGGCCCCAGCCGCTCCACCCAGCGACGGCTGAGCCAGGTCGGAACCGAGTACTTCACAGAGAGGGCCTGAGCCGGATCCTGGTCCATACTGGGCCAGGGCTCAGGAGGATGACGCAAGAGCGAGCGCAACACCGCATTAACGAGCCCGCTCCAGTCCCTGCCGACTGTGCCGGCAAAAGCCCTGGTCAAATTGACCGATTCGTTGACGGCGGCAGACTGAGGAATGCGATCCAGAAACAACAATTGATAAGCGCCAAGCCGGAGCACCATCTGCACTGCAACGGGCAAGCGAAGCAGCGGCTTGTCCAAAACCGGCTCAAGCCGCCAATCGATGGTCGCAAGCCGCCGCAAGACTCCATAGGTGAGCTCGACGGTGAGCGCCCGATCACGGCCATCGAAAGAACAGCGAGCGAGGGCTCGATCCAGCAAGACATCCACCCCCTCCTCGCTCTTCTCGGACTCCACCAGCAACGAGAGGGCGATCGCACGGGCTGACGGTGCGGTCTGGGCAGTAAAGAGGGATCGAGGACCAGATGCCATAGGTAACTCAAATGGGGAATGTCACGAGAGCGCCCGCTCCCTTAATAGGCTGCGAGAAAACTCGTTTGATACGGAAAGCCTGGCCAAAATATTCCATACGGTGCTGGGGCCAGAATCACCTCAGGATGCTCAAAAAGGCCGTCCAGCAAGGCCGCAGCAAGCGAAGAGGCGAAGGCGTACCCTTGTGATACGTTGAGCCCCTGAGCGACGCGAGAACGCCGCTGGCGGGCTTTTTCAGCATCCTGATAGCTGCAATCCGACGGCAATCGGATGACCTGCCACATATTGAGCAACGGCCATGCGGCGGCTATTGGCCGGCTGCAACTCCAGCAAGGCAAGCACTCCCTCCCCCGTCGCGACATGAATCGCCTCGCTGGTGACAGCCATCACTGCCCCCGGAGGCTCCGTGGCTGGGCCTGGGAGGGCTTGGGCTCGCCAGATCGTCCAACGGCCGCCCCCCGGCACAGAGGTATAGGCCCCAGGCCAGGGAGCCAGGCCACGGACCCGGTTGGCCAGAGCCACGGCTGACAAGGTCCAATCGATGATCCCATCTTCCTTTTTCAGCAAGGGCGCCATAGTCGCTTGCGAAGAATCTTGCGGCTTCGGCACGAGGGTACCGGCCTTGAGTCGGGCAATCGTCTCGACTAGCAACCGGCCCCCCAGCTCAGCCAACCGTGGCGAGAGGGTGCTGGCCGTATCGTCATCCATAATGGGAATAGCCTCTTGAAGCAACATCGCGCCCGTATCCATTCCCTCATCCATCAACATAGTCGTAATGCCGGTTTCTCGTTCGCCGTTGATGATGGCCCATTGGATTGGACCGGCGCCGCGATATTTGGGAAGCAGAGACCCATGCACATTGACGCAGCCGAGCGGAGGAAGCGAAAGGATGGCCGGAGGCAAGATACGCCCGAACGCCGTGACCGCGATCAAGTCCGGCTTCCACCCGGCCAACGTCTGAAGAAATTCCGGGTCCTTCATCTTGAGGGGCTGCAGCAAAGGAATCTTCTCCCGCTGAGCCAGGAGCTTCACCGGCGACGGAGTGAGAACCTGCCCGCGCCCTTTCGGACGATCCGGTTGCGTCACGACGCCGACCACAACATCGCCCGACTTCAACAGGGCTTCAAGAGAGGCAGCCGCAAAGTCCGGCGTGCCCATAAACACAATATTCATGTTATCGCTTTAGCATTGCAGATGCGCGAAAGCAACCGGGCCGCGCGGCTGCTGGCTTGACTTGCCGTTCAACGCTTTGTTAGCATCCTGATGCGGGGTGGAGCAGCCCGGTAGCTCGTTGGGCTCATAACCCAAAGGTCAGAGGTTCAAATCCTCTCCCCG
>CAYHQK010000276.1:0-2603 GCA_964358535.1 uncultured Nitrospira sp. | reverse complement strand
TCATCTTCTTGCCGGCTTCGACGACCTTCGGATTGGCCTTAACGTCGTCTTTCCCCTGCGGCTCTCGCTTAGGCTCTTGCTTGCGCTCCTGTTTCTCCATCCGAGCACCTCCCGTACAACTGGGAAACTCTCGTGGACCAGCACAACGTGATCCTTGCGGTCACCTTACTCCAGGGTCATTTCAGCCGTCAAGCCGAGCACGAAAACGTGAAACGCTGAATGAGCGTGACGAGCGAGAAGTGCACAACGAGCGCCTAGTCTCGCATTTCTCGCACCTCTCGCACGTCTCGCCCTCTCACACAAGAAGAGAGACGATGAGCAACGCCACAATATTGATGACCTTGATCATCGGATTGATCGCCGGGCCGGCCGTATCCTTGTAGGGATCGCCGACCGTGTCGCCGGTGACGGCCGCCTTGTGGGTATCCGTCCCCTTCATGCCCTGCTCTTCAATATACTTTTTGGCATTGTCCCAGGCGCCGCCGCCGCTCGTCATCGAGATGGCCACGAACAGACCGGTCACAATGCTGCCGACGAGCATGCCGCCCAAGGCCTGCGGCCCCAGGATCACGCCGACCAGAATCGGGGAAATGACGGGAATCAATCCCGGCACCATCATCTTCTTGATCGCCGCCTGCGTCACGATATCCACGCAAGTCCCGTATTCCGGCTTGCCCGTGCCTTCCATGATTCCCTTGATCGTCCGGAACTGCCGACGCACTTCTTCCACCACGAGACCGGCGGCTTCGCCCACGGCCTTCATACAGAGGGCCCCGAAGATGAAGGGCAACATGCCGCCCAGGAAGAGTCCGACCAGGACCGAAGGATTGGAGAGATCGAACGTGCTCGCCCCGCTCCCTTTGGCCACTTCACGCGCATATTCGGCGAACAACACCACCGCCGCAAGACCTGCCGATCCAATCGCGTAGCCCTTCGTTACGGCTTTGGTCGTATTGCCGACCGCATCCAATGGATCGGTGATGTCCCGCACCTCTTTGCCGAGGTGCGCCATCTCCGCGATCCCGCCTGCATTATCCGTAATCGGACCGAAGGCATCGATCGCCACCACGATCCCGGCCATCGACAACATCGAGACCGCCGCAGTGGCCACGCCATACAAGCCGCCCGAGGCCGCGCCGCCACACAGCCAATAGCTCGTCAGAATCGCCGCGCCGATCACCACCACCGGCAAGGCCGTCGCCTCCATCCCCACCGCCAGCCCTGCGATGATGTTCGTCGCATGGCCCGTTTCGCTGGCCTTGGCAATCGCCTTCACCGGCGCATAGCTCTTCGACGTGTAGTAATCGGTGATAAACACGAGGGCAAGGGTCACGGCTAAGCCGATCAACGAGGCGAGGTAGTAGCTCATCCCGCTCACGCCGCCCACTCCCTCCATGAGCGAGGTCGTCACAGGATAGAAGGCCACAGCAGCAATGCCGCCCGCCACAAACAGGCCCTTGTAGAGGGCCGGCATGATCCCGCCGCCTTCGCTCACCTTTACAAAGAGAATGCCGATGATCGTCGCGAAGATCGTCACGCCGCCCAACGCCAGAGGATAGAGAATCGGCGCGCTGACTCCCTTGAACAGGGTAAAGGCCAGGACCATCGCCGCCACCGTCGTCACCGCGTAGGTCTCGAAGAGATCCGCCGCCATACCGGCGCAGTCGCCGACATTGTCGCCCACGTTGTCCGCGATGACTGCCGGGTTGCGTGGATCGTCTTCCGGAATCCCCGCTTCGACTTTTCCGACGAGGTCCGCGCCGACGTCCGCCGCTTTCGTATAGATACCGCCGCCCACCCGGGCAAAGACCGAAATCAAACTGCCGCCGAATCCAAGGCTCAGCAGCGCATGGATCGCCTTCTCCTGCCCTGCAATCTGCGACGCCACCACATAGAAGGTGGTGATGGCCAGCAGGCCCAAGCCGATCAACAAGAGCCCCGTCACCGCGCCGCCACGGAACGCCACGGTCAACGCCGCATTCATGCCGTTATGCGCAGCCTGGGCCGTCCGCACGTTCGCCCGCACCGCGATGACCATGCCCACATAGCCGGCCAGCGACGACGCGCCGGCGCCGATCAAGAATCCGATTGCGGTCAGCAACCCGAATTTATCGGAGAACGCCCCTGCGCCCCACAACATGGCGAATAACACAGCGGCGACAACGCCAACAGTCCGATACTGGCGATTCAGATATGCGCTCGCGCCTTCCTGAATGGCCTTTGCAATTTCCTGCATCTTTGGATTGCCGGCATCCAGCTTAAATACCCACATGGCCAGATAGAGGCCGTAGGCAATGCCGGTCACCGCCGATACCAACGCAAACGTAATGATGGCTGAGTCGCTCACAATGGTCTCCTCCTGTTAGGGGTGTTGGGAGACACCCATTTCCTCTGGCCTCCATCCATCACGATGACGTGTTCGATGGCAAACCGCGAAGTGGTACAGAATCGATCCGTGCAGCTAACTAACTGAAAAGTCGGGCCATTCTATACAGGTGGGCGAGGGGGATCAAGGGCGAAAAGAGGGGAAAGGGAGCAGTCAACCGTCCTTCTTGCTCGCAGAACGCGCACAATCGGAATGTGCTCGTCCGATGCGCGCAGTA
>CAYHQK010000275.1:0-2604 GCA_964358535.1 uncultured Nitrospira sp. | reverse complement strand
TGGCGGCGGCGGTGGCCGTGGCGGCGCGGGCGGCGGCAAGCGCGATCGCTACTAGTTTTTACGCGCGAATATACAGGGGGCTGTTATCGTCATGATAGCAGCCCCCTTTTTGCGGCCAGTTTGGCCGATCAACCGAGTGAGGGATGTGATGAGGTGGCGAGTGCGAA
The DNA here is from genome assembly GCA_964358535.1 of uncultured Nitrospira sp. Classification (GTDB taxonomy): domain Bacteria; phylum Nitrospirota; class Nitrospiria; order Nitrospirales; family Nitrospiraceae; genus Palsa-1315. The sequence continues at coordinate 2,437 of CAYHQK010000275.1, read as the reverse complement.
ACCTGTCCGACCCCATTTGTCAGGAGGAGTCTGGTGAGCACTCGAATGGAATCGATGTCCGAACCAGTCCCGTTAGCCGACCTGTCTTCATTTTCATTCCACAAGAACCCTGTTCTGGTCGTCGAGAATTTCTGGTCGAAGGAGGAGCGGCAGTTCTTCCGTGACGGGATGCAGCAGGCGGCCTGGAAGAGTTTGGCCGATCTGCCGAAGGTCAGGGAAGATTTTCCGAATTCGGGAAACTGGGCAAAGGCTGAAATAGATCGGGCCCAAGGGCAGCGAATGATGTCGCGGTTACAGTTGCCCTGCATTCAATCCTACATGGAGTCCTTTCCTCACATCGTCGGCCGCCATGTGGGCTTTAGCTATTACTCCTACGCGGCGGGCGATTGTCTCTTGACCCATGACGATACAGACCAAGGCTATGCGATGGAGGGTGAGACGGCGCCGCGCCGCCGTCTTGCGATGGTGAGCTACTTTCATGACGAATGGCGGTCAGATTGGGGCGGAGAACTGATCATCTATCGCAAGCGGAAGGCCCATGCCACCGATCAGCCGGACCTTGAGGTGACCCATTGTATCGAGCCCAGGCCTGGCTCGCTCGTGATGTTCACGGTGCCCCGTTTCCATCGGGTCTGTCGGGTGGATCAAGTCGCAGGTGAGCATCGGCGACTCTCAGTCGCCGGCTGGTTCATGACCCAACATCAGTAGTCTGCGCTGACAGAAGATGAAGGGGGTGGTGACGGGCTTACCGCGCGTCTGATCGCTCTTTCAAGCCGGCAAGCCGTATCTTGTCGAGCGAGACGAACAGAGACTTCTCCTGAGTGACGGTCACGGCGCCAGGCGCCTGGCCCTTCGCTTTCTTGACCCACTTGCGGCGGGTATAGATGACGTCGCCCTTTCCGCTTTTCTTCAGATCGCTGTAGAGCAGGGCCAATGTCGCCGCATCTCGTAGGGTCTCCGGGGGTATCTCCGCTCCCTTTTCGAGTCGCACCACCACATGGGAGCCTGGCGTGCCCCTGGCATGGAGCCAGAGGTCGTCGCTCTTGGCCAAGCCAAACGTCAGTTCGTCGTTCTCCCGCGCATTTTTCCCGACATAAATCGTCAGCCCGTCCAACGAGGTGAAGCGGCGGAAGGGGCCTTGCCGTTGTTCCTGTTTGGCCTTTCTCTTTCCCGTCCGCGCGAGGGCTCTGGCTCGCAGGGCCGGATGCGTGTGCTCCGGTGGTTGCCAGGTTCCCTGCTCAATAGAGGTCAACTCTTGCTGCAGCGTGGCTAATTCCTTTTCTCCCTCTGCGATGCGAGGGCGAAGCTCCCGCTCGGCCGCCAGGTGCTTCCGGTGTTTCTTGAAGTAGTCGTCCATATTGCCCTGGGGAGTTTTGGTCTGGTCGAGGGGGATCGTCAGGCTAGGCAGCTCCTCATTGAAATAATCCACCAGGGTGACATCGGTCTGGCCCCTGCGGATGGTTCCGAGGTTTGCCTTGATGAGCTCGCCGTAGCGAGCGTAGGTTTTGTATTTTTCTGCCTTCGCGAGGTCTTCGTGCCAGGCTTCGATGCGGCGACGGAGCTTCTTGATGGATTTTCTGAGTATCCAGGCCCTGGCGTTCCGTGTTGTCTCGACGACCGACGTGGCTTCCGCTTTGTGGTAATGGGCATCGATGGCAACGGACAAGGGAAATGGTGATTCTTGGCTGCCTTGGCTGAATCGAGCCAGGTTTGCGGCAGGGCGGTCCTGGTAAGGGAGGGCTGGCGCAACATAGAGCTGTCCCACCAGGTCTTTGGTCCCATTTAGGTCTCGCCGGATCAGGCCTGCCTCATTGAGGACGAGGAGATTCGAGGTTTTTCCTGTCAGCTCTGCGACCAACGTACAGGGACCTTCCTTCGTGCTCAGGGCAAGGTGGACGATCCGGTCCCCGTGAACCTGTTCGATCTTGTCGATTCTCGCTCCTTGCAGATGGGCGCGGAGAAATTGGCAGAATGGCGGCGGCGTCGGTGGATTCTGAAGGGCTTCCGTGGTGAAGTGGATGCGGGCGGTGTCCGGGTGGCAGGAGAGGAGGAGCCGGTGCGTCCGTCCTGGCGTGCGGACTTCCAGCAGAATGGTGCGATCCGTCGGCTGATGGATCTTTTGAATCCAGCCTTCGGCCAAGGCCGGGGCCAGTTCACCCACCACCTCCCCAATTTCTGCTGCGGTTAGTGCCACGATGCGTCTCCGGTCGGCTGCTCTATCAGGATGCTGAAAAATGCCGCCAGCGGCGTTCTCGCTTCACGAAGAAGCTCAACGTACCACAAGGGTACGCCTCGCCTCTTCGCTCGCTGCGGCCTTGCTGGACGGCCTTTTTGAGCATCCTGATGGCGATTGAGGCCTCCATATCATAGAGAGCATGTCACCCGAATTTTTCCGCAGCCGGCTATTGAAGCGAATCCCTGCACTGTACGATTCACT
>CAYHQK010000274.1:0-2607 GCA_964358535.1 uncultured Nitrospira sp. | reverse complement strand
AGGGCGCCGTCACCATCGCCACGAACATGGCGGGCCGCGGCACCGACATTCTCCTCGGCGGCAACCCCGACTTCATGTTCAAACAGATCTTGTACCGGGAAGAGAACATGCCCGATACCCGCAAGCAGGAACTCTCCGAAGAGATCCGGTCCGACTGCGAGAAGGACAAACGGGAGGTCATCGCGGCCGGCGGACTCCACATTCTCGGCACCGAACGCCACGAAAGCCGCCGGATCGACAACCAGCTCCGCGGCCGCGCCGGCCGCCAGGGCGACCCAGGTTCGTCACGCTTCTACCTGTCGCTGGAAGACGACCTGATGCGCATCTTCGCCTCCGAGCGAGTCTCCCAACTGATGCTCAAGCTCGGCATGGAAGAGGGCGTCCCGATCGAACACGGCATGGTCACCAGAGCCATCGCCAACGCCCAGAAGAAGGTCGAGGCCCACAACTTCGAAATCCGGAAACAGCTGCTGGAATACGACGACGTCATGAACAAGCAGCGCGAGGTGATTTACCAGCACCGCCGCGCCGTCCTGGGCGGGACAAATCTGAAAGACGACCTGCACGACATGATGGACGGCCTGGTGGTCTCCGCCCTGAACATCTATTGCACGGCGGAACAATACCCGGAAGAATGGGACATCAAAGGGCTCACGGAGCTCATGCATAGCCAGTTCGCGCTCGACCTCACCCAGGGCAAGGACGACGGGGCCGAGTCGCTTCGCACTATGGGTCGCGACGCCTTGGTCGAAGACCTGCGCGAACAGGTGCGCGACGCCTATGACAAGAGAGAGCAGGAGCTGGGCTCGGACTTGATGCGCTTCCTGGAAAAGAACTTCATGCTCCAGGTCATCGACCACCATTGGAAAGACCATCTCCTCGGAATGGACCATCTGCGCGACGGGATCGGATTGCGCGGCTACGGGCAAAAAGATCCGCTCATCGAGTACAAACGCGAGGGCTACGACCTCTTTGCCGGCATGATGGAGCGTGTCAAGGCCGATGCACTCGATCGGCTTTTCCATGTGCAGGCGGTCCGGAACGAGGGGCAACCAGCCCCCCAGCCGCCACCAGTCATCTCACGCCCCCAACCAGCGCTCATTCTCAATCGCGGAGAAGAACCGATCGCCCCCCAGACGGTTCAGCGAAACGACGACAAAGTCGGCCGCAACGACCCCTGCCATTGCGGATCTGGCAAGAAATACAAGAAATGCCACGGAGCGTGAGAACGCGACGCTGACACTCTCGCTCCCCTACCTCCGAAGCGACCCTTCCGGATTCTCCTGGGCGGAAACCTTCTGGAATTCCCTCGGCTGCGACAGGAGTCGAAGAACCTCGGTCAGTTCCAGCTTTCCTTCCCAGGAGAATCTCGGTGGGTCCCCGCTTCTCCGGTGAAGTCCGCGAGGAGCCTCAGCGTCGTGGAAGGAAGGGGGGAAGAACTGCGGAACCAAGACTTCTGTAGTTCGCAAACCCGAGGCTAACGAACCTGTGATGGAGATGGTAAAGGGAGCTGAACACCTCAGTCCACAGCCCTTCCAGCCGAGCCGAAGAGAGAAAGGGAAGCAGAATCACCCAAGAGCTATGGCGTCATTGCTTGACCTCACCAAATGCCTCGCAGATAATAGCCAAGAAAACCGGCAAGGAATTCTCAGGATGTGAATGGCCGAACGAAGGAGGGCAAGTGATGCCGACTGCCGTCAAAATGGAAGTCAGCCCGGAAACAATTATTCGGGCCGTCAAAAGCATGAAGAAATCTGCCAGACAAGTGTTCCTGGAAGATCTCATCGCAGCGACCTCCCCCGAGTATCTTCAAAGCATTCGCGAAGCTCGGCGAGACTTTAAAGCAGGCAAAGTGAAATCACATGGGCAGGTCTTTGGCCGGTGAAGTACCGGCTGATCTACACCCACCGTGCAATCAGAGATATCGACGCCCTCGACACCAGCGTGAAACAGCGCATCGGCAAGACCCTCCTTCGCTACGCATCCGATCCTCTCCAGCATGCCGAACCCCTCAAGCAATCGGAGTTGGGTTCATACCGATTTCGTATCGGCGACTATTGTGTCGTGTTCGACATTGAGGGAGACGAGATTGTGGTTCTGCGTATTGGCCACCGAAGAGACATCTACAGACGACAGGGGGCTCGTGAACGTGTGCCCGCCCTTGGCGATGGCTCACGCTCGCCTTGTACCAGGCGCTCAACTGGTACGAGGTCAAGCAATGAAGTGGCCCCCTTCTCTTTTGCTCGGAGCGTGAAGAGGCTCGGCTGACGAAGGGCATAGACCTTCGACGTCGCCATGATGCGGCGAGCTTCCACTGCTACTGACCCGCATCACACTTCCCACGCACGACTCTAAAACTGCGCCGAAACGGCGCAATGCCGTCGTGCGTGGCCGCCAGCTCCCACTACGATAGGGCAGACGCCATGTCGAACGCCTAGCCCGCATGATTCATGACGGTTCGCCGCGAAATCGCTGAGCCGCGTCGCGAGACCGGCGCGCGGAGCCGTGAGGACCCGAGGCGTACTCATGCAGTACGTGGAGGGTCCGAGGGGCGAGCCCGCCGACCGAAGGCTCGTCGTAGCAGCGGATCGGCGATTGCAGCAGAAG
>CAYHQK010000273.1:0-2614 GCA_964358535.1 uncultured Nitrospira sp. | reverse complement strand
ACCGGACAGCGATTTCACTAAGTCGCGGACAGCCGTTTCAGTAAGTCCCGGACAGTTTGGCGACGGCTGGTCCTTGGTCTGCTGTCATGCTTCTTCTGTGAAGATTTCGGGATTTTCGGTCGGGGTCAATCCGGGGTTTTCGCTTTTTCGGCGCATACTGTCTCCCTTCAGTTCGATGCGGTGTGCGTTGTGGATGATGCGATCGAGGATGGCGTCTGCGATGGTCGGCTCGCCGATCATCTGATGCCAGCCTGAGACGGGCAGTTGAGCGGTGATGATGGTGGAGCGCCGCTGATAGCGTTCCTCGAAGAGTTCGAGCAGGCCAAGTCGCTGCTGGTCGGTCAGGCTGTGCGTGCCCCAGTCATCAAGGACAAGGAGCTGAACGCGGGCGAGCTTGTCGATGAGCCGCGGGAACCTGCCATCGAGGCGAGCAGTGGCCATTTCCTCAAAGAGGCGCGGCATGCGGGCATATGCAACGGATTGGTCCAAGCGGGCAGCCTGATGGGCAAAAGCGCAAGCCAGCCAAGTCTTTCCGGTGCCGGTCTGGCCGGTGAGAATGATCTGTTCATGGGCCTTGAGCCAGCCGCCCTGGGCGAGCGACAGGATCTGGCGGCGATCAAGGCCACGGGGGGCCGTGAAGTTGATGTCCTCGATGCAGGCGTTGGGGAAGCGCATCTTTGCATTCCTGAGTCTGTTGGAGAACCGTTTGTCGGCACGCCATGCGGCCTCGCGATCGAGCATGAGGCCGAGCCACTCATTGCGGTTCAAGGCTTCGCCGGGATCCTGCTCGGCCAGGGCGCGCCATGCGGCGGCCATGCCGTTCAGGCCGAGACTGGCCATCTGCTCGAGGGTGGGATGTGTCAGCATTGTCCGTATTTCCTTTTTGTTTATTGGTAATAGGCAGGGCCACGGATATTGTCGTGGCGCGGGGTTGGCAGGATGGGGGCCGGTTCGGCGGCAGCCTTGTCGAGGCCGGTGGCCAGGATGGATTGCACCGAGGCATAGCTGACGGTGTTATGGGTCAGCGCCCGATCACAGGCGGCCTCAAGCCGATCACGGCCAAACTTGCGCTCAAGGCTCAGCACTCCTAGGGCGGAGCGATAGCCCTGTTCGGGGTGGGGCTTGTCGCGCATCAGCCGTTCGATGAGGACGGCGACATGATATCCCAGACGGCCTGCCCGGGTGATCAGATATTCCGGGGTCATGCCGGCGTGGCGCTGGTGCGCCTTTGGCATGTGCTCTTTCACGGTGGAATGGCCGCCGCGCGTGCCTCGACGGGTGTGAACGGCGACACGCTCATGGTTGTGGAATATCTCGACCATCCGGTGCGTGAGCCGGACATCGACCTTTTTGCCGATCAGGCGGTGCGGCACGGAATAGAAGCTGTGCAGCACGTCGATATGGTAATCAGGATGGACCTTGGCCTGCTTCCATTCCGCATATTCGAAGGGTTCCGGGGGCAGCGCGCGCAGGGCGGGTTGCTCGATCTCGTCGAACAGATCGCGGCGCGACCGGCCTATCCGGCGCATCTGACGGCCATTCAGGTCGGCCAGAAGCTCAGCAATGGCCGCGTTCAGCGCCTCAACCGAGAAGAACTGCATGTTGCGCAACCGCGCCAGGATCCAGCGTTCGACAATCAGCACGGCCCCCTCGACCTTACCCTTATCTCTGGGCCTGCGCGGGCGCGTGGGCAGCACGGTCGTGTCGTAATGCGACGCCATGTCGGCGAAGGTCTTGCTGATCGACGGCTCGAACCACAGGGGTTTGACCACGGCCGCCTTGAGGTTGTCGCAGACGATGGCCTTGGGCACGCCGCCGAAGAACTTCAGCGCCCGGACTTGAGCCTCGATCCAGTCCGGCAGCGTCTGGGTCAGACTGGCCCAAGCGAAGGTGTAGCTGGAGGCCCCCAGCACCGCGACGAAGATCTGCGCCTGATGCACCGCGCCGGTGCTCGGGTCGGTGACCCCGATCGTGTGGCCGGCATAATCGGTCTGCATGACGGCGCCCGCTTCGTGCCGGTTGCGAAAGCTCGGGCTGGTGCGGTTCTCAAAAGCTCGAAATTGTTCACAAAACCACGTATACCCGTAGCCCTCTGGGTGGGTCGCTCGGTATTCCTGCCAGAGCAGCACCAGGGTGACGCCCTTGCGCTTCAGCTCCGTGGCAACCTTGGCCCAGTCGGGTTCCTCAATATCCTGCGGCGGCCGCCCCATCCGCTGAAACAGCGCCGCCTCCAGTGTTGCGTCATCGTCGCGCCCCGCGGGCAGCGGCCAGCAGATCAGCCCGGCCTCCCGCGCCCGCAAAAGATAGGTTGCCACCGTCGTCTTGCTCAGCTTCAGCCGAAGCCCGATCTCTCGCACCGAGAGGCCCTGCTCATGGGTCAGCCGTAATATGGTTCGTATGTCCTGCACGGTCATTCGCCTCGTTTGCTTGCGTCGTGGCATGCTCCCCCCCGATCTCTTCCAAGACCGACAGAGTGCCGCGACACAGCAGCCAATGACCAACCGTCACGCCGCCCGGAACTGTCCGGGACTTAGCGAAATCCCTGTCCGGGACTTACTGAAATGCGTGTCCGGGACTTACCGTAATTGCTGTCCGGGACTTCGCGAAACCCGCA
>CAYHQK010000272.1:0-2632 GCA_964358535.1 uncultured Nitrospira sp. | reverse complement strand
CCTTCGGCGCCGGCGGCGAAGGCTCGCTGCGCATCTGCTACGCCGCCGAGCGCGCCATCCTGGAAGAAGCGATGGCGCGGCTGGGGGAGCTCCTGAAAATCAACTCGCCCGTTCAATTGCCCGCCTTGCAGATGGCCTTCACGGCCCGGTCAACCGGCGACTTGACATGCTGGCGGCTTCCACCCGGCCAGCGGATTCCCCGATTTTCGTGGGGCCATGGTTGGACGAACCGACAAGGGGCTGTTCATGACCACGGGAGCCTACACGCCTGACGCCCAAAAGGAGGCCACGCGAGACGGCGCGCCGGCGATCGATCTGATCGATGGCGAGCAGTTGCGCGAGTTGCTGAAGAACCTCAAACTCGGCGTCACGACGAAGATGGTCGAGGAGGTGCCCGTCGACGCTGACTGGTTCGCACAGATCTGACGAGCTGCCGGAGCGTCAGCCCATCGCCCCGAGCTGGCCATCGCCGGACAACTACAGAAGGTCCTCGGCAGTTCTCGAATCAGTGCAGATCATTCGAATTTTGAATGCTGGCGAATCGAGGAGTTGGTGTATCGCGGCGGCCTTCTTTCGAGAGCCCGCAACCAAAAGTATCGCGCCAACATCATTCAACTGCTCTTCGCTTACGTTCAACAGACGTTTGTTCACCTCTTCAATATTCGCGAGGATCTCTTTCCTGATGGTGTCGGAGAGATCTCCTCTGTCGACAAAGAATAAGTGGTTGCAGATGTCGGCAACGGGGTAATACCCGGGAGAAGGATCCATGCCCCTGACGCTGTCGCACAGGGTCACGAGCCTCCTTAGGGGCTGGATGATCTTCTCGAGAATGGGATCAGGCTTCTCCGATTTTGCTTCCTCATAGAAGCGGTGGCCATCTGCGAGCACGCCTACGCCGACTAGGGCATGGGTCGGATGGTGCTGGGCCCAGTGTTTCTTTCCCAGGTACGTCAAATCGCGAGCATCGCATGCCGTGATCGGGTGGGTGGTGAGATGGAGTGTGGCCTCGTGCTGTATGCACATTCCGAATAGAGCAACATGGAGATCAGCATCAAGTCGGGCATTAAGCTGCTTCGCATGGTCTCGTGCGTGGACAGCTCCGGTGAGAGACACAAGATGCAGGCCCTCAACCCGAAGGGCGGCTGGCAGTTGCATTGCGGATTCAGCAGTGTAAAAGACACCGCGGCCGGAGCCAAAACCGATCACGTCGGCGTCTCGTAAACGCCACTGGCTAGTCGAGCCGGCCATGGCATAGCCGAGTTTGCGGTGCGTCTCGTCATCGATCCTGCCAAGGTTCTGGCCGGAGCTGTTGCCTTCAGTGGAATGCACCTCAACGACGATTGCGTCCCAGAGCTTCGGGTACCGGTCGAGTATCCTCTTCTCCAGGGATTGCAGACGCTGTACATGCGGACGGCCTGTGCGGACGATGTCCACTAAGCCATCGCGAAAAGCGCTGGTGACCGCTCGCGAAATCACCGCCGCATCACGCCTGTAGCGACCTGCCAACTCCTTAATTGACTCTGGTCCCTTTCCTTGCCTAAGAGGTGCAAAGCGATCCATTGCGATGCTGGCCCGCTGATCTTCGGTTAGGCGGCCCTGCCCAGGGCGTCCCTTGCCTTGCGTTTCAGCGGAAGCCCCCGGGCTCCCGTTCTGCTTGCGCCGATCCGCGACTTTCTTCTTCATGCTATGGATTCTATGCCCCAATCGAACAAATTGCAACATGGATAGCCTGCGCCTTGATCTGAAAACGAGTCTACCGTACATGAGAAGCGATGGACGTATAAATCATAAGTGATCCATGCACATGGATGCACACCGATTCATGTTGCAAACGAAACGGAGATCGCTTATAAAAAAGATGGTGGATGCCCCGCAAGGGGCAGGCAGGAAAACAAGAGGTGAATGGCTTGGCCCCGACGGTCAATCAGCAGCCAAGCCAATTCGGTAGAGCCGGCTGACCGACCCTGAACGAGTATAACCTGCCGCCGCTCGGCGTTCAATGGGTGGTCCAGCCAGAAAGGAGGGCCGCACCGTGTTGCCGAAGTTCACGTTGGTACACGAGGGTTGGCGCCCGTGGCCGACGATCCTCGTGTCGCTGGTCTGCATCGTCTTCGCCCTGCGCTCGATCTTGTAGATACATCCAGGCGATGTATCCCGCCACAAATGGCCGATACAGGGCAACCATTGCGGACACGGGCCCCCCGACGGAGGCCCGTAACTCCAAAAAGAGACTTGGCGCAGAAAGGAGGACTTGATGCTGGCATGGAGGACCTGCGCTACCGGCAGGAGGTGTTGCAGACGCAGCAGGAAACCTTTCAGGCGGACTTGCGCTCTCTTCCCCGGGACACGACCGCGCGCCTGGACCGCATCGAGGCCATCCAGCAGACTCAGGCCGGCCTGATCACCAATGTTGCCCTTCAGCTTCAGGAAGCGGGCAGGAGGATTGACAAGCTGGCCGTCAAGGTAGACAAGCTGGCCGACTTGCAGTAGCACACCGACGGCCGGCTGAACATCGTCATCTCGCAGGTGGACGAGCTGATCCGGCGCTGGGGCGAGCAGCAGAAACCCCAGTAGGGCTCACTCCAGCGGCAGGGCGCTGATCTGGAACTTGCCGGGCCGCTGCAACTCCACC
>CAYHQK010000271.1:0-2633 GCA_964358535.1 uncultured Nitrospira sp. | reverse complement strand
CAGTCTTTTCTGATTGCTCGGCATGATGAAGTGCTAACCGTCCCGGTTGGCAGAGTGCGGCCGGTGATGGGACGAAAGAACATATGCTGACGGTTGGGACTTCTAGGCCTCGAATGCTGTGCGTGCGACGCCACTTTGGCGAATGATCGACTGGAGGGTTCCGATCCTAATCTCTGAATGGTCTGAAACGGGCACTGTCACCGTCCAAAAATCGCTTCGCCGTTGCATGACGATGTGGCTTCCACGCTGCCGAACGACTTGAAATCCATGTTGCTCGAGAATGCGGCACTCATCCCGTCCGGAGAGGACGCGGAGCCTACCCCTGGGCCGCTTCAAATCGAGTGACGAACACCTGCGTATGAAGCCGACGTTCGACTTCTGCAGGATCGGCACACTCAAGAAACAACTCGACAGCTTCTTTGAGATTGGCCGTAGCAGACTCAACCGTATCGCCCTGGCTGGACACATCAAGCTCAGGACAGAAAGAGACGTAGCCCGTCCCCTCCTTTTCAACAATCCCCGTATAGCTTGTCGTTGCCATGATTACCCTACGCCTTCCTTGGCCCTGCGGTTAAACGTAAATTCATTATAGTTCAATTTTGTGGTGCTCCCTAGCGTCGGGTGGAAGGCCAACGTACCCCGCCTACCTCCCTACACCTCTATTCAAATGAGTGGCCAAGGCCGCCCTTTACTGCGCGTGTCCCCTAAATCTCGCTTTGGATTCGGACGCTTCACGCTTCACGAGATACGAACGACACTGCAAGCTGCGTGCTCCGCGAGCAGGAGAACGACCAGGCTGTCCATCCCATCTTACGCAGCCGTTGCATTCGACACCTCTTTACCGAGCGCAAGCTTCTTGGCCCCTCCCCTCACCCGATGCATCTTCTCTCGCGCGTGATAGGGCACCAGCCCTTCCAGCACCATCGGCAGCCTGTCGCAGGGCACATCCTCCATGATCTTGACCGCCAGCTTCGGATCTGGCCCTGAGCGGCCCCCCACGTAGATATCGACCGCATCGATCACCTTCCCATCCACCTTGGCCTTCTTGCCCAAGAGCCCGATATCCGCCACGAGATGGTTGCCACAGGCAGCGGGGCAGCCGGACCAATGCATGGTGATCGGCTTGAGCGTGCTCCCCAGACGAGCCTCCAGCGCCTTCGCCGTCTCCACCGCCCGGCTCTTCGTTTCGATGACCGCCAGGTTGCAGTAGTCGCTGCCGACGCAACTCACCAGCCCCTTGTAGACCGGTGAGGGGTTATAGGCGAATTGCTTCACCAGCGGCTCCCGGTCGAGGTCGCCGATCTTCCGATCGGAGACGTTCGGAATGATCAGGGCCTGCGCCGGGGAAATCCTGACCTCCCCCGTTCCATACTTCTCTGCCAAGGCTGCGATCTTGGCCAGGTCGTCGTGCGTGATACGGCCCACCAAAACTTTAAGCCCCACATAGTTCATGCCCGGTTGTTTTTGCCGATAGATGCCGACGTGGCTCTTCTCGACTGCTTTTCGCGCATCGACACCGGCCAGTAACAGTTTCTTTCCCACTCGCGTTTCCACTTCTTCCCGGAACCGGCTTTCGCCCCACTCATCCAGCAAGAAGGCCAGCCTCGCTTGGGTCCGATTCTCTCTCGATCCGTGCTCCCGAAAGATTTCGATAACCGCACGGCTCACGCCCAAGGCGTCCCCCTCGGTCACAAAAATATCCAGCGGCGTGGCGATCCGATACCCGCCTGAACCGAGCTTGCCTCCGGCCAGCACGTTGTACCCGACACTCCTCCCATGGCCATCGTCGTGATAGGCCGGCACAAAGGCCAGGTCCTGGGTTTCCATATGGACACAGTTGTCAGGGCAGCCTGTCACCGCCACGTTGAACTTTCGCGGCAGGTTCGAATAGGCCGGATTGCCCAGGATCTCCTCGTTGATGGCCCGCACGATTTGCGTCGCATCCGACACCTCGTCAGGACTCAACCCGGCAACCGGGCAGGTCATGACGTTCCGCACGTTGTCCATGCCGGTTTGGAGAGAGGTCAGCCCCACCTCCTCCATCTTGGCAAAGACCGCTGGCACGTCTTCGATCTTGATGTGCCGAAGCTGTATTTGTTGCCTCGTCGTGAGGTCCAGGACGCCGTTACCGTAGGTCCCGGCGATGGCAGCCAGCGCCTTCAGTTGGTATGAGCCGGTCTTACCGCCCGGTATCCGCACCCGAATCATGAAGAATCCCGGCGTGGGATTCCTCAGAAAGAGGCCATACCACTTGAGCCGCTGGATATCTGCCTCAGGAATGGATTCCCAGCCGCTCTTAGCGTACAGGGCGATCATGTCCTTCACTGCCAATCCGTCGCGCTCCAGTTTGATGGCTTCGATCTTATTCACGATCCTTCCTCCCTCCTCACATCAGCAATCATCGATCAGAACGTTTTATATTCAAGCCATTTGCCGTTCAGCGTGATTTTGCACCGCGCTTCGCCCTGGCTCCCGGTCACCTTTTCCATGTCGAGCGTGAAGTCGATCGCGCTCATGATCCCGTCGCCGAACATTTCATTGGCCTGCTCGCGCATCGAATCACCGTAGACACCAATGATCTCCAATAGCCGATATTTGAACGGGTCCGTGGCGTTGGGGAAATCCGTCCTGAC
>CAYHQK010000270.1:0-2635 GCA_964358535.1 uncultured Nitrospira sp. | reverse complement strand
AATCCCATTCGGTAAGTGGTGCATGATCGGACTGATCGGTCTGTTGCTCTGTGAGCAGCAGGGACAGGCGGAGGGCCTTGCGCCGAAGGCGCGGGTAGTTCCCGCGCACCAGGCCGAGCGGCATCTGAAAAATGTTCGTCAGTTGACGGTGGGCCGGCAGAATGCCGAAGCCTACTTTTCTTTCAGCGGAAATAAATTGATTTTTCAATCCACGAACAATTGGATGAAAGATACCTATGCGGCCATGCTCAAGCCGGCTGATGCCGGTCTGGGTTGTTATCAAATGTATGTGATGGACCTGGAAAGCGACACCGTGCGATTGGTGAGCACCGGCACGGGCGTTACGACCGACGGATTCTTTTTCCCTGGCGATCGCCGCGTGCTCTATTCGTCGACCTATGCCACCGGGCCGAACTGTCCGTTGAAGCCGAAGGGGGCCTATCGCTGGGCCTTGGACGACTACGATCTGTATGCCGTGCGCCTCGACGGCCAGGAAATGCAGCGGCTGACGTCTTCATCCGGCTACGATGCGGAGGCAACGGTCTCGCCGGACGGCAAGACGATCGTGTGGACCTCCGTCAAGGACGGGGACCTGGATCTCTATGCCATGAATCTCGACGGTTCGAGAGCCCGGCGGCTGACGAATGAGGTCGGCTACGACGGTGGAGCCTTCTTTTCGCCTGACAGCAAACGCATCGTCTACCGGGCGTCGCATCCGACCGATCAGGCGGAGATTGAGACGTACCAGGCCTTGCTCAAGCAAAATCTGGTGGAGCCGGTGCAACTTGAAATCTTCGTGATGAATGCGGACGGAAGCGGCAAGAGGCAGGTCACGACGAACGGGGCCTCGAACTTCTCGCCCTCCTATTTTCACGATGGCAAGAGAATCGTTTTCTCCTCGAATATTGAAACGAAAGGCGAGGGGGGCAAGCCCAGCTTTCATCTCTACGCGATCGGTGAGGATGGCCAAAGTCTGGAACGACTCACGTTCGATGGACAGTTCAACAGTTTCCCCATGTTCTCGCCGAATGGCGCCAGCCTGGTCTGGGTGTCGGATCGCGGGGCCAAGATGCCCGGTGAGTTCAATGTCTTTCTTGCCGACTGGGTGCCCTAACAGGATGCTTTCGCCGGCTGCGGCCTTGCTGGACGGCTTTTTTGAGCACACTGTTGCCGCCGGTTATCGTTGAACGTGCCGACCGATTCTTATGGCTCTCCCGCGATTGACGATTCACGACTCACGATTCACGTCTGCTGCAGCCGTGCTCCTCTCCGTCTGTGCGCTTCTCCTCGTGTTCGTGGGACTGTTTGGGTGGGATGTGCCTCTGGCTAGGTTCGTCCGTTCCCTCTATCCACCGATCGGTTCTGCTCCCAACCCCTGGCTGATTCTGTTCAGCGATCTCGGTGACCGTCTCGGCAAGGGGGACACGCTGGTGCTCCTCAGCCTCCTGTTGCTGGCAGTCGGGTATGGATTGAATCAGCAACAGTGGAAAGACGCCGGCAAGCAGAGCCTCATCGCGCACGGTCTCGTCGCAGTGATCGCCAATATCGCAAAACATGCCATTGGCCGTCCTCGCCCCAAGTTCATGGATACCGGCAACTTCGAGCTTTCTCCAGTTCACGGGAGCGGGTGGGATTCGTTCCCTTCCGGCCATGCAGCGGCAGCATTCGCGGTTGCAACCGTGCTCGCCGCAAAGTTTCCGCGAGCGAGATGGCCCCTGTTCGCTGTGGCCATGGCTATTGCCGCCAGTCGGGTGCTCCGCGGGTCTCACTATCCGACCGATGTGGCAGGAGGGGCGGCTCTCGGTTGTGTCATGGGAATGATCGCCGTTCATCCCTGGCGCGAATGGCGTGCAGCGGCCAGAACGGCCGTTTGTCGGATCACGCCATTTTTCGTGGTGATGCTCGCGTTCGCCTGGACGATCCTACAGCTTCCGTCGGAGACTTGGCTGCTTCAGTTGCTCTTGTGGGGCGGCTGGTTGCTCACTCTGGTGGGACTCGTAGGCCATGTTGTGTGGAGGGTGCGATCGCCATGGGGGCAGGCTTGGTTGTCCGGACCTCTGGCTCGCGCGCTTGTGGGAATGGGATTAGGGATGGCGACCGGCTCTCTGTTTGTCGCAACTGCCGCGCTGTTCGTCTGTACTGCCCATTGGTTGGAGAGCCTCCAGGGTCAGGGCTTGTCCAGGGCAGATGGCCCGGGGGTACGGGCTGTCGTGGCGGAGGGTCTGTTCGTCGTGGCTGTGGTGCTGGTGCTGGTGGCGAGCTATCTTCTGAAGGGTCTCGTGGCGATGTAGGCGTGACGCGCGAGACGTGCGCGAAAAGCGCGGCGTGAACAGATAAGATTCCCATTTCGTCCCGCAAGTCCCGCCCGTCTCGCGGGGTTATTCGTTCAATGGCCGAAAATGGTCGGCGGCTGCGGGGCATTTTCAGGAATCGTCACCATCGGCTGGTTGGCCAGCAGTACATAGCCGTAGCGTTTGAGCAGGGGCACCAATCCGCTTGCTTCTTCCGGCAACTTCGCCTGTGCGCTCTCCGGTAAGAGGATCATCACTCGCCTTGGCTCCTTCAGCGCCGCCCGGATCTTGTCCTCTTCCCCGAATGGCACGAAGAGCGTCTTGCGCTTCGCGTAAAAGACGGA
>CAYHQK010000269.1:0-2657 GCA_964358535.1 uncultured Nitrospira sp. | reverse complement strand
GCGGCGTTCTCGCTTCACGAAGAGGCTCAACGTACCAACCCGTACGCCTCGCCTCATCGCTCGCTGCGGCCTTGCTGGACAGCCATTTTGAGCATCCTGTGGTTAGTCAGGCCTCAGTGCACTCGAAGCATGTTGACCGTTTTTTCGCATACACCAAGTTTTCCGCAGCCTGCTAAAAGAGAGAGGATGGAGGCGATGATCTTCTGTGCTCGTGCAACGCGCGGTCGCGGACTCCCCTCGTTGGACGCGCGCAGTGGAAGATCAATCAGCCCCCATCCCTAAAGAGAAAACGAGCAAGCTTAGAACAGCGCTGCATCCCAAATCGCTGACAAGCCCTCCAAGACACAATGCATTTCCTCTCATTGACAGAATCCTCACACAAAAGTAGCCTGTCCCCAATTCACTAGCGATTCCCTGTGCTCGCGGAACGCGCACGTAGAGATGGACCAAAGGGCTCAAAAAAAGTAGAATAGCCCTCGCAGGTACGCGCCCATTTTTCGATAACGCCACCATGCAACGACTGATAGCCTAATCCCATGTCGAATGCCACCCTATCAGATGCTCGCAAGCGACAGGGAGAGCTGGGACAATTCCTCACGCCTGCGCCTGTGGCTGATTTCATGGCATCTTTGTTCGGGCCGCTTCCCAAGGTCGTGCGCTTGATGGATGCCGGAGCCGGAGCGGGGGCGCTGACCGCAGCATTCGTGTCTCGCTTATGCCACAAGAAGGACGGGGTCCGCACTATCGAAGCTACGCTCTTCGAGCTCGATCCGTTCATTCAAGACGCACTATCCAAGACCATGCAAGACTGCGGGCAGCGTTGCGCTGAAGCAGGAATTCGCTTCACCTTCACTATCCATACAACCGACTTCATCCAGGACATGTCGGCGCTGCTGACCGGGGATTTGTTCGCCACAACGCCACCAGCCTTTAACGTAGCGATTACGAATCCGCCCTACCGAAAAATCGGCATCAACTCAGCCGAGCGACGCGCTCTGAGTTCAGCCGGAATCGAGACGAGCAATCTCTACACCGGCTTCATCGCCCTTATTCAAAAGCTATTAGTTCCAACAGGCCAGATCGTTGGCATCACGCCTCGAAGCTTTTGCAATGGCCCGTACTTCCGCCTCTTCCGTGAGGAGTTCCTGCACAACATGGAGCTCCGCAGGCTCCATGTTTTCGAATCGCGCAATGCCGCCTTCCGAGATGACAGCGTATTGCAAGAGAACATTATCTTTCATGCCGTAAAGGGACGAAACCAGCCCCGCAAGCTGGTGGTCTCCAGCAGCAGCGGAGAGCATGGTGATGTGGTCGCTGAGTCGGTGCTGGCGTTCTCCGAAGTGGTCCATCCGCATGACGCAGAACAGTTCATCCATATCCCCTCGGCACCATCACACGCGGAGGCCAAAGAAATAATGGCAGGTCTCCGCTCAAGCCTTGCCTCGCTGGGTCTCACCGTATCGACCGGGCGCGTTGTGGACTTCCGGCTTAAAGACTCGCTTCGACAGGAACCGCAGAAAGGGACCGTGCCGTTAGTGTATCCCTGCCACTTTGACGCGGGCACGGTTCGTTGGCCGAAGCCCCAATCCCGCAAACCTAACGCCATTCTCGACAATGACGACACGCGCCCCTGGCTTGTGCCATCCGGCGTCTACCTGCTCACGAAACGTTTCACCTCAAAGGAGGAACGTCGGCGCCTCGTGGCATGCCTGTTCGACCCGGATAATGTGAAAGCAGAGTGGCTGGGCTTCGAAAACCATCTGAACTACTTCCATGCAAATGGGCGTGGGCTCGATCGCAGTCTTGCGGTCGGCCTCTTTGCGTTTCTGAACTCCACGGTGGTGGATCAGTATTTCCGCCGTTTCAGCGGGCACACGCAAGTGAACGCCGGCGATCTTCGGCAGTTAGCCTATCCTAACCGTGACACCTTGCACGCGATTGGAATTGACATGAAATCGTTGGATCTCCCCCAAGAAGAAATCGACGCACTCGTGACCAAACATCTCCATGCCCACAAATAAACCAATCACCAAAGTAGCCACAAAAAAGCAGCGCCTCGCTGAGGCCATAACCGCACTGACCGCCTTGCAGTTTGACCCCAAGCAAAGAAATGAAACCGCCGCCTATACGCTGCTCGCCCTGTTAGACCTGCAACCCAATGTTTCATGGGCTGCTGCTCACGCTCCGCTCCGTGGCATCACCCCTATCATTGACTTCATCGCCAAGACATACGGCGTACGCTACGCGCCCAATACCCGCGAAACAATTCGCGACGACGCCGTGAAGTTCTTTGTGGAAGCGGGCTTGCTGCTTCGTAACCCCGACAATCCCCATCGGCCCACGAACAGCGGGAAGACGGTATATCAGATCGAGCCTTCAGCATTGGCCTTACTTCGAAAAGTTGGAACCCGTGAGTGGCCAACAGCCCTCAAGACATACCTCGCAAGCCGCGAAGGGCTTAAAGACGAGATGGCCAGGACGAGACACTTGGCACGCGTGCCCGTCACGCTTCCCGATGGCTCACGGGTCGCCCTTTCGCCTGGAGGCCAGAATCCACTCATCAAAGCGATCATCGAACAGTTCTGCCAGATCTTCACTCCAGGCGGAGTGGTGCTCTACATCGGCGACACGGAAAACAAATTCGTCCATCTGGAAGC
>CAYHQK010000268.1:0-2666 GCA_964358535.1 uncultured Nitrospira sp. | reverse complement strand
TCGGCATCCCGCACGAGGGCATGGATATAGACGTCCCGGAAGGGCACCTCGCCCATGAACTTCAATCCCATCATGATCATGCGGGCGACCCAGAAGAAGAGGATGTCGAGCCCGGTCACGAGAGTAGAGGTCGGGTAGTAGGTTTTGAGATCAGCCGTCTGCTCCGGCCATCCCAAGGTCGAGAAGGGCCAGAGGGCTGAGGAGAACCAGGTGTCGAGGACGTCCGGGTCGCGGATGAAATCATGACCCTTGCAGGTCGGACAAGTTGTGGGCGCGGTCTTTCCGACGATTGGTGTGGCCCCTTGAAGGATTGTGAGTCGCGGAGCGGACGTGGCTGAGTCAGTCGTGGTGGCCCCTTCAACGATCAAGTCCTTGTTGCAGTTGCGGCAATACCAGGCGGGAATTTGATGGCCCCACCAGATTTGGCGCGAGATGCACCAGTCCTTGATCTCCCTCATCCAGCCGAGGTAGTTGTTCGTCCAGCCTTCCGGAATGATGCGGATGCGTCCGTCCACCACGGCCTGGATGGCCGGGTCGGCCAGCGGCTTGATCTTCACGAACCATTGAGGCGAGAGGTAGGGCTCGACCACCGTCTTGCAGCGGTAGCATTTGCCGATGGCCATTTTATGGTCGTCGACTTTCGTGAGGAGCTCGCGGTCTTTCAGGAGTTGCTCGATCTTGGCCCGTGCCTTGAGGGCGGGCAGGGTGGCGATTGCCTCGATGACGGCTGGTTCGACTCCGGCTGCTGTGAGTCCCTCGCGATCGAGCAGAGCCTGATGGTCGAAGATTGGCAGCCGGGGCAAGCTATGCCGTTCGCCTGCTTCAAAGTCGTTGAAGTCGTGCGCCGGGGTGATCTTCACGGCGCCTGTGCCGAACTCGCGGTCGACGAGGATCGCATCGCCGACGATTGGAATAGTGCGGTTGGTGAGGGGGAGGCGAACTCGCTGCCCGATCAATTTATTGTACCGGGGATCTTCCGGATGCACCGCCACAGCCGTGTCGCCGAGCAGGGTTTCCGGCCTGGTTGTCGCGACGGTGAGGCGAACAGTCGGATCCTGCTCAAGCGGATATTCAATCGAATAGAGCTTCCCTTTGATGTCTTCGTGCTCGACTTCGATGTCGGAGAGGGCCGTCAGGCAACGGGGGCACCAGTTGATCAGCCGCTCACCCCGATAGATCAGGCCTTCTTCATGTAATCGGACGAAGACTTCGAGGACCGCTTTCGAGAGTCCTTCGTCCATCGTGAAACGAAGCCGGTCCCAGTCGCAGGACTCCCCCAGCCGTTTTTGCTGGCGGATGATGGTATCGCCGGAGGTGGCCTTCCATTGCCAGATTCGCTCGATGAACCGTTCGCGGCCTAAAGACTCCCGCGAGGCCCCTTCTGCCATGAGCTGCTTTTCGACGACGTTTTGCGTGGCAATGCCGGCATGGTCGGTGCCTGGCAGCCAGAGCACATTGCGGCCCTGCATCCGCCGCCAGCGCACCAGGATGTCCTGTATCGAGTGGTTCAGCGCATGGCCGACGTGGAGCGAGCCTGTGACGTTGGGAGGCGGAATGACGATGCTGTAGGGCTGGCCCGGATGGGTCGGCGAGGCGTGAAAATAGCCTTTCTGGGTCCAGACTTCATACCAGCGCGCTTCAACGGCTTTGGGGTCGTAGCTTTTGTCGAGTTGGGGTGTGCTCATTCAGTGGTGGTGTCCTCAGAAACAGTGAATGTGTCCGTGAAATTTGCGATCTTAGCATGCGGCTGGCGGCCTCTCAAGGAAAGATGGGGCCACAGATAGCTTGAGGGGTGTGGTGGCGTGTGCTATACAGACTCGCACAGGGCGAGGGCGAAAGGTTCGCTCCGCTTCCACTTTTTACGATTTGGAGTGACTATGGCCACAGGGCGTGAAAAAGACCGGAAGACGAGAAAGAAGCATTTGAAGAACATGGCGCGCGTGAAGGCCCTGGCGACAGCCAAACGGGGTAAGAAGACCAAGAAGGGGTAGGGCGGAGGAGGGCGGGAGCCCTACGCGGCAGCGGTGAGGCGTGTGAGCTCTGCTTTGATTTGTGCTTCAGCCAAGCCAGGCACCAGCCGCTGAACAGCCTCTTCGATCTGCTCGCGGGCTGCCGCACGAACGAGCGCTTCGACCATTCCCGCTGTCTGTTTGGCGGCAGTTCGTTGGAACTCTTCCTTGACGAGTCCCTCGATCGATCCGAGTTGTTCTCGAACCATATCGGGCAGCGTGGCGCGAAGGGCAGCGGTCTGTTCAGCGACGAATTGCTCGATGCGCGCCTGGATCAGGGGGCCGGCGATGTCGGCCAGGCTGCGCTGGATGATGGGTTCGAGAAGGGCCATCTTCTGTTCAATCGCTTTCGGTAACGCCTGGAGGAGCAACGGTTCAAGCGCCAATGTCAGCCGTTCTTCCGAGAGGGAGGCGTTGGTTTGTGTGCGGACTTCTGCTTCCACGGCTTTGGCCACGAGGGCTGCCAGGTCTTTTCCCATCATCTGCGGGAGCAGTTCGGTAATCTTTTTTTCCGTCCGTTCCGACATGGACTGGAGAAGTTGACTGAAGAGGCCCTTCATCATGTCTTCTGGTTCGATTGTTGCGGCGTCGGCTGAGGTGATGGCCACAGGGATGTCTTTCGGTTGAGGGTGGGGTGCGATCGCCTGGTCCTCTTTT
>CAYHQK010000267.1:0-2714 GCA_964358535.1 uncultured Nitrospira sp. | reverse complement strand
TTCCTTCGAGGGTGAGCAGTTTTCGTTTCGTGGGCAAGCCGCCGGAGAATCCTCCAAGCGACAGATCCTGCGCCACGATTCGATGGCAAGGGACCAGGATCGGCATCGGATTCGCTCCCACGGCATTGCCAACGGCGCGGGCATACTGCCTGCCCCCTACGCGGAGGGCCACCCATTGATAGGACCGAAGCTGGCCGCAAGAGATACGCTGGAGAACTCGCCAGACCTTCCGTTGAAAATTCGTCCCTCGTGAAAGGTCCAGCGGCAGATCGAACGATGTTCGTGTTCCCTCCAGATAATCAGTTAGTTGCGTCCGCGCCTCACGCAATCGCGGCGAGGCCTGGCCTTCCGGCAGTTCGATCGAGCCAGGGCGCAACTCGGACAGCGCGGCCCGGCGCGAGGCCTTCGGCAACACCAGGGAATCGATCCCCTTTGCCGTTTCGGACAAAGCCATCCAACCCCACCGCGATTTAAAGATGATCGCCCGGCTCATATGTAACCTCAGCGGCCGATGACTCGACCTAGTTTTTTTCGCACCATGCCCCAGACCAAACCAAGTTCTTCAGACTGCAACAAAGCATGGACGCCCAGATAGCTGCTCACGCTCAATCCAATGGCAACAAAGAGCATGGCCGATTTCTCCGTCCATTCACCTGGCTGCGTCCAGATCTGCGCCGATGCCACCCAGGCACAGATCAGGACCAAGGGCACGGATGCGAAGAGTACGCGCCATGACGATCGTCCCACGGAGCCCCACTCGATGCCGCCCAACCGGCGGTGCAGCACCGCGACCAGGATGCCTCCATTCACCATCGCCGCCAGGGCTGTGGCCAGGGCCAGGCCTGCCGCGCCAAGAGAGGACATCAGCAGCAACGAAAAGACGAGGTTGGAGATCACGGCGATCGCCGCGGAGATGGCCGGCGTGCGCGTATCTTGCAGGGAGTAGAAGGCCGAAACGATGATGCGAACGCTGCCGAAGGCCCAGAGACCGACTGCATAACAAAGCACCGCCAAGGATGTCTCGGCCGTATCGTGCGCGGTAAAGGTCCCATGCTCGAAGAACAGATGGACGATCGGCTGGCGCAGGAGGATCAGACCCAACATCGCCGGCAAAATGATAAAAAGGATCATCCGCAGGCCGAAGCCCACCGTCGTCCGCAATTCATCAAGGGCCCCGCGCGCCGCCTGCGCCGAGAGGGTCGGCAAAATAGCCGTGGCCAGAGCCACGCCAAAAATCCCGAGCGGAAACTGAATCAACCGCATGCCGTAAAAAAGATAGGTCGGCCCGCCCGCAAAGAAGGAGGCGAGGATCGTGCTCACGGTAATGTTGATCTGCGTCACGGAGAGACCAAGGAGCGACGGCACCATCAGCTGGCCGATTCGCCGCACGCCAGGATGGCCCGGCGCGAACCGGAATCCGAACAACATGCCGCGCCGCCTCAAGCCAGGCAGCTGCATGGCGAACTGCGCCATTCCTCCCGCCACGACCCCAATGGCCACGCCAAGGATCGGCTCCGACATCACTGGCGACAGAAAAAATGCGCAACCGATGATCACGATATTAAAGAACACTGGCGAGAAGGCCGGCGCGGCAAAGGCGCGCATGGAATTCAAAATACCCATCGCCAGCGCGGCCAGGCTGATAAAGATCAGATAGGGGAACATGATCTGCGTGAGCAACGTCGTCATGCCCAGCTTCGCCGGATCGTCATGAAACCCAGGCGCCAGGAGCCAGACGATTCCGGACGCAGCGACGATACCAAGAATCGTGATGCCGGTCACGATCGTGAGCAATGTGGTAAAGACGGCGCTCGCCAGTTCCCAGGCGTCTCGTTTCGATTTGAGCGTTTGATATTCCGTGAAGACCGGAATGAAGGCGGAAGACATCGACCCTTCAGCAAATAACTCGCGCAGCAAGTTGGGAACGCGATAGGCGACAAAGAAGGCATCGGCCGCGGGCGTCGCGCCGAACAGTCCTGCCAGCACCATATCGCGGATAAACCCGAGGATGCGGCTGGAAAACGTAGCCAGGCCGATCAAGCCTGCCGCCTTGACCACCGAGCGAGTCTCGTCCTGCACGTTCGCCGGAGCTGGAACAACAATAATAGGATCGGCCATGGATCGGGATTCTAGCGGAACCACACCAGGCAGTCTATCGAACCGAACATTATGGCTCCTGAATCAAGGAGTCGGACAGTTCGTTGGGATTGTCGCCGGAACCGGCAGGACTGACCTGCGCAAGGAGAACCCCGCACTTGGCAATCGCCGCACAGATGGCGTCGGTCGCTTGTCCGGTTTTGATGCCCTCGATGATGCCGTTGACCAGGCCATCCCATGTGCCGGCAGGAACGTGATCGTTGATGCCCTTATCCGCCAAAACCTGCACTCGTCGCTCCAACAACGACACGAAAATCAGGACGCCCGTCCGGCCTTGCGTATGATGCAGCCCATGTTTGTAGATGGCCTGCTCGGCACGCAGGGCCACTTTATGCGCCAATCGCTCGCGTGACGTGACGAGGCGGATGACCATCGGAACCCTGCCGAGTCCTTGCCCGAGTCCATACGATGCAACGACCGCCAGCAACAACCAGCCAGCGTTGCCTGCATGCCAGCCCCAAGGCAGCCAATAGATCTCGATCGTCAGGAGCAGGGCCAGCGAGAGCAGAGCAAGCATGAGCCCCGTCCGATAGCCTGCTTCGCGATACCGGGCCGAG
>CAYHQK010000266.1:0-2717 GCA_964358535.1 uncultured Nitrospira sp. | reverse complement strand
CTGCGCGTATAAGGCGGGCGCGTCCGTGCGCGACTGAAATTGTCGGTGGGGCGCGGGAGTTGGAGCTGTAAGTGAAAGGGCGGAGCTGCGTCCGCAGTTGGTTTGTTTGGTGGAGGAGGTTTGTTTAGTTTGTCTGGTTTGAAGAATCGGTGCAGTTAATCTTCAAACCCGCCCCAGTTAGATGAACCAGATAAACGAAACAAACCAGAAAGACCAAATGAGCAAGGTCAACCAGAGAAGTCGATTCTGACATGAAGCTTACTCGCTTTGAAGAGTTAGACTGCTGGAAAGAAGCCAGGCAGCTGACGCGGCAAGTCTACGCAGGCATCGAGCAGAGCTCCGCATGGAAAAGAGATGTGCGTCTCTGTGGCCAGATTCAGAGCGCTGCGGGTTCGGTGATGGCCAATATTGCGGAAGGGTTTGTGCGCCGCTCAAACAAGGAGTTCGTGCAATTTCTGTTCATTGCTATGTCGTCATCTGCGGAAGTTCAAAGCCATCTGTATATCGCGGTAGATCAAGGGTACCTGTCCAAAGACGCATTCGAGTTGATCTACGAGCAGGCCGACAAAACGGGGCGAATCATCTCCGGGCTCATCAAATATCTTCGCACCAAACAACTCAAACCAACGAAATGAACCAGACAAACCAGACCAACAATCTTCGTTGGTACGCCCTTCGGACGCGGTCTCGGTATGAGAAGGTCGTGCGGGACCAACTCCTGAGTCAGGGTATCGAGCCCTTGCTGCCAACGGTCAAACGTATGAGCCAGTGGAAAGATCGCAAGAAAGAAATTGAGGTTCCGCTTTTTTCCGGATACTGCTTCGTTCGCTTTGCGTCGGATCATAAGCTGACGGTGCTCAAGACCATAGGCGTGGTTGATATTGTCAGTGCCGGCCACCACCCTGAGCCGATCGCGGACGAGGAGATTGTGGCGCTCAGGATCTTGATGGCCAGCGTGCTTCCCTATGACTCGCATCCCTATCTCCATGAAGGCATGACGGTCGAGGTGATTCGGGGGCCACTCCAAGGCGTCCGTGGAATTCTGTTGCGCAAAGAAAAGCGTCACCGACTAGTGCTGGGTGTGCGCCTGATTCAGCAGGCGGCTGCAGTGGAGATCGATGTTGCGGATGTTGCTCCGGTCTAGCAGATTGTTGGGACAGTCAGCCAGCAACGTTTTCTCGTCGCCTCCTCGCTTGCTGCGACTTTGCTCCTGGCCTCTCCGTTTTAACGCTCTGCTAGGTTTCTCATGACTCAGGATGAAGTGCTCACCATGTACGGAAGTGTCGTCGTGAATGGAATGGGTGTGCGGGTAGGGGTGGGAGTGGTCATCCGTGGTTCTGGAGATACGATTCTGTTGGAGAAGCGACGTGATTGTGGATGGTGGGGATTGCCCGGTGGGAAAGTCGAGCCGGGGGAGTCGCTCGTTGATGCGGCCGTACGGGAGGTGTGCGAGGAGACGGGGCTGGAGGTGGAGGTTACGCACCTTATCGGCGTGTATTCAGACCCTCGTGGCCGCATCGTGACCTATCCGGATAATGGCGATGTTGTTCGATTGATCGACGTCATCGTCGGAGCGCGAGTACTGTCCGGGAGTCTTCTGTGTAGTCAGGAGAGTGAAGATGTCCGGTTTTTCACTCTGGCTCAATTGCCTGAAGAGATTGTGCCTCCGGCGCGGCAACCGATTACCGACGCATTTGCAGGCCAGCGTGGAGTCCTGCGCTAGGATGGACTCGTAATGACATCATTTCAGGATCTCCTTATTCTCAGTCTTGGACGAGGACTCCAAGTTCTCGCGGGCCTTGTCACGATCAAGACTGCGACGACTCTGTTGTCTCCGAGCGATGTCGGTAGCATGAACCAACTGATGAGTCTTGCGGTTTTAGGGACCTCAGCCATCCTGACACCCGTAGCGGCGTATATCGGTCGAGGCTGTCTTGATTGGATGGAGGGTGGAACTTTGAGTCGAAGGCTTGGCTCTTACCTTCTCGTCGTTCTGGCTGTTGCGCCGATTCTTGGTTTCGTTGCCTGGGCGATCCAGAGCCAGTTGATGGTCGTTGCGGCTGTTGGGGCGGCTTGGGTTGGAGGGTTGGTGGCGCTCTATACGCTGGGCTTTTCACTCCATTCATTGGGGACCTCAGGGCTGAATCTGATGGGCCACCGGTTTCTGTACATTCTATTCGGGAACGTTGCAGCATGGGGGGGGCTGGCCTTTGCGGTGGGGTATTCGAAGGGCGAAGCAAGCCCGGAAACGTGGCTGCTTGGAATCTTTTGCGGATTTCTTCTCTCCTCCCTCTCCTTCGCGCTCTTGGATCGGTATGCCAGAGCGAGTGTTCCTGCGCATTCATCTGATGGGCCAGGTGTGCTCCCCTTCGATGGGTGGACGGTGTTCATGTTTGTGTGGCCGCAAGCAATGGTATTCATCTTTTGGTGGATCCAGTCGCAAAGTTATCGGTTCGTTCTCACCTGGGTCGCCGACATTGCAACGGTCGGGTTGTTTGCGGCCGGGTATATGATTTGCTCCGTTCCCATGCAGACGTTTGAAACCCTATTCAACGAGTTTTACAGCCCGACGTTGTATCGAGCGCTCAAGGGGCAAGACAGGGAGGGCTTGGCGCGGGCATGGAATGCCTATGCTGCGGCCTACATTCCCGCCGTCATTCTTTTTGGCGCGTTCTTGGTCGGGAACGCAGCTTTCATGGTGAAGCTCCTCTTAGGTG
>CAYHQK010000265.1:0-2717 GCA_964358535.1 uncultured Nitrospira sp. | reverse complement strand
TTAAACTCCTTCGGCCAGAAGTTCCGCTGGGCCGGCTACCGCACCCCCACGGAATTCAACAAGGATCAGGACGTGACGAAGCTGGGCGACTTCCTCGCGACCCGCCTGACGACCCAGCTCGCCTACCAGAGCCATAACAAGGAACTCGCACGAAGCGAAGCCCTACTGAAGGACTTCTCCCTCTACTTTGCCGGAGCCGTCTCGCAGAATGTGTCCATCTGGACTCATACCCAGGTCGCGGGAACAGGCAATGTCAGCTTCGATGGGCAGATTCAGGGCGTGATGGGGAAGTCCGACCGCTTCTTCAGCTTGACGGGAGGACAGATGCACTACTTCCAGCAACGAGGGCTGGGCGGCTTGGATCGCCAGGCTGGTATCACGGCCAACCCAGTCAGCAGCACCAGGCTCACAGGCAACGGTGCGCCGATTAGTTTCGATACCGTTCAAAAAGGAATCGAAGCCGCCTACGTCCAGGGGCAGGGAAAGATTATGGCCCAGGTGCTGAACGGGGTCGATAAAAACGGAAGCGGCACCGCCAATGCCGGGGATACCGATGCGCAAAAAGATTATCTCGTCGCCTATCAACATATCCTGGACGACATTGCCTCCGGACTCACGGTCTTCTACAACAAGGGGACTACGTATCTTCTGACGAATGGCCCCTCCCTCAGCCAGCGGG
This sequence comes from uncultured Nitrospira sp., assembly GCA_964358535.1. Classification (GTDB taxonomy): domain Bacteria; phylum Nitrospirota; class Nitrospiria; order Nitrospirales; family Nitrospiraceae; genus Palsa-1315. Next base: position 2,038 of record CAYHQK010000265.1, on the reverse strand, counting down.
TGGACTTCTGGCGCACCGGCCTCTATCTGAACAAGGTCGTGCCCATGGGAGAGATCGGCTACTTTGAACTGCAGGGAGGCTACGTGCGCAGCCACGATAGCATGCCGATCCAAGCGGGGCCGAATAAGGACGGCAACGCGTTCTACATAGAATCTCAGCAATTCTTCATGGGGCCTGAGCTGACCTTCATCGAACGGTTTTCCTTCATCGACCAGGATGTGGGACGTCCGAACAGCGTCCGCAAGCTCTACACAGCCGGAGCGGTCACGCGGGTCCAGACCTGGGGACGGGCGGCGGTGGAATATACCCTGACAGACAACCGGGGGCTGGAGCTGAACGGCACATCCGGCCATACCTTCCTCCTCGAATACATGATGATGTGGTAACGACATGACGGACCTGTTCTGGCGACCAAGACCGATGAAGCCCTTCGCATCCCTGCGACTGCTCCTCTGCGTCACAACCCTGGTCCCCCTGTTCAGTTCCTGCACCGAAACGATCCGCCTGACGAAGGCGGTCCATGAAAGTCCTGACCGGTATGTGCTGTTGAATGCGCGTTACGGAGAGGATGTGAGTTGGGCGGCCAAACCCTTTGCCCACCCGCTGGTGATGGAGGAACAGGATTGGGCGCGCCTGCTCGCTGGAATATCCGTCAAGCCGCGCAGAGGGCTCCTCTCCATCGGGATGGCCCCCGATGCGCGAGAGGCCTTCGACAAGGAGGAGCGGCAGTATCTGGCCCGCTACCTGGCAGAAGGTTTCGCGAAGGCGCGACCGGACCAGTGGGTCGAGTTCTTTCTCAGCCGCCGGCGCGACCATGACCTGGTCGAGATCACGTCCGGCGCATTTTTCTCCACGAGCGACCGGATCCATCTCGTCTTGGCCAATTATCGCCATGCCCTCTCCATGCCATTCATCCAGGAGCAGATGCGGCATGATCCTGTGCGGCCGGCCGGTGAGTCCTTCTATGAGGTGGTGCCGGGCCCCTACCAATCGGTACAGGCCGTGGCCGGGAACATGAACCGGCCGCTGTTCTCGCACCTGTCCGATGTGGACATCCAGTACCGGGCTATCCTATCTTCTTCCAGGGCGCCTCGTACGGGACAGGATGATTTCAACGCTCAGTCCGGGAGCAGCGAGAGCCAGCCAGGTCAGATCCGGGAGCGACTGCGGGCGCTCCAGAAACTGTGGGAACAGGGCCTGATCACCAAAGAAGAATATCAGGCCCAACGGCAACGAATCCTGAACAGTCTCTAGCCAGCCGCTCAACCGGAACGGATTAGAATCTTATGGTTGACCTCATGAGTCACAGGGCGCGCCGGGAACGACAGCGATTCATAACCCCTGCGTCGGCTGGCATCGCCCTAGTCTGTCTGCTGGGGTTTGCAGGAGAAATCCACGAGGGGGCCGCCTATCAGATCGACCAGGCGGTGCAAGGGAGTGCCCTACGAGGCCACGTGACGTTCAACGGACCGATGCCACGGCCTGAATGGTTGCGGGTTCCTCGCGACAGCGCGTTTTGCGGGTCCTCCATTCTGAAGGAGGCGCTTCACGTCGATCCGCACTCCCATGGAGTCGCAGATGCCATCGTCAGCATTGAAGGCGTCGAGAAGGGCAAACCGCTCCCGATGGAGCAAGGCGTGAAGATCGAGAACCGCCGCTGCCGGTTTGTCCCGCGGGTGCAGGCCACAACGGTAGGGGCGGCCATGGTGATCACCAATGAAGATCCGATCCTGCATAACACCAGGCTTCGCAAGGAAACCGCCCAAGGCGCGACCCTGTTGAATGTGGCCATGCCCAAGGGCGTGCCTCCCATCCACCGGACCCTGAACGAACTGGGCCTTCTGCTTGTGCTCTGTGCGGCGCACCCCTTTATGCGGGCGACGATCCAGGTCTTTGAGCACCCGTACTTTGCCGTCACCGATGCGACCGGGAACTTTGAAATCACGGCGATCCCTCCGGGAACCTACGTCGTGCGGGTGTGGCATGAGACGCTCGGCTTCAGCGAGCACACGCTCACGGTTCCCGGAGGAGAGGCTCG
>CAYHQK010000264.1:0-2744 GCA_964358535.1 uncultured Nitrospira sp. | reverse complement strand
CCATCCAATTCATGAAAGAAGCAGCAGCGGGTGGCGTCCCGCAAGCGCAATATGCGCTGGGCCAGGCCTATCGCACAGGCCAGGGAGTCGAAAAGAACGGAGCCCTCACCATCTATTGGTGGAGCAAATCGGTCGAGTTCGGCCATCAGCCTGCCGCCTCCTCCCTCTCCCTGCTCCGCCAGCTGGCCCTCTCCACAGTCCAGCCTGAACAGAGCCGCCTCGACGCCCAGAAGGCCTTTCAATCCTATCGCAAAACATTGTGGGAGAACGTTCCAGGCCTCACCCGCAGCGACGACAACGAGACCCTGGGAACGACGTTGCTGAAACAAAACCGCGCCGACAAAGCCATCACTCTGCTGCTGCAAGAATGCTACGCCCTCAGTGACGTGGCACTGGCCGAGCTGGCCAGGATCTATGAGACTGGCTGGGAGCCCCTTCTTCCCCCCTTCGACAAGAACATCCTGGCCTGTATTGAAACCGTCGCGGGCGACAGCTTCATGCCGGCCAAGAAAATTCTCGCCCGCATCTACGGCAAGGGTCTCGGCGTGAAACAGGACAGACAGAAGATGGAGCTGACCCTCAAGGGCTTGCCGAAGGATGAGATCAAAGCGGTCCTCAACCAGCTGACTCCCGCTCCATAAACACCGCCTCACATGACTGACCCAACATCTCTATCCAGCTCCAGACCAGTACGATGGAATTGGATGCGAGGCTCAGTCCCCGCATGAGACCTGAACGGATTCCCAGAAATGTGTGGGTGGCCGGATGGGTCAGCTTCCTCATGGATGTCAGCTCAGAAATGGTCTATCCCCTCGTGCCCCTGTTTCTCTCATCCGCGTTCGGCGCGAACAAATCGGTCATCGGGCTGATCGAAGGAATCGCAGAAGCCTCGGCCAGTGTCCTGAAACTCTTTTCCGGCGTCCTGGCAGACCGGTTCGGCCGACACAAACTGTTAATGGGGCTGGGCTATGGGATCTCGACCCTGTCCCGCCCGGCCTTGGCCTTAGCGGGCGGGTGGGGACTCGTCCTGGCCTCCCGGTTTGTCGACCGGGTCGGAAAGGGCATCCGCACCGCGCCCCGCGATGCCATCATCGCGTCCTCCACTCCGGCCGCGCAGCTCGGCGCGTCCTTCGGTTTGCATCGAGCCATGGACGCGGCAGGAGCGGTCGTGGGGCCTGCGATCGCGATCCTCATCCTGGCCCTCTGGGAGGCCAACTATCGGCTGGTGTTCTGGCTGTCCATCCTGCCAGGGATCGCGGCGGTCCTCTTAATCGCTCTTTGCATCACGCCCGATAGCCGGGAGCAAAAAGTCGCGAAACCCATCTCCTGGTCCCTGGAAGGATTCGACCGGCGCTTCGTGCAATTCCTTTTCGTCATCGGCCTCTTCTCGCTCGGCAATTCCAGCAACGCCTTCTTGATCCTCAAAGCTCAAGCGGGGGGCATGACTCCCGCCTGGATCTCCGTCGTCTATCTCTTGTTCAACGTGGCTTACGCCCTCCTGTCGATTCCCGGCGGCCTGCTCAGCGATCGGTTCGGCAGACCCTGGGTCATCATCGGAGGGTTCAGCCTGTCCGCCTTGGTCTATGCAGGATTCGCCATGGCAGACAATCCCTGGCCCATTGCGGCCCTGTTCGTGCTCTATGGCTGTTATATGGGCGTGACGGATGGAGTGCAGCGGGCCTACCTGGCCACGCTGGTCTCGGAGCAGCACATGGCCACAGGATTCGGCCTCTATCACATGGTGGTGGGGCTCGCGATTCTCCCGGCCAGCCTGCTGGCAGGGTTGCTCTGGGACCATATCAGTCCCGCAGCCCCCTTCTGGTTCGGCTCAGGGATGGCGGCCCTCGCGCTGCTGTTGTTCGTCAAACTTTCCTGGCAGGATCTGAAAACAGGCAGGGAAGCGTAAAGGGTCTGGGCGCTCCAACTATGCAGCGGTGCGTTTGCGTACCGTCCGTCTTGTGCGAGACGTCAGGCTCGACCGCTGCTCACGCAGACGTCCCGTCGCAAATTTATGCAGCACACTCGCCATGAACGTCTGATACGGAATACCCTCTTCAGCCGCTCTGGCCTGGATGTCAGCGAGGTCCAGCGAAGACATACGAATATTCACGCGCTGATTTTTCGACAACGTGGCTCTCGCATATTCCCGATATCGTCGCAATGACGCGTCCGAGGTCACAACCGATTTGAATGCGCCGCGCTCATACTCGGCAAGAATATCTTTTTCGTCTTGATCCAGCTTCTTCTTTTTCATGCCCCGCCTCTTCTCCCATAGTCCCGAGTAGCCTTTCGGCTCGGGATAACCGTCTTGAGAAAGATGTGATCAGGCTCCTCGACGTGAGGGACGAGATACACGTACCCCATCACAACCACGACCAATACTTTCTGATTCGGATATCGCCTCGAATTCGGATGGACGAGCACATCAAGAAGCCCGCCCGACTCAAGCGCCAGCACCACATCCTCGAACGACACCCCTCTGAACTGCTTGAGCTGCTCGTTCTTTTCCTCATTCCAGCGATACGTCTTCACAGCGCATAATAACTCAAAGTGTGCCTTTTGTCATCACTCCGACGGTGTCGCACCGCTGCAACGACGCACCCGCACCTTAGCTGTACGCCGCATGAGCGCGCCAATACTCAGCTCACGTTAGCAGCAAGTCGGGTCGGCGGAGGCAGGGTCGAACGATTCCTCGCGGACGTCCAAGATCAGTTCATAGGGAGCCATGGGCGAGAAATTCGAGC
>CAYHQK010000263.1:0-2752 GCA_964358535.1 uncultured Nitrospira sp. | reverse complement strand
AGGAGGAGGAAAAACGCCTGCGTGCCATCTCTCCGTCCGTGGACGAGTACCTGAGTTTTGCGCTCAAATCGCAGGGTGTTGCCAGGCACCGCTTCCTCCGGGAAGTGTTCGCACTCAGCGGGCAGATGGCCACAGCGCTGTTCATCCGGACCGTTGAGCGGGCATTGCGCTACCGAATCATCAGCGTGGACACCTTGCGCCGTATCGCACAGCTCTGTCTCAACCAGGGGGAAGTCGTTTTGCCGAGCCCGCAGGTGGACGAAAGCTTCCGCGATCGTGACGCTTACCGGCAGGGCCACCTGACCGACGCTCCTGACTTCTCGCAATACGACAAAATGCTGGAGGACGACGATGGATAAAGAACTGATCGAGACGCTCAAGTACCTGCGCATGGGAGGCCTGTTGGCCCATTGGGACGAGTATCTGGCGCTTGCGCTCAAGCAGCGCTTTTCCCATGTGCGGCTGTTGGAATATATGCTGAACGAGGAAGTAAAACTCAAGCGAGACAATGCCAGACAACTGAGGCTAAAACGCGCTCACATACCCGAACTGCTCGATCTGACAACCTACCCGTTCGACCGGCAGCCGAAGCTGGATCGAAAGAAGCTCGTCTCCATTTACGACGCCTTCGAATACATGACCAAGGCCCAGAATATCGTTTGGATGGGACCGCCCGGTTGCGGCAAGACCGGACTGGCGACCGGCTTCCTGATAAATGCCGTCAGCCGCGGTTATACCGGTCGGTTCGTTTCGTTTCCGTCGTTGATCCAGGAACTGTTTGCATCTGTCGCTGATCACTCCGAAAAAGAAGTGCTCAAACGCTACCTTGCCTGCGACTGCCTTCTGATAGATGAAATCGGCTACGTGGAAGTCGAACCGGTACAGGTGGGGTTGTTCTTCACGCTGATGCAACAGCGGCACCGGCGCAAGCCGACATTGATCACCACGAACCTGGGCTTCGGAGAATGGCGAACATTCCTGAAGAACGATCATCTCTCCGCTGCCCTTATTGACCGGCTCACCGAGAACAGTCATGTCATAAACATGAAAAACTGCATCAGCCTCAGAGGAAAACTTGCCGAGGAGTCATGAGCTTTCAAGAGCGCTGCGAACAATCCAATCGCCTCCGGGGTATCCCGCTTGAAGCCGTTCTGCGCGCCGCCTGTGCCGAACCCGATAGGCTCGACAAGGCCAAATGGCATACCGCACAGGGCGTACTCTCGGTCCAGGGCATGAAGTTCATGAACTGGAATCAAGGGCATGGTGGCGGTGGCGCTATCGATCTGGCGATGCATCTGAACGCCACGGACTTCAGAACTGCCATAGCGTGGCTCGCCCTTCGCTTCCCATGTCCGGGACCCTGTCTGCGTGCGGACACGCACAGGCAGGCGCCACCACTTGCGTCGCCAATGCTGAAGCCGACACTGAAACTCCCGGAGGCCGACCCCACCGAGATATCCAGAGTGAAACACTATCTGTTGGTTGACCGCGGCCTGCCTGCCGGTCTCATTGATCCGCTTATTCAGGCCGGCCAGATCTATGCCGACCACAGGGCGAATGCGGTCTTCCTGCTGCTGGGGAAGAACCAACGGCCCGTCGGCGCAGAACTCCGCGGCACCACCGGCTCGTGGCGTGGCATGGCCTCCGGCTCTTGCAAGGACCTCGGCTACTTCGCGCTCCGCCCTCACCACATCGAGGCCACTATCCTCTGCGAATCGGCCATTGATGCTATCAGTTGTGCGGCCCTACATGCCGGCTGCCTGTGCATCTCAACCGCCGGTGCCAGGCCCAACACCGCATGGCTGCCCCCTCTGCTCGAGCAAGGCCATCGCGTCTACTGCGCCTTCGATGCCGATCCCACCGGTGACCGCATGGCCGAGGCCATGATCGCTCTCCATCCCGCCATCCAACGCCTTCGCCCGCCACTCCACGACTGGAACGACGCCCTCCTGGCCTCAGCCTAAAACCACCCCCGTCTCTCCACGCTCCGACTCAGATCTCTACTTGGAAAGAAAAATGACCTCTGCCTGCTCCCAGCAGGTGGCTCCACTTAGTTGAGCACGGATGGGTCCATTTTGGTGAGCGGCGTAGTTCGCTCTTCATGTCGCCAGATGGGCTGTTGGCGCCCTTCTTGGTGGTGGCGATCGGCCGCTTCAGTAAATCGTAGTCATATGTGCGCTCAATCCCAAAAGCATTCTTGTCAGATTCCTTTCCGCAGCAATTCGGCCCCCATGCATTATCCACCGTTTTACCATCAGAAGTACGAACCTTTACGACATGAAAGTAGTCGTCATATTCCGGCATAGCCCACGCCGTGCGCTGATAGTCAGTACCGCCGACGTAGACATATACCTCCTCCAAAAGTCGATGGCTGGAAGAATCGAAGATTGTCACTGACCTGCCTGTTCTGTATGCGATCCCGGAAGGACTATTGGTGGCGCCGGCTGTCACGGTACGTCGAATGTGAGAGCCGTTGGGGTCCGCCTCAAACCAACTGGTTCCGGGCGCGGCATTGGATGAATGGAACGTCCCGTATTCATAGTCATAGCTGGTCATTTGCCCGTCAGGAAAGACACGGGTCATTGGAAGGCTTATCTTCGACCGGCCTGCATTCGTTCCGTAGTAGGTTCTGACGGAACGAAGATTGCCTGATGCTCCCCAGACTGCGTTTGTCGACACACATTGCTCAACAATTTCGCTTAACTCGCCTACCGAATTGGTGACATAGGCACGGTATGTCCTGGAAATGACG
>CAYHQK010000262.1:0-2779 GCA_964358535.1 uncultured Nitrospira sp. | reverse complement strand
ACTGTCCGAGGAACTCCCGATATTCCTTTTCGATCCCGTCGAACACATCCTGCCGGTAGCCGACCAGATCCATCTTATTCACGACGACGGCAAACTGGCGCACGCCAAGGAGCGACAAGAGATAGCCATGCTTCTTGGACTGCTCTTTCACGCCCTCTAAGGCATCGATTAAGAGCAAGGCCCCCTCGGCCCGCGCCGCCCCGGAGATCATGTTCTTGAGAAATTCCTTGTGGCCCGGCGCATCGATAATGATGTATTGGCGGCCCTTCCAGCCGAAGAAGGTCCGCGCCGTATCGATAGTGATCCCCTGCTCCTGCTCTTCGAGAAACGCATCGAACAGGAAGGCATACTCGAATTCCTTCCCCTGTTGCCGGCAAATAGCTTGAACCTTTTCAAGCTTGCCATCAGGCAAAGACCCCGTGTCGGCATAGAGCCGCCCCAGCAGGGTGGACTTTCCATGGTCCACATGCCCGACGATGACGATGTTTAAATTGTCAGATGGTTTCTGGGTCTGATTGTCCATAGTCGTGTGCCTTATTGAGGATGATCAAAAAGACCATCCAGCGAGGCCCGAGGCGAATCGAAACCGGAGGCGTACCCTCAGGGGTACGTTGAGGATTTCGATGAGCCGAGAACGAAGCTGGGGGTCTTTTTCATCATCCTCGTTACATGTAGCCGTCTTTGCGGAGCAGCTCCATCCCACGCCCCTCATCCTGCGCGCGGCCCGACCGCTCTGCCGTCGTGGTATGCCGCAACTCATTAATAATGTCGTCCACGGACTTCGCCGTCGATTTGATCGGCGTTGTGCAGGGCGCGCAGCCGAGACTGCGATAGCGGGTTCCATCTCCCTTGTCGAGATAGAGGTCGATAAAGGGAATGTTCTCGTGCTTGATGTATTCCCAAATATTGATTTCCGTCCAATCCAGCAGAGGATGGATCCGGATGTGGGTTCCTGGGGGAAAGGTCGTCTTGAATTGATCCCAGAGTTCCGGCGGCTGATCGCGGAAATCCCAATCGCCATGTTTGTCACGGGGCGAGAAGTACCGCTCCTTGGCTCTCGTCCCCTCCTCGTCCGCCCGCACACCGAGGATGATGCCCGTGTAGCCCTTTTGCTCGATCAGTTGCTTGAGCCCGTTGGTCTTCAAGGCCGTGCAGCAATTGACGCGGCCCATCGCAGGATTCATCCCTGCCGCAAGCGCTTCCTTATTTTGCCCCACAACCAATTTGAGGCCCCACTCGCGGGCCACACGATCCCGATATTCGATCATGGCGGGAATTTTGAAACTCGTATCGACGTGCAACAACGGGAACGGGACATGGCCAAAAAAAGCTTTTCTGGCCAGCCACAACAGCACGGTCGAATCTTTTCCCATCGACCACAGCATCGCCAGGTTGTCGAAATGCTTATAGGCTTCCCGGAGGATGTAGACACTCTGGTCTTCTAATTGACGAAGGTGTTGCACGGACTCGATCCTCTCCTCTGGTCAATGGGTTCGGCCGGTGACGTTTCTGCCCACCGGCTCCTGAGTCAATTCCTCTAACTTTCGGGCCGCCGCTCCCTCTTCGAGCGCTCGACGAGCCAGGGGGATGCAGGCCGCCCAGGTCGCTCCCTTGCCTGCCGCGTACAGAATCAACGCCGCGTTCATCAGCACCCAGTTGCAGGACCCGCCCGGCATTTGATTGTGGAGAATCCGCCGGAGCAGATCCGCTTCCTTGTCCCGTTGGTCCGATGGGAAACCGGCCATGTCGCGCGGCGTGCCCAACGGCAATCCGACATCTTTCGACGCGAACGACAAAGGCGTAATCCGCTCGTCCCGCAATTCCAGCACCCGGGTGAGGGCGGCAATCGACAGTTCCGGATCGCCCTCCACGCCGCTGACCACCAGAGCTCTCGGGCAAGCCAGCATCCGCAATACTTCGGCAGTCTTTTCAAAGTGGGGAGGATGGGATAGGCCGACGACCTGCGACGAAGCGCGGGCCGGGTTCAACAGTCTGGCGATCGGATGAAAGACGTTCCGCGCGCCCAGCTCCTGGCGCATCTCCAAAAACCGATAGACGGGGGGATGGTAGAGGGCGATATCGAGATAGGCGAATCCATGTTTCGTCACCGTCTCTGCCACGGCGTTTGGATTCATGTCGATCGGTAACCCTAGAGCCTTGAGCGCCCCGGCATTCCCCGAACGACCGGGAATCCCGTCGTACCCATGCATCAAAACCGATGCGCCGGCCGACGCAGCCACGATGGCAGCCGCCGCCAGGGCATGAAAAGTTTCCTGTTTCCCCGCATAGCTCGGCAAATCCACGACGCCGAGTTCGCGCGGAATCGGCACAGGCGCCACATAAGAGCGCGCGGTCGCGGTCATCGCCGCCAGTTCCGTGACGGACTCCATCTTGATCCGCATGGCAATGAGAAAGGCCCCGGCCTGAGCCGGCGTGGCCTCCCCTTCAATGAGGGCCTTCATCGCCCGCTTCGCTTCATCCCAAGTAAGGTCCTTGGCAGCCCTTGGCCCCTTGGCAATTTTCGCGATAAATTCCTGCATCGACATTACGAGGCCTTATGTAACCCGCACTCCGTCTTGGTGAAATTCTTCCATCGTCCCGCGCGGGGGTCATCGCCGGAACTCACTGGGCTCGTGCAATAGGTGCAGCCGATACTGGGATAGTTGCGGTCATGCAATTCATTGTAGGGCACTTCGTGGACACGAATGTAGGTCCAGACATCCTCCCACGTCCAGGCCGCGAGCGGATTCACTTTGACCAACTGAAACTTCTGGTCCCA
>CAYHQK010000261.1:0-2785 GCA_964358535.1 uncultured Nitrospira sp. | reverse complement strand
GGACTGTCCGACTCCTGGATCAAACAGGGGCTCAGCGGATTATCCATTTGCAGAGAAATCGTCTCTCCATCCATCACGCCCAGGACGTCCAGCAGGTAGCGGGCATTGAACCCCGTGTTCAGGGCCTCCCCTTCGTACTGCGCCGCCAGCTCTTCGGTCGCTTCCCCGAAATCCGGATTGCTGGAGAACAGGGTCATCTGTCCTGTGACAAACGACACCTTCACCGCATTCGCCTTGTCACGGGACAGAACGGAAACACGCCGGAGCGCGCTTTCCAGCTCGCTGCGATTAACCCCGATCTTTCTGCCGGTTTCTTTCGGAACCACTTGTTGATAGTTCGGATAGTTCCCTTCCATCAACCGCGAGGTCAGCAACAGCCCGCTCTTCCGGAAGATCATGAGATTTTTGGTAAACCCGATCAGAGGCTCGCCCTCGCCGCCCTCTTCCAACAGACGCTGCATCTCATGCGCCGCCTTCTTGGGAATGATGGCCTTGATCTCTTGCGGAGCCCCTTTGACTCCGGCATTTCCGACCTCCTGCTCGGCCACCGCCAATCGATGTCCATCGGTGCCGACCAGCCTCAAGATCGTTTTTTTCTCCGATGTGATGAGGGTCACCAGCAACCCATTGAGGATATAGCGCGCGTCATTGTCCCCGGCCGCGAAGAGCGTCTTACGAATCAGCTCTAAAAATCCGGCCCCGGCGAGGGGAATGAGCCCTTCCCGTTCGATCGTCGGCAAGGCGGGATAGTCGGTGCTGGGGAGACCCACGATCTTGAATTGGCTCTTGCCGGCTTGAATGGTCGTCCAGTTATTCTCGCCGGACGTGATTTCGATATCATTGACCGTCAGCTCCTTGATGATTTCATAGAGCTTTCGGGCCGAGACCGTCACCCCTCCGGGTTTTTCCACGGTTGCCTTGTAGAGGCCACGCATGCCGATTTCGAGGTCGGTGGCAACAATTTCCACCCCCTCCTGCTTCGCCTCGATCAAGATGTTCGAGAGGATCGGCATCGTGTTGCGCTTCTCCACGACACCTTGAACCCGCTGGAGGCCCGTCAAGAGCTCGACTCGTCCCATACGCAGTTTCATAATATCTTTCCCCTTAGCGCGTGGCTCACGCTCGCAGGATCTGCTCCTTTAAGCTGTCCAACGTGGCACTCAATGCACTGTCGCTATCTTTTGCTTTGATGACCTGTTTGCAGGCATGGATGATGGTCGTGTGGTCTTTGCCCCCGAACTGCCGCCCGATCTCGGGATACGAGGAATCCGTGAGTTCCCGGCAGAGATACATGGCGATCTGTCTCGGATGCACCAGCGTTTTGCTCCGGCGACGGGATTTTAGGTCGGAAATTTTCACATGGAAGCGTGCGCCCACCGTTTCCTGAATATCGTCCATGGACACGATCTTCTTCTTGGTGCCGATCAGATCCCGGAGCACATTCTTGGCCATCTCCAGTGTGATCGTTTGGCCGGTGAGGGACGCATAGGCGCCGAGACGCACCAGCGAACCTTCAAGCTCGCGGATATTGCTCTTCATCGTGGTGGCAAGAAACTGGACCACATCTTCCGGCAACGTGACGCCTTCATCCTCGGACTTTTTCCGCAAGATGGCAATGCGGGTTTCCACGTCCGGCGGTTGAAGGTCCGCGATCAGGCCCCACTCAAACCGCGACCGCAGACGCTCCTCGATATCGGGCATGTCCTTGGGAAAGCGATCACTCGAGAGGACCAGCTGCTTATGCGCTTCATAGAGGGCATTGAACGTGTGAAAAAATTCTTCCTGCGTCCGTTCCTTGCCCGCCAGGAACTGAATATCGTCGATCATCAACATATCGATGTGACGGTACCGTTTCCGCAGATCCATCATCTTGTCGTAGCGAATGGAGTTGATGACCTCGTTCGTAAACTGCTCGGTCGTCAAATAGGCAATGCGGAGATCGGTCCGTTCCGCCACATAGTTGCCAATGGCGTTCAGAAGGTGGGTCTTCCCAAGCCCTGTTTCCCCATAGATAAAGAGCGGGTTATAGGCTTTCGCCGGCTGCTCCGCGACCGCCATACAGGCCGCATGGGCAAACTGGTTCCCCGCGCCCACCACGAAATTCTTAAATGTGTATTTGGGATTGAGCTGGATGCCCCGTTTCGGCCGCGCCCCGGTCGTCTGGCGACTCGTTACGGCAGAACTCCCGCCAGTCTCAGATTGGCCAGTCGGTTGCTTATGAGAGATGGCAAACGTAATCGACGTTTCCTCACCACCCCTGGCCGCGGAGATTGCCTCCACCAGGAGAGACCCGTAATGCTGACTGAGCCAATCCCCGAAGAACTTATTCGGGACTCCCAGTTGAGCTGTAGAATCCTCAATTCTTTCAAGGTGAATTGGCGTAAACCATGTATCATAAACTTGTTTTGGCACTTTCCCTTGGATATGAGCCAAGGCGTCCTGCCAGATAGTTGCGCTAGTCATTATTTCTGTATCATTCTTCATACACAGGCTTATTCACACCTGTGGATAACCTGGTTCTTCAGATTGTCTTTAGGTCTTCGATCTCAACTTTTTCATCTCAAAGGAGAATTCATCCACGGTCTACTGCTCCTATTAACACAGGTTACTGACTCTGCATGCAGGGGTTACCCAGAGTCAATCCCCAACTATCTCCACATAGACAGCGTGTGAGCCTACCCATAAATTCAATATGTTAATTCCCATCCACAATATCCACAGAACCTACTCTTACTCCTACTACGACGACTAATTCTTTCTTATACATAATAAATTAGAAGAAGAG
>CAYHQK010000260.1:0-2792 GCA_964358535.1 uncultured Nitrospira sp. | reverse complement strand
GCGGGTGAAATCCCTCGCCGTTGATCCGCTTGTAATAGGCCGCCTCGGACCAGCTGAGGCCGTCGACCGGCGGTGCCTCGCGGGTCCCGAGAGGGGCCCCGAACGGACGGTTTTGATCGTAAAATGACATCCCTTCCTCCTATTCTCGAGGCCTTTTCAGGCCTGAAAGATCTTCTCAAGAGGATATATAAGGAAAGTAGGATAGGAGTCAAGAGGATCGTTACGACCTCGTCCTCTTCCCTCTTCAAAGGGGGAAGTGCCCTCGTCTTACGAGGGCGATGGGGTCATGACCCCTCCACCCCCTTCGGGGGTACCTCCCCATTTGAATGGTCATCATATACTTACGGAACGTACCGCCATCGGCAGACAAGGGTCAGAAACAAGGACCCGCCCCGATGCTCGACCTAACCGACCCCATCTATTCCAACGAAGCAGCGGCCCGGGCTCACCTTGAGGAAATCCGCTGGGTTAAGGGCGCCTACTGCCCCCACTGCGGCGACCTGACCAACATCAAGAAGCTGGGCGGGGCGGCGGCTGAAAAAGGTCTCTGGCACTGCGGTTCATGCCGCAAGAAGTTCACCGTGACCGTGGGCACCGTGTTTGAGCGGTCGCATATTCCTCTAACCAAGGGGCTCGCTGCTTTCCATCTTCTGTGCAGCAGCAAGAAGGGCATCAGCGCCCATCAGGGCCACCGCATGCTCGATGTAACCTACAAGACTGCATGGTTCATGTGGCGCCGGATAAGGGAAGCTATGAAGCGCGGCGGGCTGGATGCCGTTCCCCCGATGGGCGGCGCTTCGGCATCGCCTTCTTCTTTAGCGGTTCGTGCTTCTTCGCTGGCATGGACAATGCGGCTCGCAAAGCGGCCTGCATGCGCTCTTCCGCAATCTTGGGGTTATGCTGATCCGTCGTCTTCTTCATGTCGATACTCACCAAGCCCCCCAAAGGGCAGATCGTATAGGCGAAGCCATTTAGACGGCATGCTATCCCAATGGCCGCTACTCGGTCGATAATTCAATAGCTTGAAGTGCGGCGACGCTGGGAATTTGTGCGCTGGGTTGGGCACCTCCTTGAAAAAATGACTTTCCGAAGCCATCGTCCCGTCGTGTCCAAGCGGGGCCGTGTAGAGTATGACCGAGACTACGCGAGACACGACTCGAAGCGCAGCAATCGCTGCTTCCACGGTCCTTTGCTCAGCGGCATATTGATCTTCGCCTTCTAACCAGTGCGGAGGGAAATTAACGAATAGGACGCCCGGCTTATCCTTGGGTAGTTGTCTCGCGGCCTTTCTCATGTCGTTGGTCAATGACTTGACGTTAAACGTAGAGGACGAAACCTTGCACTTCGTCTCGCCGCAAATCGTGTGCCCAGGCACCCGGATCTCAACGTCATAGTCTTGCCCTGCGATGCCGCTGGGCATCACAAACTTAAAGTCTACATCATTGATGTAGAGCAGTCGGCCGACCTGCAGTTCAGCCAAAGAAGCCTCAGCTTCTTTGTTCCTTATCGACTGAACCAACTCGCGGAATCCCTCGACGTACTGGAGATTGAAAAGGTTCTCGGCAATGTTGCGCATGCGCAGCGCCTTAAGTTCAGCCGTTGGCGCGCCATAGCCAAATTCCAAGCGGAATAATGGCGACCCTTGGCCCGGAGCAAGATTCCGTTCGATCCATTCATCGCCTAGCCAGTATTTTATGATGGCTACGGTCGTCGCAAACTTAGCGAAGATGGGGCTAAGTTCTTCGTTTGCGAGCCCGACCGCTTCCATCTCGGCGTAAGCCTTCAGGAGATGTTTAAGTCCAATAAACGGTTTTGAAGAGCCGCTTGCCATTCCCGTCTAGTCATCTCGCTGCTGGCTGCTCGACCTTCTGCCGTGACTGTCGCAAAGTCGTCCTTCTCGCGACGCACGAGGCCGTTGCCGAACAAAGTATACAATTCCCATTTGAATGGGGAGGAGGGCGGATCCGCAGACGACTACTCGTCGACGCGCGACTCGCGGATGCGCCGCGTGCCCTGGAAAACAGGTTTTAGCGGATCCATCACGAATCTGATGCGCGGCAGGTCGGTGTCGACTGTGCTGCAGGTGCCGACGATCGGGTCGGTCAGGGTGACGCCGTCCGCATTCCAGGCCGCCGCGTCGAAGGCGCTCACCTGCGGCTTGCCGCGCTCGGCCTTGTAGAAGGTGTACTTGGGATCGACCTGGATCAGCATGGGCTGGGTCTTGCCGTCGAGCGGCGCGTTCGCCGCCGTCACCCAGTTGATGTACTGCACGTCGGTGCCGGAGACGGGCTGCGGATCGACCAGCGCGCAGTCGAGGATCGTCTTGCCGTCCTTCCTGACCGTGCCCATGACGCGGTCGTGCCGGCGCACGAACTTCACCTCGCCGGCCTCGACCGGAAAACCCCAGCGGCCGCGCAGTTCCTTGGCCGCCGCGTCGGTGCTGGCGACGGCCCCCAGCAGGAAGCCGCGCGGATGGGCGCCGGCCCGGCTGCCGAGTCGCAGCATGGCAAGGTTGAAAGGGCCGATCGGACTGTCGGAATATTTTGTGACGGCGAGACCGACGTAGGACGGCAGCGCCGGATGCATCGCCTTGGGCAGCAGCCTTTCGGTCGAGGTCCGCGGCACCTCGATCAGCAGTTGCAGCATCTCCGCCTTGGGCAGCGTCCACGCTTCTGTATCGAGATGGGCGAGCGTCGGCAGTGCCGCGGGATTGGCCGTGAGGTCGAGCGTTCCATAAAGCGGCATCGCTATTCTCCCGCCGCGACAGATACGTCGGCCGGTTTCTTGGCGAA
>CAYHQK010000259.1:0-2804 GCA_964358535.1 uncultured Nitrospira sp. | reverse complement strand
AGTCCTGTGTCTCCTTGCGACGTACCCTCCGGGTACGCCTCAGTCGCCCCACTCCCTGCGGCCTTGCTGGATGGCCTTTTTGAGCAGCCTAGAATAAGAAACCCTTGCCGACTCTCCCACTGTCCTTTCTAACCTTCTCAGTTGCCAGCAGTCTTGCTGTCCGGCTTCATCTTTCCAAGCAATGGCGCCAACGCTGTCAAAACGTCATCGATCTTTTTTAGTTCACCACTCTTATCCAAGCTGAAGAGCTTCGTAACAGACACCAGCGCAATGAGCAGCATTTGAACGTTTGTGAAAATGATAAAATCTAAGTCTTCATGTTTTGGGCCCCAATCAAAGGAAGCAAGTTCACCTTCTTGGTTCGTAACCATGAAAGGATCAAGAGAAATGGGCAAGCAATGAACCTGCTCACTCAATAATCGGTACTGCGAATTGTAGATATAGTGGAGGTCTGCTCGTCTGGCAATGGGTTCAACCTCCAATTTCTTTAAACCATGTTGCTCAATCTCTTTTCTCAGAGCTTCCATGACCTTTGGAGTTGCGTATTGTCTTACGGATTCGAAATTGGGATCTTGGCTTTCGTGCGCAATGTTCATCCATTTCAGACTCTGCACCTTACTTGACCCCAAGTATTCGAGAGCAAAAGCTTCCTCCTTACAGAGAAGCTTCAGGATCAAGAGAGTCTCGATGACGCTTCTCAAAACAACCTTTGCTTCGAACAGCAATCCCTTTGCTCCCAAAATCACTGTGGCCTCAAACCCGTTCAACAGGCGCAAGAACAGCGTGGCAGTGAGATATTCCTGTGGGTCGCGATTGTGGACTTGCAATTCGAAATTCGTAGCATGAGCAAGCTCATTGATCTGACAAGAAAGCTGGAAGAACCTGGCATATTGGAGCTGTACGGATTTTGAAAACTCGTCAATCGCAGTTCCCAGAAACCCTTTCTCGTTAAAATCCATTTCGGCACCTCTCGCCTATATGCGCGTTCCTTGTGATCCTCTTATCTATCACGCTTTGCTCAGCCGCACTGGCCCGTAGGTTTCTCTGGCTTGCTGGAGTTCTTTCATGTGTTTGCGGAGGGAAGGGCCGAATTTGGAGGCGAGGACGGCTTTCCTGTGGGGCTCGATGCTCTGCTCGACCTGCTCGATGGTTTCGGCCAACTGTTTGACCAGCTGCTTACCTGAACCTGTGAGCCACTTGAGATGCCAGCTGGCGTATTCCAGATCATGGATCGAGTAGCGGACCGATTCCACTTCTTCGAGACAACGAAACCTGGCTCGCTGCAGATCTTTCTCTGTGAGGCCTGCCCTCTTCCATCTGGTCGATCCACCCATCCCAGAGGCCCAGGTTGAGAGCCGCTCGAACAACATTGCTCCCATCGTAAAGGTGAAGGCCGCGTGGAGAATGCCTCGGAACGGACGGAGGCTGCGACGCCAGGGAGAATAGAAGACTTGCTGGTTGCGATCGCCCTGATACATGACGTACTTGCGCAACAACAGATTCAGGTGGTGGTGGCTGTTCTCATGGATCAAGTCGTCGACCAGATCGAGGTTGTCCCGGTCGAAACAGTTGATGAACGACAAGCCGGGCCTGTGGCGGTAACTGAAGCTCACCACGCCCTTGGCCTTGAGTGGGATGATCCGGGTGGTAAGGAGCGACAGGACCTCATGCCCTTCCGTCCAGGCCTCTTGAATGATGGTCCAGGCCCGATTGATTCGCTGCACTTGCGCGGCTGAAGTGGCAGCCACGGTCTTGGGCTGGCGGTCCTTCCCATAGACGAGCGTCGGCCCGACTGTGATGGCTCCGACCTCTGTCGTGATGGCCACGACCGACGGCCGGCGCTGCCAGCTCCAGTCCAACCGATGACCTCTCATCGTGCAGAGCGACGTCACAGTTCGACCGATCTTCACGGACAGCTCATGCGGGCGCACGAGAAGCGTCGCCAAGCCGGATGATTGTTTGAGGGCGCTCTTCACCGAGGGGGGCGCTTCGTAACTATCGCCACCCAGCCCCATGGCCATGGTGCCCAGCATCTCTGCCCGCTCAACATTGCCTCCAAGCTGGACCGCGACGCTCCATGAGGAAATCTTGTGCGCCTCGCACCAGAGCATCGGAAGGCCCGGCACAAGACAGAGCGATTCCTGTGTCAGCTCCTGCGTCAGCCTCTTGCACAGGTGGCTCAGCCTCCGTTCGAGTCCCGCGGACTGGGCAACCCCTCGCGGGAACAGATCGTCCAGATAACTGTTCTCGAAGAATTTCTCCTGGCACTCGGCAAATAACTGCGCCGCAAACTCGCGCGCATCCTGCTCCTCCCGAATCTGTTGTAATAAGTCGATGAAATAGACCAGGTCGTTCAACGCTTCGATCCAGCCGACCACTTTCCAATGGGCATAGGCATCCCGTTCGAGCGATCGACCGAGATACCGGAAGTAGGCCACCGGCAAGGCCAGGGACGCCGCCACGTCTGCATATTGATTTTCCAGATCCAGACAGAGATCGCCCAGGAGCCGCTTCATCGACAGGCGAAATTCTCCTTGAAGGCGAACGAGCAGGGACACATCGAGTAACGGCATGGAAACACAGGCTCCGGGGTGAAGGAGTCAGACTGTACCGGAGGAGAGAGCCCGCTGCAAGAATAGATAGAGAGCGGGTGTGGCGCGACTGCTTGCGTGTTTTATCAGTGAATCGTACAGTGCAGGGATTCGCTTCAATAGCCGGCTGCGGAAAAATTCGGCGAACACGAAAAATACGGGTGACATGCTCTCTATGATATGGAGGCCTCAATCGCCATCAGGATGCTCAAA
>CAYHQK010000258.1:0-2806 GCA_964358535.1 uncultured Nitrospira sp. | reverse complement strand
CGGATGCGGCTGGTGTCGGCATAGTTCGACGAGAGCGCGTGCCAATCCGCGATGAAGAAATAACACTCGTACTCGTTCTGCAGGCTTTTCCAATTCTCCAACGCGCCGAGATAGTTGCCGAGATGGAGCAGCCCGCTCGGCTGCATGCCGCTGAGGACTCGTTTTCTGGGTGTGGTCATGGTGTGTTTCCTGTTCCGAGACCGATGGCAGTGGAGAGAATCGTATTGGACAGACTATGGGTCAAAGTGCTGGTGACGGTATGGATGAGGTGGATCTGCGGATCGAAGATGATCAGCCCCATCAGGACGAACATGCCGTAGGGCTCCACGCGCATGAGCACCTGTGCCGCGGTGGGGGGGAGCAGGCTCGTGAGAATCCTGCCTCCGTCCAGCGGGGGAAGCGGCAGCAGATTGAACAGCATCAAGAGCACGTTAATCAAGACGGAGTAGACGGCCATCACGGCGATCGGCAGCAGGAACTTCGTGCTCCAGGTATCGGGGATGGCGCTGTCCGTCGATCCGGACCAGTAGCTCCCAATCGCCGGTTCGATCGACAAGAGGAGCGTGAAGAGGAGGGCGCTGCCGATGGCCAACGCGAGATTCATGGCAGGCCCCGCTGCTGCGACGAGCGCCATGTCGCGACGGGGTTGATGCATGGCGCGCGGGTCGATCGGGACCGGCTTGGCCCAGCCGAGAAAGAATCCGCCCGGCATCGCCAGGCAGAGCAGAGGGAGGATAATGGTCCCGAAGGGATCGATATGCGCCAGGGGGTTCATGGTGAGGCGACCTTGGAGCTTGGCGGTCGCATCGCCGCATCGATAGGCGACCCAGCCATGGGCATATTCATGGAGCACCATCGCGAAGAGGAGCGGGAGCGCCATGTAGGAGATGGTATGCAGGATCTGCGGGAGGGAGTTCATGGGGTCGGCTTTCTCAATTGATCTGGAGGAATCGGCCTCGTTTGATTTGCAGGAGGAAGAGCGGCCGATTCAAGGTCCCGTCCGGTCCAAATGCCGCCGGCCCTGCGAGCGGCGAAAGGTCGGACTGGGCCAGAAATTGGTCGCGGACGGCTTCGCCGGAGGTCGCGCCTTTTTTTGCCGCATCGATCACCAGCTTTGCAGCGTCATAGCCCTGCATGGCGAAGAGGGTCGGGCTGGTTTGGAATCGTTTCTTGTAGCGGTCGACAAAGTCCTGCACCGAAGGGTTGGGGCTATCCACAAAGAAGCCATCGACGAAGACGGCTCCGTCGATCGATGAATCGGCTGTGCGGGCGAAGTCCGTCGAGTTCCAGCCATTCGCGCTCAGGAAGGGCACTTTCATGTCGTGGAAATTGAGCTGGGCTGTGATGAGCCCTGCGTCGGCTGCGCGGCCGGGAATGAAGATCGCATCGAACCCCGGCGTGTAGAGGACTTTCCTGTCCATCTTTGTCGGTCTCCCTGCCAGCTTGCTCAGGTCGACCGGTACGGACAGGCCATAGCGCTTGAGATCCTCCGCTTTCATGTGCTTGAGCTGCGCGCTGACGTCTGGCTCGCCCTCCTTGTAGGATTCGATGGCGATCACTTCCCCCTTGGCTTGGCGCACCTCCTGGGCGAACAGCCTGGCCAATTCGCGGCCATAGGCGGTGTCGGGATGCAGGATGCAGAACCGGCGGAAGCCCTGTTCCTTCATGGCATAGGCCGCGATGCGTTTGGCTTGGAGCTGATAGGTGAGGGCGGTGCTGAACACATAGGAGCCCAGCCGTCTGACGTTGGGGAGGGTCGCAGCCGGCGTGATCAAGGGGGTATGGGCTCGCCCGGCAAGTTCGGCCATGGCAGGCAAATGTTTTGAGAGGAGCGGGCCGATGACGGCCAGGGGGCGGTCGTTGTTCAAGAGTCCGGAGAAGTCGTCTAAAAATGAGGCGCGATCGGATTCGAAATCCTTGACGATGAGACCGATGGAGGGAACGCCTGCCTGCTCTCTGTGTGTTTCGATGGCCAGTTGCACGCCGTTGAGGGTTTCGGTGGCGAAGGGGGCGAGTTTCCCTGAAAGCGGCAGGACCGTCGCGACGAAGAACTGATGGGATTTCAGCT
This sequence comes from uncultured Nitrospira sp., assembly GCA_964358535.1. Lineage (GTDB taxonomy): Bacteria > Nitrospirota > Nitrospiria > Nitrospirales > Nitrospiraceae > Palsa-1315. Next base: position 738 of record CAYHQK010000258.1, on the reverse strand, counting down.
TGGATTGGAGTGTGGCGAGGAGTTCCAGGGTTTTGGCTGCCTGGGGGTGCGCCGGAAAGCTGGAGAGGAACTGCTGAATTTGCCGGACGGCCAGGTGTTCTTCGCTCCGCTCGACATAGAAGTCGATGAGGCGGAGCGTTGCGAGGTCGCCGGGAAAACTGCGCGGGAAGGTTTCCCGGATGCGTTCGAGGGCTTTCCGGTCCGATGTGTCGCCGAGCAACGTGCGGATACGGGCCCGTGCGTCTTCCGATTGCGCGTCGGTGCCCAAGGCCATTTCATCCAGCCATGCTTGGATGGCGCGGATGGTGTCGTCCTTCTGTGCGTAGAAGTCCCCGCTCAGGCGTAGGGCTTCGCGTTTGATGTTGTCATCTTTTGAGAGGGTGCGGAGACTTGTCAGGAGCGGGAGGGCCAGGTCGAGGTTGCCCATGGCCGCATGGGCGCGGGCCTGCAGCAGCTTGCCCCGGTCTGTGACCTCGGAGCCGGGGAACTCAGCCTGCAGCTGCTGCAAGTATTTGAGGGCTTCCCCATATTGTTGGGTGTCATGCAGGGCTGCGCCCAGCAATAAATAGGTGTCGTCAAGGAATTCAGGCTTCGGAGACGTGGCCAGGAAACGACGGAGGAGGGTGACCGCTTCTTCCGCCCGTTCCGCATCGAGCAGGCGTTTCGCCTGGGTCAGGACAGGATGGTTCGCCGGGGCCTGGGTTCCCGTTTGCGCATAGACGACGGGAGTGAGCGAGG
>CAYHQK010000257.1:0-2908 GCA_964358535.1 uncultured Nitrospira sp. | reverse complement strand
CGCACCCCATAGAGCGACACGAATCCCGCCTGCCCCAGATAGATTTCGTTCAGATAGCTTTCCAGGATCTCTTGTTTCGTATACTTCACTTCCAGGACCAGCGCCGCCATCGCCTCCTTGAACTTCCGCCCCATCGTCCGCTGCGGCGAATAAAACAAATTCTTCGCCAGTTGCTGCGTGATCGTGCTGCCGCCCTGCACCACCCCGCCTTTGGTGACATTGATCCAGAGCGCCCGCCCGACGGCAACCGGATCGATGCCGAAATGGGAATAGAACCGGCTGTCTTCGATGGTCAGGACCGTCTCGATGATCTGCGGAGGGATCTGCGCCAAGGGAATCCATTCCCGCACTTGGCGCGACTCACCCCGGACGCCGCTGAGCAGCTCCGGCTCCAGATAGATGGGGAAAAGCGACGTGCCATCGCGCGGAGACAGGACCGCCGTCACACGCCCCTGCTCCAGCAGCAACCTCACCATCGTCGCGCCGACCTGGCCCTCCGGCTGCGGATGGAGATAGATCGTCAGGGCCAGATCGGTCAGCTGATAGTCGCCGGGGGACTGCACCGGCCCTGTCACCCGTCGATAGTCCAGTCGCTGCAACCGCTCAATAAGTCGGCTGTGCGTCAGTGAAAGATTCGGCTTTAAGAGAAACGGGCCGCTGTAGAGACGCAGCGGCGGATGAGCATCGCTCTTGGGCAGTTCGAGAAAAGTCGACAAATAGACGCCATACGGCACGAGGGCAAGGCACAATGTGACGACCAGGCCGCCCAAGGCCAAACCTGCATAGATCACCCATCGCGCCGGTCTCTTCATAGCTCCGAACCTTACCACAGCAGAGTCGAGAAGCGGGACGGGCGAGAAGAGCGGGATAGGCGAGACGAGCGAGAGTTCGAGGTTCGAGGTTCGAGGTTCGAGGTTTTCGGAACGTCGAACCCAGAACCCCGAACTTCGAACCACGCCTTTCACGCTTCAGGAGCTCCGATCTTCTGAGGCAGAAGCGAACCGACCACCATCCCCGCCGCCGCCAACAAAAGCCCGACCAGTTGCGGAGGCCAGATCGAATCGGACGGACCGAATAGTTCCAGCCCTAGCCAGGTCATCAGCCCTGCCGCGAGGGCGTACAGAGCCCCCTGCGTCGTCGCGCGGGGCCAAAAGAGCCCGGCACAGAGGGGCACGAATGCCGCCACCAACGTCACCTTATAGGTATTGACCACAAGCTGGTAGATGCTGGAACTGGAACTCAAGGCGATGATGAGGACCAGGGCAGCAAAGGCCACCACCACCAGCCGCATAACCCGAAGCAGCTCCCAATCGCTGAGCTGAGGCAGCAGCCCTTTGATCACGTTCTCGCTCAACATCACAGAAGGCGCCAGTAAGGTCGCGCTGGCGCAACTCATCACCGCCGAGAGGACCGCCCCAAAAAATACGATCTGCGCGAAAACCGGTGTATGGCGCAGGATCAAGGTCGGCAGCACGAGCTGAGAATCCTCAGCCAAAAGACTAGTGAACGTTATCGGATCGACCAGCGTGGCCGCATAGGCCAGAAACATCGGCACAAAACAGAAACAGAAATAAAGCACCCCACCCAGAATCGAGCCACGCACCGCCGTTCGTTCATCCTTCGCCGAGGTGATGCGCTGAAACACGTCCTGTTGGGGAATCGATCCGAGCATCATGGTGATCCAGGCGCCGAGAAAGGGAATCCAGGCCGCAGCCGTGGCACTGGGAAAGAACTCGAGCTTGCCGGCCTGAGCCGCATGGCTGATCACGGCCTCCACCCCTCCGGCCAAACCGCTGACGACCGACGTAATATAGAGCAGGCCGCCCATGATCACGGAGATTTGCACGAAGTCCAGAATCGCGACGGAGAACATGCCGCCGAAGGTCGTATAGGTCAGGACGATCAGCGCGCCGAGCACCATCCCGACCGGCTGGCTCACGGCCCCCTCCGTCACCACGTTCAGGACCAAGCCCAGCACCTTGAACTGCGCCGCCACCCATCCGAGATAGGAAGCCACGATACAGAGGGCACAGAGCACCTCGACGGTGCGGTTGTACTTCAACCGATAGAAGTCGCCGACGGTCAGGAGGTTCATCCGATAGAAGCGGGGAGCAAAGAACAACCCGGCCAGGATCAGGCAAAGGCTCGACCCGAAAGGATCGGCCACCACGCCGCGCAACCCGTCCCTCACAAAGGTCGCAGAGATTCCGAGCACCGCCTCTGCCCCGAACCAGGTCGCAAAGACCGTGGCGATCACGACCGGCAGCGGCAAGCTCCGACCGGCCAACGCAAAATCCTTTGTGTTATGGACCCGCCTGGCGGCAGCCAGACCGATCCCCACAGACAGGAGCAGATAGAGAATGACGAATCCAAGAATCATGAAATGGCTCAGATGGAGGTGTGGCCGGATTCTAGCGAGGCTGCTGCATTGGCGCAACGTCCGGGCCGGTTACGGAAAAACTATTGTGCCGCGCAGTAACATCGCGCTACCCTACAGCACTCCAGGGCTTGCGATATCAGGTCCATCGCCGTCACACATAAAGAAAGGACAGCTCATGCGCTTCGTTGCCTCCTGTTTAGTTGCCGTGCTCAGCCTGGGAACCTCTGCGGCCTTCGCCGCCACCCCAGAGCCCGCGAACGATGAACAAAAAACCCTCTACGCCCTGGGCTTAGCCATCAGCCAATCGCTCGGCGTCTTCAACCTGAACGAGTCCGAACTGGATCTCGTGAAGTCCGGCATCACCGACGGCGTCTTCAAGAAGACCCCGAAAGTGGAGCTCCAGACCTTCGGCCCGAAGATTCAACTCCTGCAGCAGGCCCGCGCCTCAGTCGTCGCAGACGCGGAGAAGAAAGCGGGAGCCGCCTTCCTCGCGAAAGCCGCAGCAGAGCATGGCGCCAAGAAAACCGA
>CAYHQK010000256.1:0-2980 GCA_964358535.1 uncultured Nitrospira sp. | reverse complement strand
CCCTGAGGATTGCACCCGCAACTCATCCTCGCCAATTCCCCAGCCCACGAGGGAATCTCGGTCAACGATCCTGGAAGGTCTTCTGGCTCATGGCTCACCCTACTCCCCGCGCCTTCCCATCCGCCAAAGCGAACAGTGGCATGTACGGGTTTCGTCCCCATTTACAGCGGCGGGACCGCGAGGGACTTGCACCCTCTTCCCTTACCCAGGAATCACAATGTGGAGGGCACTCTAGGAGAGGAGAAGAAAGTTGTCAAGTTCAATGATGAACAGCCGCCATCTGCGCGCCCAGCCAACTTCATCGCCGCGAGCGGCGGTAGTGCAACTTGAGCACAAGAATCGCCCCGGTTAATAGCAGCGTCACAGCATTGGTCAAAATGATCGGCCAGGCCTGGAGGACCAGTCCATACAGAAACCAAAGACAGACACCGGCAGAGAAGATGGCCAGCATGCCCATCGAGACATCGCCAGCAGACTTGGAAGTCCAGGTTTTTTGCAGTTGGGGCCAGAAGGCGCAGGTAGTCAATGTCCCTGCCGCAAACCCTAATAGATCGATTCCCGTCATTATCTATCACCCTTTCCTGGCTATCGCCCCCTTGGCCGTCAACCAACCATCAAACCTGCTTGTCAAGACCGATGGCCCTGTGGTACATTTTCCCTTCGCAATCTTCTATCGATTCGACCAGATGAAGGAGTGTACCGTGGCCTTTACATGTGATCTCTGCAGCAAACGTCGCCAATCCGGCAATAACATCAGTCACGCCAATAACAAGACCAAGCGGATCTTCAAGCCGAATCTCCAGCCAGTCCGGGCTCTGATCGACGGTCAACCGAAGCGTATTCGGGTCTGCACACGCTGTCTGCGCAGCGGCAAAGTCGAAAAAGCGGTTTAGTCGCCTGCTGAAAAAGTCCGCCAGCTTCGTTCTCGCCTCGACAACATCCTCAACGTAGCCTAAAGGCTACGCCTCCGGTGTTGTCATCGGCTGCGGCCTGGCTGGACGCCATTTTTGAACAGGCTCCAGATTCGCCTGAGCCACCTCAGATTTTCTCCAGCCCAATATTTCTTGCTCGGCCCCTGCTAAGGGGCCGACCAGATGACTCGCCCGTTCTGATCAGATAGCTTCACGGCAAACCGATCGTCGGGAGACAGAGCCAGCTTCCGACTTCCATCACGGCTCGTCAGCACGAGCCCCACCTCGCCATTTTGATCGAGCCCCAATCCGGCTCGCGCCTTACCATTCGCATCCAGCAGCAGAAACTCTTCGGCATTCACCCCATTAACCTTCTACGCCCCCACGAGCGAAGGAGCCAGCCACCACCCGCTTACGGCTCCGCCCATAATGCTTCCAATGAACGTCACGGCGATCAGAAACCCAAACTGTCTTCGGCTCACAATAGATCCTTTCTGCAACACACAAGCTATCGCCCGTGATCGCCTGCGTCATCAATTAACCGCATGAGGTACAAAAAAAGGACTTGAAAGCGCGTGCCTCTCAAGTCCTTCACCTCGTGCGTATAACGTCTGTGTTTGGAGCGGGCGAGGGGATTTGAACCCCTGACAACTTGCTTGGGAAGCAAGGACTCTACCACTGAGCTACGCCCGCTCACTGAACCGAATCCTACGACGGGCCTCTAGGCCAAGTCAAGAAACTCTTGGTCACGATCCCGGCAATTCAACTAACGCAAACTTTCGTCGACCGATCTTCAAGCGATAGACTTTCCCCGGCACAATCGATAAGACAGCCGTGGCATCGCCCTGCTTCTGCTCATCGACTTCCAAACCACCCTGGATAATCAGCCGCCGAGCCTCGCTCTTACTCGGCACCAGCCCCGTCTTGGCCACCAGATCGACCAGACTGATCGTCTGCCCCTCTCGCAGATCGGCCTGGGTCAAGGTTAAGCGGACATCCGGCTCCGCGGGAAACTCCCGCTCGGAAAACTTCTGCTGAAAGGCCGCCCGCGCCTGCTGGCCTGCTTCCGCCCCGTGATACCGCGCCACGATCAGAGCCGCGAGCGCTTGCTTCGCCTCCATCGGATGCGCGGCCTTCACGCCGGACAAATCCTCCGTCGTGAGCAACTCATAGTACCGGAGCATCAACACATCGCTGATCGACATGAGTTTCCCGAACATCTCATTCGGGCTGTCTTCCAGCGCGATGTAGTTCCCGACGCTCTTGCTCATCTTCTTCACGCCGTCCGTCCCCTCGAGCAACGGCATCGTGATCACCACTTGCGGCTCCTGCCCATAGTCCCGTTGCAGCTCCCGCCCCATCAACAGATTGAACTTCTGGTCGGTGCCGCCCAGCTCGACATCGGACTTGAGCGCCACGGAATCATAGCCCTGCACAAGGGGATACATGAATTCATGGATACTGATCGGTTTCTGCTCATGGTACCGTTTATGAAAATCGTCCCGTTCGAGCATCCGCGCGACGCTGCTATGCGCGCTCAGATGAATCAACCCTTCCGCAGTCATCGTGCTCATCCAGCGGCTATTGAACTCCACCAGAGTCTTGGCCGGGTCGAGAATCTTGAAGATCTGCCGCTCGTAGGTCTTGGCATTCTCCAATACTTTTTCTTTCGAGAGGGCGACGCGCGTCTCCGATTGGCCGGTCGGATCGCCGATCATGCCGGTGAAATCGCCGATCAAGAAGATCACTTGATGGCCGAGTTCCTGAAAATGCTTGAGCTTGTGGATCAAGACCGTATGGCCCAAATGCAGATCCGGCGCGGTCGGATCGAAACCGGCTTTCACGCGCAACGGCCGGTTCTCTTTCAAAGACCTGGTCAGCTTCGATTCAAGTTCGGCCCGTTGAATGACCTCCACGACTCCGCGGAGGATCAACTCCAGTTGACGGGAGAGTTCGCTCATGTCGCCTTCTTCCCCTTCGCTATAGAACTGGCATCCGGCGTCACTGTGACCAGTGGACGAATCCGCTCAAACTTCTTTTTGCCGATCCCTTTGACGTCTCGCAATTCA
>CAYHQK010000255.1:0-2983 GCA_964358535.1 uncultured Nitrospira sp. | reverse complement strand
GGGCGGTGATTGTCGGCACGACCTCGTTCGGCAAGGGATCGGTGCAAACGATTCTCCCGCTGGGAGATGGGTCCGGCCTCCGCTTGACGACGGCGAAGTACTACACCCCGAAAGGGCGCTCGATCCAATCGACCGGTATCACGCCTGATATTGTCGTGAAGGCCCAACCGCCTGTGACCGTTGCGAAGGCAGGCGAGGCGACTCCCGGTGACAAGGACGGAGAGCCGAAGCAGGCCAAATCTGTTGTCGCACCGGGGAAAGAGCAACCGGCTCAGGCCGTCAAAGGCCAGGACGCGGGCCAGGCGAAGAGCGGCACCCTGCCTCAGCTTGCTCCCGTTGATGTAGTTGGCGATCCCCTGCTTGAGCAGGACGTTCAGCTGCAAAAGGCGGTGGAGATGTTGAAGACCTGGAAGATCTTTAAGGAGCTTCCTCGGGCGTCGTAAGAGGGATCGGCTGTTGTGAGGCGGTAATTGCCTCCAGCAGCCGTTCTTCCGATCCTGAGAATCCTGGCACGGTGCGCAGTAGATGTGACCGCACCAGCCGTTCCAGATCGGTCAAGGTGGTGATGCAGAGCCTGGTGTAGAGGTAAGCCACGAGCGATTCGGACAGTCCCGGGAGCTGGGCCCAGGCCTTCACTGCTTCGGGGAGTGGCGTTCTCAAGGCTTCATAGGCCTGGATCCTTCCAGTTTTGAGAAACTCTTCAATCTTGTCCGCCAGGTCCCGGCCTATTCCATCAAGCTCTTCCAGCGCCTGCCGTGAGGCGACTGTTGCAATGTCTTCTTCCAAGGCTTCGATGGTATCCGCTGCCTTTCGATAGGCCCTGACCCGATAGGGATTTGCCCGCTGCGACGCTAAACGTTCCGCAATCGACCGAAAGATGGTGGCGACCTGTTGGTTGTGTTGAGGGCTAGACATCATAGGCTGTGGTGCTGATATTGTGACGTGGTCATGGTGGCGGAGGCAAGGGGCGGAGCAAGACGGGGTTTGTTGACAACCAGATTTCTGGTCCCCTAGGATGAGCGGCGATGGCAGTGACGATTCAAATTCAAGTGAATGGCGAAGCGCGGGACTGCCGGGCCGATGCCACGGTCGGGGATCTGCTGCGGGATCTCGCCATCAAGACCGAGCGAGTGGCGGTAGAGTTGAACTTGGAAATATTGGATCGCAAAGATTTCGATGGTCGAAGTCTTCACGCGGGTGATCGATTGGAAATTTTGAGCTTCATCGGCGGCGGCGCGCCCATGGATCCTCAAGTCAGGGAGAGGGGTTTCGTCCATGCAGAATGACCCGTTGATCATTGCCGGTCGTGAGTTTAAGTCCCGGCTGTGGGTTGGGACCGGGAAGTATAAGGACTTTGCCGAAACCAAGAAAGCCATTGAGGCGTCGGGCGCCGACGTGGTGACGGTGGCGGTGCGGCGCGTGAACATCACCGATCGCTCCAAAGAAAACCTGCTCGATTATCTTGATCCGAAGAAGTACATCATCCTTCCCAATACCGCCGGCTGTTACAACGTGGAAGATGCGCTGCGGTATGCCCGTTTGGCCAGGGCCGCCGGCGTGTCCGATTTGATCAAGCTGGAAGTGCTCGGCGACGAGCGGACGCTTTTCCCCGATACGGCGGGATTGATCGAAGCGGCGAGGATTCTCGTGAAGGAAGGCTTTATCGTCCTGCCCTATACGAATGACGATCCCATCGTGGCCCAGAAGCTGGTGGACGTCGGCTGTCCCGCCGTCATGCCCTTGGCCGCGCCGATCGGATCAGGGCTCGGCATCCGCAATCCCTATAACCTCAAGATCATCATGGAAATGATCAAGGTGCCGATTATCGTGGATGCAGGAGTCGGAACCGCGTCCGATGCAGCCTTTGCGATGGAACTGGGGGCGGATGCAGTCCTCATGAACACGGCTATTGCCGGAGCCAAGGATCCTATTGCCATGGCCGAGGCGATGAAATACGGAGTCTATGCCGGGCGGCTGGCCTATAAAGCCGGGCGCATCCCGCGAAAACTCTATGCGACGGCTAGCAGCCCGATCGAAGGGATGCTCTAACGCGATAAGTGCTGAGTCCTGAGCGATGAGTGCTGAGACTTCAGATATCCGGAGCGCCGAACGCGTGGACTCAACACTCAGTACTCAGCACTCAGCACTGGTTGATTCCGTGCGTTGCCGATGTTGAAACTCTCCAGCCGTCTTCTGCTCGTCACGGATCGCCATCAGACGAAGGGGCGGTCTCTCGTTCCGCTATTACAGCGCGTGTTCTCGGTCGCGGCCCCCATCATTCAACTTCGCGAGCGAGATCTCTCTGCTAGTGATCTTGTCTCGCTTGCACGCGAGGTGCGGGCTGTGACGAATTCTGGCGGATCTCAACTCCTCATCAATGACCGGATCGATATCGCCTTGGCTCTGGACGGTGTCGGCGTCCATTTGCGCAGCAATAGTCTGCCGGTTTCCATTGCACGGCGGTTGCTGGGGACAGATCGGCTTCTGGGTCTGTCCGTGCATAGCATCGAGGAGGCGGTGGAGGCTGAGTCCCAGGGCGCAGACTATGTGATTCTTGGTCCGATCTATGAGACCCCCTCCAAGCAGGCATTCGGTGCGCCGCTCGGTATTCAGACGCTTGGAAAGGCCTGTCGGGCTGTCCGCATTCCGATTGTGGGGATCGGCGGAGTCACAGCGGCTCGCGCCCGTGAGATGCGGCAGGCCGGGGCGTTCGGGGTGGCGGTGATCACGGCGATTCTTGGCGCAGAGGATGTGGAGTCGGCGACGCGCGAGTTGCTCGATGCCGTGACCTGGGCTCCATGACGCATGGTGCCGCTCTCGCAGTCCGGTTGACCACCTCTGGGGCTGGTGATAGAATCCGCTCAGACAAGGACTCCCCGATTCCGTAAGGGGTTTTGCATTCTTCGAGTCGCGCCATGGCTGGCAAGAAAGACAGTCCGAGTCGATTCCGGTCTCTCCGAGATTCCGTCACGCAGATCACGAA
>CAYHQK010000254.1:0-2992 GCA_964358535.1 uncultured Nitrospira sp. | reverse complement strand
GGTCCGGCAGGGTTGTGAGATTGTAGCCCTTCGGTTTGGGGACCTGACCTTCGAGAGTCACGGTTCCCGTGATGCTGCCTCCATCCGTGACGGCAATTTCCTCATAGGCCAAAGCCGGATTTCCGAATCCGAGAGTGGCTACCAATACTACTGCTGCAAGTACAGAACGCATTGAATCCTCCTCGTTCTCAAGCAAGGCCTCGACATGAGTCCTCTGTGTTTGCGTGCTTGTGGGGGCGGCCCGATCGGGAGTCGATAGCGGGCGACCTTTTTGTCATTTGGTCTATTCTGTGAGCAGGATAACATAATTTTTTCGGCTGAAGAAGACTCTTCGTCATGCCCAGCTAAAATCGATAGAAAAAGCTCACTTGGATGCGGTGGTTCTCAGCATTGGCCCCATCGGCATAGGTGGCCCGGACCCAATTGGTGGTGAGTGCGGCTCGAATCTGTTCCGTGAAGTCGTGAAAGATATATGCGTAATAGGTGGAATCGCGGATATAGATGCTTTGCACTGTTCGCATTGAGCCACCACAGAATGACGCACTGACCGTACAGGTCATTTGGCTTGCATTGGATGAGTAGATCGTCCCATAGCCTCCGCCTATCCAGGTCTTGCCGTTGTCGGGAAGATAGTAGGTGCCGTGCACCATCATTGATGTCGTGCGGATAGCCTCAAATTTTCCGGTTCGGCTGCTGACCGCTCCCAGCCCTGCATCAAGGTCTGTTTGCCCAAATGCCGCGCCGCCAAAGCCACTATTGGTGGCAGAATAGCCACAGACAGGGTTGCAGATCCCCCAGCTGAGACCGTTAAAGAAGTCGGCAATGCCCGCGCCGGTCACGCCTTCCATGACGGCATGCGCAGTATTTCCTAATTTGCCATTTATTGACGGAAGGATCGGGAGAAACAGACTGGAGGACAGTCCCCATCCAGTTACATAGGTCTGACTGCTGAGATTGGGTTGTCCCCCCAGCGAATTGGTTGGCCCTCCAGAATTCGCTTCGAGTCGCCGGCCGACTCCGCTGATTTGAATGCTCAGAGGCTTGAGCGAGATCCTGCCAGTTGAGGAACTGGTATAGGGGGCTTGCAAGCTATGATACGCGACCTGCGCCCCAGCAACAAACGAGGGGAGTCCGGCATCGCGCTGAGGGGGACGCTCCACCGAGAGCACGGGTGTGAGCGACAGGGTATCGGTGAGATTGAGCCGCTTGGACACACTGGCTTGAATCCATCGGTTAAACATATTTGCCGGTGTGGCCGCGACGGAAACCTGCCCGCGGGAATATTCAGACATAAAGCCGAATCGCGACCAATCTTGCCCAATTTTCACATCGATGACCGGAGTTTCGATCTTGAAAAACAATTGGAACACGCGTGCGGTCGGGCTTGTGCGGACCGTTAGCTCAGAAGTGCTCGCCGTCCCGATGTCCGGCTCGTTCCCCAAGAAATCCAGCGATCCATGAAATTGCGTCTTGATTCCATTGCGCTCCGGCGCTCGGACGTCGAGTATGAGCCGGCTGTTCCGTGGACTGGTTGTATAGCGCCCATTTGCGCCAGCCAGCGTATCGCTCCGTAGAACCGGTCGGTTTCCGATGACCTCCTCGAAACTCCTGGTATTGTCCCCGATGAAGTCGAGTTCGGCAAACCCTCCGACAGTGAATTGCAGCCCATCCTTCGTGCCTCCGTTCGCGCGAGGCTCTTTCGGCTTCTCTGGTTGTTCCTCGGCAACTGCCTGGTCATATTCCTGTTGTGTGATGATGCCTTTGTCTCGGAGGAATCGTAGCGCACGATGGTCGTCTCCTCCCGCGAGACTGGGTTGCGTGAACAAGAGTGCTATGAGCAGAGCCACCGTTCCTGCTAGAGCCTGTCCCGCCGTGATTAGTTCCTGGTACGCAATTGTCATCAATCTCTCCCTCGGTGACTCGCGCTTGCTGTGAGCGCAGAGGCTTCAAGCAAGGGCAATGCCGTTTGAGAATGTCAGCGGAGATAGTGGAATCGCTTGTCCGGTGGAGAAATGAATCTGGAGTCGAGCGGAGTCGAGCGGATTCGCACGGCCCGCACCGTGCGAAGAGGCGAGAAATAGGGGCGCGCAGGGGCTGTGCCGCGCACGACATGCCGCGGGATATTATTCTTTAGCTACTGTAGTCGCGCAGTTACGCGTTGCGCGGTACGAAGCGCTGGACCCTGGCCAGGACGGACTAATTTTTGCAGAGTTGTCGAGAGAAATCCTGGTTATCTAGGTCGGAACGAAGGATGGTGTGGCTCAATGACTTCAGTCGTGACACAAGACATTGAGTCCGCTGTCCATCGTTTCGTGTCGCAGCATCGCCGAGTGACCTTCACCGTGCTCGCGCACGCCTTCCCCCAATGCACATGGCAGATACTGTTTCAGGTGTTGCACCTTCTTCAGGAGAAAGACTTCGTGGTGCTGACTCCTCTTTTATGGGATTACGAGATCTGTATACGGGAAGCAATTGTGTGAGCCGAGGAAAGCGCCACGTGAACGATCAGCGGATTCTCTTATATGACTGGAGAAAATCGTCCGCATAGACCGTCGAAACAGGCGAGGCCAGACGAGCAACACCGACGGAGAGGCGGTTATGCACTGTGCACGATGTCATGGGTGGGTGGTGCCGGAGCAGCTTTCAGATCCCCATGGCACGACCAAACAACTCGACGCTGTGCGCTGTTTGAATTGCGGCAATATTGAGGATGCCACGATCCTGTCCAATCGGAATCAGTCTGTGTGTCGTCTGTCGTCAAGGGTGCCGCACTTTCCGTGGCAGGCTGTTCCCTTGGTCGCTAGGTCGATTCTGCATGGGAGGCCTTGCGAGAATCCTGACAGGAGGTGTGACTAGCAGGCTGCGAAAAAACTCGGTATATGCGAAAAAAAGCGGCCAAAATGCTTCGAGTGGCACCGTGGCCTGAACAGCCACAGGATGCTCAAAAAGGCCGTCTAGCAAGGCCGCAGCGAGCGAAGAGGCGAGGCGTACG
>CAYHQK010000253.1:0-3008 GCA_964358535.1 uncultured Nitrospira sp. | reverse complement strand
CCCAAGCAACGTAGCATTTCAGGACAGTCTCCCCTGCACCATTGCCCTATTCTGCTACGGAATCGGTCGGTTGCCTCGCCTACCTCTCTCCTGACCCTACGCTAACCATGCAATGCATCACACATTTACCTGCACCATCCTGCGCGAGGATGATGGCATTCCATTTGCTCTCTTTATATGTCAATCGTCGCAGGTTACGAACGCAGGATGCTCAAAAAGGTTGCCCAGCGAGGCCGCCGCGAACGAACTCAGAATGATGAACGCGGAAGTGAAAGCAGTTTCTTTATTCATCGCGCACCGTTCAGCGTTTCATCTTTATCTTACTCACGGAGGTCACCATGCCCGTCCTGAAGAGACTCCAAGCCTATCTCGACAGCCGCAAAATCCCCTACAAGGTGGTCAGCCATGACGCAGCCTTCAGCGCACGAAGAACGGCTGAGTCTCTCCATGTGTCGGGCGACTTGTTTGCCAAAGTCGTAATCGTCAAAGCAGACCAGCGGTTTGCAACGGTAGTCATCCCCTCCACTTGGAGGGTGGATTTCAAACGGCTCGAAGAGGCAATGGACAGCAAACATGTGAGGCTGGCAACGGAGCATGAACTGGCGGAACTCTTTCCAGACTGCGAAGTAGGAACAATGCCCCCCTTCGGCAATCTCTACAACATGTCCGTCTATGTCGATCAACTGCTCACGCAAGATGAACACATCTTCTTCGACGCCGGAACCCATACGGGAGCCATGAAACTTCGCTACCGAGACTTCGCCGAACTGGTGCATCCCACCGTGGCCCAGTTTCATAGGGAGCCGTCAACGCTCCAGTACTAGCAGGATGTGCTCTCAAGCAGAGAATTTCCTCGCGAGATACGCTTCACGTGAGACGGCGATCTTCAACAGCCGCTTTCGCGACGCTCCTTGCACGAGCCGCGCTGTCCATGCTACAGTGGCCTTGATCGCATAAGACCTTCCGTGTTCGGGGGCTGCAGTCCCCCATTAGACACGAAGTCTCATGCGATATTTTTTTGTCCGCACGCAGTCGTTCTGCATCTGCTGAGCTCTCCGCTTTAGGCGTACCCATCCATCGCTCACATTGCCAGCCCGTCATCGCCGTGGGGTCGTCCGTTACATTCAAAGAGGTGCATCCTTGTTTCTATCCGTATGGTCAACAGTCCGGGCATTCCTGCGTGACGCCGCAGGGAGCCTCTATCACATTCTTATCGTCGCCATGAGCGCCGGTATTGCGCTCTTGCTGCCGGCAGGCGCCAAACAGTTCTTGTCGTTCTGGTCGCGCGTCGAGCATGACAAGCTTTCGCTCATCGCCGTAGAAATGACGGTGGCGATCCTCCTGATCGTCTGTCTCAACTACGTCCATCGCAGCAGGCGGGATCGGGCCCTCGCCACCGTGGCGACCGGCGCAGGCCTCGTCTCGTTCTTCCCGCGCCGCACGAGGGGGGCGCAACAGCACATCGAGCGACTCAAAGACGAGCAGGGCACGGGCCGGACCATCTCGGTCATCGGGTCCAGCGGCCACAGCACCTTTGTGGATCAAGTGGGCGGCCTGTCGTCGGTGCTCGACAAATGCCTGGGAGCCAGAATCATGCTGGTGAATCCCTACAGCCAGGAAGCGAGCGCGCGCATCCAGGCGGTCAACCATCCCGAGTTCACGCTGGACACATTCCGGAAAGAAGTCCGGCACAGCATCCAGCTCCTCAAGCGGCTGAAGGCCATGGGGAAGGACGTCAAACTCAAGCTCTATTCGGATTCCCCGTTGATCAAACTGGTGATCCTTGGCGATTATCTGTGGCTCCAGCATTACCATGCCGATCTGGATATCCAGACCATGCCCGAGTATGTCCTGCGGCACAACCGCAAGGACCACGGCCTCTATACCCTCTACGCCCACTACTTCGTGCAGCGGTGGGAGAGCGCCGAGTGTCCGGAATATGATTTCGAGACGGACGAGCTGGTCTATCGTAATCGCGCCGGCAACGAGATCCGACGCGAGCAGTTTGAGATCGAAGCGGCGAACGAAGAAGTTGGAGCCCTGATGGAATCACGAGCCATCACCGTTGCTCGGCCGAATCCGAGACCGATAGCCCGTAACGTAAGTACAGAGGCAGAGCCATTCCACAGAATGCTCAAAATGGCCGCCCGCGTCGTTTGTGAAAGGTGAAACGTAAAACGTGAGACGTCGAATCCGGAAACGAACAACGTTTCACTTTTCACGTCTCACGTTTCACGGTCTTTGCCGTGACTAAAAGAGTGGGTGATGCGGACTCGACGTAAACGGCGCTGCGCTTGGCGCAACGCCGGCATTCCCGAGGAAACGCCAGGCTCCGTCCTCATGAACCAGATAGTGGACCTCCTGGAACCAGCTATCCAGCGTGATGCGTGTGCCGCCCTGGGACTCCGTGCCGTACAGCCCGCCAGTGCAGGTGATTTCCGCGCGCAGCTGAGACCCGGACCGGAACACCTTCACCTCTGAAAAAAGATGGGTGGATGACAGGTTATGGTAGTGGGTGAAGACTTCGTCCCAGATCCGGCGCACATCCATCGGCTTTAGGCCATGATAGTTGTAGTTCTTGGCATAAAATTGCAGCACCTGATCCAGGTCCTGTTTCTGCACGGCGACTTCGGCGCGACCGAAGGCCCCCAGAATCTCCCGCAGAGCCGGATAGGAGACGATTGATGCATGATCGTGAATGGCCCGACCATCCACCGTCAATGACACATCAGGGAGAATCTCCACCAGGGCATGGCTCTCTGGCGAGAGCGTCAGCCAGGCGACCGCAAAGACCGTGAAAAACAGACACTGTGCCGATCGTCTCGCCATGACAGGTTCCCCAAAGAATGAGTTATTCTATGTACCACAGGCAGCGCATATAAGGCAGCCGACAGTGTAGAATATAAGGCCTATTCACCGAGAAGGTTAAGCGGACATGTCTATCCAGTGGTTCCCCGGTCACATGAATGCGGCGCGCAAAGAAGCGGCCAAGACGATGGAAGTCATCG
>CAYHQK010000252.1:0-3035 GCA_964358535.1 uncultured Nitrospira sp. | reverse complement strand
TGGCCAATGGAGACCAGTGCCTGGGGCGAGCCGAAGGCATCGGCCAGGATGGCGCCTTGCTGGTAAGGCCGGACAAAACTCAACCAGGTGCCAAAGAACCAGCCATCGTCTCGCTACGAGTCGCAGATATTATCCACGTGCGAACCTAGCCAAACCGCTCACCTGGGACGTACAATAGGCCATGCTTCTCGTCGTCGATATCGGCAACACCAACATTGTCTGGGGCGTCTATGATGACCGCACCCTGGCGGCCCATTGGCGCATCGCCACGGACGTTAAGAAAACGTCCGATGAATACGGCATTCTCTTCGCCAACCTCCTCACGGCGGCAGGAATCTCCGCGCAACGACTGACCGGCGCCATCATCTCCAGCGTCGTCCCGGCCCTGACCGGAACCGTCGAGCAGATGCTCGAACAATACTTCCATCTGCGCCCCTTGATCGTGACCTCGGACACGGATACGGGACTCACCATCCGTTACGACAATCCAAAAGAAATCGGCAGCGACCGTCTGGTCAATGCCGCGGCCGCGTATCATAAATATCGCCGCGACCTCATCGTCGTCGACTTCGGCACCGCGACCACCTTTTGCGCCATCACAGCAGAGGGCCAGTACCTCGGAGGCGTCATCGCTCCTGGCCTGGGCATCTCAGCGGAAGCCCTCTTCACCAGAGCGGCCAAACTGGCCAAAGTGGAATTGATCCGTCCCAAGACCGTCATCGGCACAGACACAGCCAGCAGCATTCAATCGGGGCTCTTATTCGGCTATGCGGGGCTGGTCGATACCGTCGTCCGGCGCATGGAACAGGAACTGGGACGCACCGCCTACGTCATCGGCACAGGAGGGCTCAGCTCTATCCTGGCTTCCGAAACCACGTCGATCCAAAAGATCGAGCCCCTCCTGACCTTAGAGGGACTTGAACTCCTCTACCGCCGCGCTCAGGGCACCCTCCCCTCCGCTAAACTGGTCTAACAGCCACCGCCACGGCACAAGTAATTAATTTTTCTGGCCCCGTTGACTTCATGGGGCCTATGGCTATCTCCACACGGACAGAGGAGTATCTCATGGCTGAAGAGCAACAGAATACGAATACAATCGACAACTTGGACAATTCCTCGCAAGCCCCAGAGGAAGCAGGATCAGTCGCAGAGCTTCAACAGGCTCTCGCGGCCAAGGCTGAAGAGGCGAAGGGTTTGAACGACAAATACCTTCGGCTCGCCGCCGAATTCGACAACTATAAGCGATTGACCCAGAAGGACCAGCGGGACCAGATCCGATTCGGCAATGAGCAATTGCTAAAGGAACTCCTGCCGGTCGTCGACAATCTCGAACGGGCCATCAAGGCCTCACGAGAAGGCGGAAGCAACGAGGTGCTCATGCAAGGCGTAGAGCTCACCCTCAAACAGTTGACGGGAGCCTTGACGAGATTTCATGTCACGCCCATCGAAACGGTCGGCAAACCCTTCGATCCCGCGACGCATCAGTCCGTCACCTCCGTTCCATCCCAGAAGGTTCCGGAGCAGCATGTCGTGGACGAGTTTCAACGGGGTTATCTCCTGCACGACCGTATCTTGCGGGCCGCCATGGTAAGCGTATCGACGGGCCGGGCTGACAGCTGACCGAGAGTAGACGACACAATCAATTCATCGTACACACATCATCACAGACAGATATAGCTAGGAAGGAGTAGCCACATGGGTAAAGTGATCGGCATCGATCTTGGAACCACGAACTCCTGCGTTTCTATCATGAGCGGCGGTGAACCGATTGTGATCGCCAACGCAGAAGGAGCCCGCACCACCCCGTCCGTCGTCGCCATCACCGAAAAGGGCGAGCGCCTCGTCGGGCAGATTGCAAAGCGCCAGGCGATTACGAATCCGGAGAACACCATTTTCTCCGTGAAGCGCCTCATGGGCCGCAAGTTCCGCAGCCAGCAAGTGACCGACGCAGCCAAGCGGCTGCCCTACAAAGTGGTCGACGGCGATAACGGCGATGCCTATGTCGAACTGCGCGGCAAGCGCTACAGTCCGCCGGAAATCTCCGCCATGATTCTGCAAAAGATGCGGCAGACCGCCGAAGACTATCTCGGAGAAAAAGTCACCGAAGCGGTCATCACCGTCCCGGCCTATTTCGACGACAGCCAGCGTCAGGCCACCAAAGATGCAGGCCAGGTCGCGGGCTTGACCGTCCTCCGGATCATTAACGAACCGACAGCCGCGGCCCTCGCCTACGGCCTGGACAAGAAGAAGGACGAGCGGGTTGCCGTCTACGATTTGGGCGGCGGCACCTTCGACGTCTCCATCCTGGAGATCGGCGACGGCGTGTTCGAAGTCAAGTCGACCAACGGCGACACCTACCTCGGCGGCGACGACTTCGATGAACGCGTCATGGACTGGTTGGTCGATGAGTTCAAGAAGGATCAAGGGATCGATCTCCGGAAGGATCGGATGGCCCTCCAACGGCTGAAAGAAGCGGCGGAGCGGGCCAAGATCGAGCTTTCCTCGTCGCAGGACACCGAGATCAATCTGCCCTTCATCACCGCCGATGCCAGCGGACCCAAGCACCTGGTTATCAAACTGACCCGTGCGAAGCTTGAGCAGTTGGTTGACGACCTGATCAAACGGTCGATCGAGCCCTGCAAGAAGGCGCTCTCCGACGCCGGAGTCTCCGCGCGCGACATCAACGAAGTCGTCCTCGTCGGCGGCATGACCCGCATGCCGAAAGTCATTCAGGCCGTCAAGGAATTCTTCGGCAAAGAACCGCACCGGGGTGTGAACCCCGACGAAGTGGTGGCGATCGGCGCCGGCATTCAAGGCGGCGTACTCAAGGGCGAAGTAAAGGACGTGCTGCTCCTCGACGTGACGCCGCTCTCGCTGGGTATCGAAACCCTCGGCGGTGTCTTCACAAAGTTGATCGAGCGGAACACGACCGTCCCGACGAAGAAGAGCCAGGTCTTCTCGACGGCTGCCGACAATCAAACGGCGGTGACCATTCGCGTGTTCCAGGGCGAACGCGAGATGGCGAACGACAACAA
>CAYHQK010000251.1:0-3040 GCA_964358535.1 uncultured Nitrospira sp. | reverse complement strand
AAGGCCGGGGGGTTCGGCTTCGTCGTGTCGGATTGGAACATGCCGGTCATGACCGGCATCGAGATGTTGCGCGCCATTCGCGCCGACGCGGCGATCAAAGCCCTCCCCGTGCTCATGGTGACGGCTGAAGCGCAGCAGGAAAATTTGGTTGAGGCCGTCAAGGCCGGCGTCAGCAATTACATCGTCAAGCCGTTCACGGCTGAAACGCTGCAAGAAAAAATCAACAAGATATTCCCTTAAGGAGTCAATAATGGAACAGGCGAACGGGCACCTCTACGCCGAGCTTGGCGAACTTGCGCGGTATCTCGACACCACGTTGCGCAAAATCGATGTGGTCGGCGCACCGATCAACACCATGTCCACCCAGCTGCCTCAGGCTGCCAGCCACTTGGAAGGGCTGACGAAGCTGACCGAGGAGGGGACGCTCGAAGTCATGCGTCTGACGGAGGAACTCCAAGATAGCCATGCCCTCGTGTCCAGTGCGCTGAGTAAGGCAGCCACGATACTGGCCAAAGGCCAGAACGCGCCCTGCGCCACCTGCCTGCTCAGAGAATCCCAGCAGCTTCCGGTGCCAGGCGACAAGCCAGCCGGCGACAGCCGGCAGCTCCTGGCCGAGGCCCTGACCGCGGCTGCCGGTGCGCTGACGAAAGACCAGCAGGGGACCTGCATCGCCTGCATCTTGATCGAGTCCAAGCAATGTCTGGCGCAAAACGACAAGCGGCTGATCGAGATCATGACGGCCTTGTCGTTTCAAGATCTCGTGGCGCAGCGGGTCAAGAAACTGACGACCATCGTCCACGATGTCGAACTGAAGTTGCTGGAACTTGTCGTGGTGTTCGGGCTCAATCACGAGGGGACCACGCCGGAGGTCAAGACCGAGGCCACCGTCATGCTGAAGCAATTGGAGGCCACGAACTCAAGCTCCATGAAGCAGAATTTGGTGGACGACATCCTCGGCAAGTTCGGATTCAACTAGCGGGACCGATCACCTTGAACGCGTAGGATAAGACACCGTGGACATCGCGACCATCTTAGGGATGCTCCTGGCGCTCGGCTCGATCATCGGGGGCCAGGTCCTGGAAGGTGGGCATCTCGGTTCCATCATGCAGCTCACCGCCTTCGTCATCGTGATGGGCGGAACGATCGGGGCGGTCTGTGTCCAAAACTCCTTGCCGGTCGTCGTCCGATCGGTGCGCCTGTTGGGCCTGGTATTCGGGAATCCACGCCACGATATCAGCGGCACGATCAAGGTGATCGTCGACCTCGCCAACGTTTCGAGAAAACAGGGCTTGCTGGCCTTGGAAGGCAAACTGAAAGATATCCACGATCCGTTTTTTGCCAAGGGTGTCCAGTTGATCGTGGACGGGACCGATCCCAAAGTGGTCCACGAGATTCTCGAGATCGACATGGAGCATCACGAGGAACACAACCTGTTGGGCGCGAAAGTGTGGGAAGCGGCGGGCGGGTATTCACCGACGGTCGGAATCATCGGCGCAGTCCTCGGATTGATCCACGTGATGGAAAACCTGGCCGATCCGTCGAAGCTCGGCGGCGGCATTGCGGTGGCGTTCGTGGCCACCGTGTACGGCGTTGGTGCGGCGAATCTCTTTTTTCTTCCGTTCGCGAGCAAGCTCAAACGGAAGATCAGCGACGAATCCGCGGCGCGCAACGTCATTATCATGGGGCTCGTCGGTTTGGCTCAGGGCGAGAACCCCCGATTGCTGCAAGAAAAGCTTGAGGGCTTCCTGCCTCAGGATGAACGGACGCCGGAAGAGAAGAAGTAACGGGGCATGGGGGTAAGGGGATAAGGGGACAAAGAAGGTAAGGGGCCGGACATGCTACCCCGGCTATCCCGTTATCCCCCTACCCCCTTTCCCCCCCCCCGCTACCCCTACTAGAGATATGTCGAAGAAAAAACACGAAGAGCACGAAAATCACGAGCGTTGGCTGGTCTCCTACGCCGACTTCATCACCCTGCTGTTTGCGTTCTTCGTCGTGATGTACTCGATCTCCTCGGTCAACGAAGGACGATTCCGCACCGTGAGCGAGTCCATCAAAGCGGCCTTGAATCCGATCGTCAGTCCGCCGGTTGCCCCAGTGCCGTTTCAAGTCGGCAACAACAAGCCGACGACCATCGCGCCCAGCGTGATCCCCTCACGGGATATGGCGATCAGGCGTCTGCAACAGGCCTTGAAGGCACTCCATCCGGCTGCACAAGTCGACAACACGGTTCAGGTGACTGAGCCGGGCGACCGCACGATCGTCCTGTCGCTGCCGGAGTTGGTGCTGTTCGAGAGCGGGGGCGCGGCGCTCCGTGCCGAGGCCATGCCGTTCTTGCAAACGTTGGCCGAGGTGCTGATTGAGCTCGATCGCCAGGTCAAGGTACAGGGCCATACGGACAATGTGGCGATCAGGACGGCGCAATTCCCCTCCAATTGGGAGCTCTCCTCGATCCGGGCGGTGATGGTCGTGCGGGCCCTGGTCGAACTGTACGGGGTGCTTCCGCAGAGCCTGTCGGCCGTCGGGTATGCCGATTCTCGGCCGCTGGTCGAGAATACGACGCCGGAAAATCGGGCAAAGAATCGGCGGGTAGAAATCGTCGTATTGGAACGGAAGTCGATGTCTGTGTCGGATCAGCCTGCGGCAACTCTGGCGCCGGCTTACGGGGAAAAAATTGCCGGGTCAACCCAGACAGATGCTGCCGTGAGTGGGTTAGGACCGGTCGCTGAACAGGCATTTCTGCCTGGTCCTGTCGCCCCGGCGACCAGCATTCCTACGCCACTTCAGGTGCCGTGAGCTGAACGCTTAAGTTTGCCTATCCGAAACCGATAAGAGAACCATTAGGGCTCGTTCTTTGCTTATTGTCAGACCGGACGCGAGACTGGAGATCACCCCCAATGGGTAGCATACCTTCGACATACGCTCCAACGACTGATCTTACGATATTTGAAGCGGCAGATTTCCGATTTGGGCTGATCACGCTGCTCTTGCAGGATGGGCCGGTCACCGTGGATCTGTCCAAGGTTCACCAGGTCGACAG
>CAYHQK010000250.1:0-3058 GCA_964358535.1 uncultured Nitrospira sp. | reverse complement strand
CCCTGGAGCGACCTCCGGCTCGGGCTCGCCCTGCAGACCGTCATGAACGGCGAGGTGCCGTACCATGAGCCGATGCGGCTCCTGTCCGTGATCGAAGCGCCGCGCGAACGGATCGTGAAGCTGATCGGGCGTCATGAAGTGCTGCAGCAGTTCTATCATAACGAATGGGTCCACCTGGTCGCGCTGGAGCCGGAAGAGGGAATCCTCTATCGGTATCGCCCGACCGGCGAGTGGGCTAAAGTCGACTCAGGTGTCGGCTTTTGAACGCGAGCGTTTGAACAGAATTATTCACCAAGGAAGGAGCTGAACTGTGGGCGGGTTGATATTGCATCCGATGAAAGAGATCCGGGTGATCGTGGCGGGAGAACACCGGCCGTTTGTGACGGACCTGCTGGACCGGGTCAACGCGACCGGCTACACGATCATCGGCAATGTGTCAGGCAAAGGGCATCATGGCGTGCGTGAAGCCCACTTCATGTTCAGCGAGCAAGAAAGCCTCGAGATGATCATGACAGTCGTGCCGGAAGAAAAAGTGGAGCCCATCCTGGCGGGACTGCGGCCGCTGTTCGATCGGCATTCCGGGGTCATGTTCGTCACAGACGTGGCGGTCAGCCGGCAGGAATATTTCGGGAAGGCCCCCACAAAGTAGCGCAACCGGTCCGGCGCGGAAGCCGAATAGGTCCGATCCGTCTCCCAGAAACCTCCCGCAGGTGCAGAGCCCGGTCGGTTTGCTCGCCCTTGTCTTCCAGCATCTGTTTGTCTAAAATGAGCCCCTCGTCGGCTGGCAGGAGGTGGGCATGAAGGGTTTACGGTTCGAGCGCATCGGGAAAGACCGCTACTACAATGTGGTATTCCACATGGGGAGCAGCTACGTGCCGGTCAGCGACGAGACCGTAGAAGAACTCAAGGCCAAGAGCCTCCTCCCGGTCGAGCGGTTTCTCGACCTCTTAGTCGACCGAGTGGGCTACTCCTCCTACCTCAAAAACCAAATCCGCACCGAGCTCAAATCTTCCGGCGATCCGGTCACGCAGATTACGGTACTCCAAGGCGCCATCCGCGAACTCTAATCGGTTGCTGAAACAGGCGCCCAACTTCGTTCTCAGCTCGAAAAATCCTCAACGTACCCCAGAGGGTACGCCTCCGGTGTTTTCTCGCCTGCGGCCTCGTTGACCACCTGTTTGAGCAACCGCAAATTAGCCGCCCGATAGTTCTTCGCGGCCTCGCTGGAAGAAATTTTGAGCAGCCTCTGGAATCTCCGAAAAACACCCATACTTGTTTCGGCCAAAACTCTCAACGTATCCAGGTCAGTTCCTGCCGTGAATCTGCTACTTACCGGCGCAAATACGCGCTCAGCGAAAGAAGCCGGACTCCGTGAGATATTTCAACCGCCAGCATAGCCTTATCGCCGGTCACAATGGCTTTGGCCTGTCCGGCAATCGCGCATTCGAGAATCCGATTGTCCGGATCGTCTTCAAATATGCTGACCCGTTCCTTCGATTGAATGAATTCGGCGAGCTCTGTCAGTAGCAGAGCTGTACGGCTTAGGGCATCGGCATCGCGGCTGAACTTGCGGGCAAGGGTGGTGAGTAATTCATCGAGAATGGGCTTAGAAATTAGTAATGTATCGTGACCGTCGAAGATGCGCTGCATCGCTCGATCGGCAGAAGAACCAGGCAGGACAAACGCTGAAACGTAGATATTGGTATCAAAAACGACTCTCACGGTTTCGCGAGATACCTCAGGAGATCACGGGACGTGAGAATACCTTTAGCTTTCGCCTTTTTACTCCAATAACCTTGGATGGCCCTGAACTCCTGTTCAAGCCGATTGTGTTTGTTCTCTGAGACGAGATCCTGCAAGACCGCGACTGTACTCTTCCCCTCACGCCGAGCAAGCTGATCTAGCTCTTTCGAGAGCGCTGCAGGAAGGGCCAGTTGTCGTTTCGCCTCTATTGCCATAGTAAACCTCGTACGGCCTAAATCCTACCATGCAGGCCCCTACGCGTCCATATGGACGAACAGAAACTGTGCGGCCTCGTTGACCACCTGTTTGAAGAACCGCGAACTAGCCGCCCGATAGTTCTTCGCGGCCTTGCTGGTGGAAATTTTGAACAGCCTCTGGAATCTCTGAAATAGGTCAAGCCGTAAAGGCCGATGGAGAGATGGCAATGGTCGGGAACGCCTTAAGAACCTGACGATCGTTCGTCACCAGTGGCACCTCCAGATCCTGGGCAAGGGCCACGAATTCGCAATCGTAGGCCGAACAACCAGACCGACTGGCAAGCTCCAACACCTGCCGCGAGACCACGCTATATTCATGTCCGGTCAGCCACCGTTCGGCTTCATCGATAATCGCGAGTGCCTTTTCAAGTTGAAGCGCATCGGTACGGACAAGCCCGATTAAAACATTACGAAACTCTGACCGCCACAGTAGCGGAGCGGCCCACAGCGCATCCTGTTGCAGCACGGCCTCACTCTCTTGTGTCCGTTGGCCTTGGACGTAAAGATAGATCAAGAGATTCGTATCGGCAACGATCACGGTCGCCCTGCCACTTTGAGTTCATGGAGTAAGCGATCGGTCAGTCGAATACCTTTCGGGGACCGGCGAAGCACTCGCGCCCTCGCGAGCAAGGCGTCGGCATCAACCGGGACGCTGTGCGTCATCTGTTCAAGGTAGGAGATAACCTCAAAATTCAGGCTGCGACGATGCGCCGCAGCTTGCTGCTTCAGCCGCTTGACCAGGGATTCTGGAATGTTCTTGATCGTCAAGGTTGCCATAAGAATCTCCTGCTACATGGTATCCATAACGCTACCACTATGGATACTAGCCGGACAGCCTGTAATGGTCAAGCCTGAGGCGATGGAAAGCAGCGGGGCTCGTCTCTCGTCGTTCGTGAAGCGTATCTCGCAGAATCTCTGCTTGAGTCGAGTCTCACCCGTTTACTTCGGATTATTGATGTACGTGTAGCCCAGCCGTTGCATGCAATTCTTTTCGATGATCGCTCCCTTGAAGGGCTCGTCGGTTTTGTTGCGTTGAGAATCCAAATAGGCCACTTTCT
>CAYHQK010000249.1:0-3070 GCA_964358535.1 uncultured Nitrospira sp. | reverse complement strand
TTGATTTCATTCAACCCGATACCTCAATATGTGTGCTGAAGTGTCAAAGTCGGGTATTAAGGAATAATGGAACTCATAAATCAAGAAAAAGAAGCTGATACCAAGGCTGAAAAAGAGGCAATCCGAACTAAAATTTATCAAGCAGGCAGCAATCCCTCAATGATCACCTGAAAACCGGCCAACGAAGATCGTCTCAAAACCGGCCAATGGGCGGCTTGGGACTTTTTACAAATTAGCCCACTGCTCCATCTTGTTTCAAGGTCGAAAGATGATGAGATCGAAAACTCCTCGGTCCGCAGTTGATGACGTGGCCGCGGTGCAAGAGCCTGTCGAGGAGCGCGGAGACGGCGGCGGTGTCTCCGAGCATTTTTCCCCAGTCCTCGACGGGGCGGTTTGAAGTCAGGATCGTGCTTCTTCTTTCGTGGCGGCGCATCACGATTTCGAGCAGGTCCTCGGCCGCGGTCGGCGGAAGTTTTCGCATACCCAGATCATCGATGATGAGCAGGTCGGCTTTCTGGAATTCTATGAATAGTTTCTTGCGCGTTCCGTCGAGAGTGGCGTCGAGGATCTCCTCGATGAGGGCGTGCGTTTCACGGTAAATGACGCGCTGCCCCTGGTGAATGGCGCAGAGGCCGATGGCCTGCGCGAGGTGGCTCTTGCCAGTGCCCGGCTGGCCAAGGAAAAGGATGTCCTCGTGCTTGTCGACGAAGCGACAGGTGGCAAGCTCGAAGACGGCCTTGCGATTTATTTTGCGGTTGAAGTCGAAATCAAAAGTGTCGAGGGTCCTTTGCTCATCGCGGAAACGGGCCAGAGTGATGCGGCGTTTGAGCAGGCTGTCCTGCCTCTTTTGGAGTTCATCCTCGACGAGGAGCGAGAGGAAGTCGAGGTGGGCCATGCCCTCGGTCTGGGCCTTGAGGATGCGGGCGTCGAGGACCTGGCAGATGCCTCCGAGGCGAAGCGTTTTGAGGGCGCGTTCGAGTTCGATGCGATTCATGGTTATTCTCCTGGTTGGGGTTTTGCGGCGAGCTGCGCGACGAGGTCGCGGTACTCGGTGAGCTGGCGAATCATGGGATCCACCTGCTTGAGTGATAAAGGAGGATGCCTTGGTTTTCGTCCGAGATAATTGGAGACAAAGCGGTAAGTGGGAATGTTCATATCGAGCGCCAGGGCACAGGCGTCGTCGAGGATATGGGCCCCGTGCTTTCTGCCGAGTGAAAGAATTCCGAGAATGCGTTTCACTCCGGTCTGGCCATCGTGGTGATAAATCTGCTCGCACAGGGTTCCCACATTGACGCCGATGCACCTGGAGCGCGCGATCAGTTTGAGCGTGCCCACTGGCGTTTTCTTGGGCTTGTCCTCGGGATGGATGCAGTAGGTCCCAGGCGCTTGCTTCTCGCGCTCGCGGAGTAGCAACCCCGTCTTCGGGTCGAGGATCCTGACCACTCGGCCGTCCCACTGGACATTCAGCCGCTGCCCGATAAATCCCGGCGGAGCGGCGTAGTATGCGCCCTGCACCTCGACGCAGCCGTCAAGATGCACCGAGCGGTTGCCGTGCTCGTAGTACCGAAACGGCTCGATGGGCAGAGGCCTGAGCACGGGCTTTTCCTGCGCAAACATCGCGGCCACCTGTCGCTTGGTCGTGCCGTGAATCCGGGTGTCCGCCCATCGTGTTTCCCAGGCGTCAAGATAGGACTGCGCGTCTTCGAGTGACTCGAACCGCTTCCCCTTGAGAGGCGTACGCTGTGCATGCCCCACGCCTGACTCGACCTTGCCCTTGCGATCCGGATCGCCAGCACGGCATGGCAAGGCCACCGCGCCGTAGTGCTTGAGCAGGTCCCGATACAAAGGATTGAGCTCCGGGTCATAGATGTCGGCCTTGAGCACGCCCTCCTTGAGATTGTCGAGGACCACGACGCGAAGTGATCCACCAAGCCGACGAAAGGCCTTCTCGTGAAGCTCGCACCAAATCCTGGTGCTCGATGTCCAGGTCAGCAGCCGCACGGATTTTCGGCTGAAGCCCAGCGTCAGGACAAAGAGCCGAGGCTTGCGGTACTTGCCTGTCGTCGGATTGCGGACCAGCGGCCCTTCGCCATAATCAACCTGGGCTTCCTCTCCAGGCGGCGTCTGAATCACTGCCCGGGCATCCGGCCTGGTCGAGCCCAGAAGTTTTCGTACAAAGCGGCCCACGCTCGCGTAGCGTGCCTTGAACCCATGGTCCGTCACCAGTTCCTGCCAGATGGACATCGCGTTGCGCTTCTTGCGCAGCCCCTCCTCGATGAACTCCAAAAACGGCTCGCACAGGCTCGACGTCGGCTTCCTCGCTGGGCCCGATTCCTCGACCACCACATCGGCCGGATCATCGCCAGGGTCGGTGATCACCTCGTTGGCCGGTTTTGAATCTTGGCCGCAAAAGTCGGTGATCACCTCTATGGCCGCTTTTGCCGTCAAACCTTCGGAGCCGGTGATCACTTCGTTGGCCGCTTTTGCCGGATCGCCGACCGGCAAAATAGAGGGAGGCGAGCGCCCCCAGCGACCAGGCGGACGCATGGCCACACCCGCGGCCTTGATGTATTTGCTCGCTGTTTCTCGTCGGATGCCGGTCTCAGCCTCAATGCGCCGCGCCGACCATCCAAGCTGGCTCAGGGCCACTACCTGCTGCTGCTTCGTTCTGCTCAAGACGTTGCTCATGCCGTCCGGGGACATGTCCCAGGTCAGGCGTCAACGTCCCAAGTCGACATCATTCCGTTGGCCGGTTTTGAAGTGATCTTCTATGGCCGCTTTTGGGTGATCGCGGAGGTTATCCGATAGATACTTCCCAAAAAAGGAAGGAACTGATGTTGGTCGAGCCCAAGCCCATGGAAAAAGACGGCCATGCCCGTTTCGGGGTCGCAGCGTTCGAGACGGCCCTTGTCGCGGATGTGCTGCCGGGTTCGCCAGCGGAAAAGTATGGCCTAAAGCCAGGGGATATTGTTACGCGAGCGGACGGGGCGATCATAGACCGGGAGACCTTTGTCCGGAAGATCGAGAAATTGCCCGACGGCTCGATCGCATCGCTCAATGCCAATGCGGA
>CAYHQK010000248.1:0-3082 GCA_964358535.1 uncultured Nitrospira sp. | reverse complement strand
ATTTATTCTCCGGTGGCCCATTGGATCTGGGGCGGTGGATGGCTGGGGAAGATGGGCGCGCTGGATTTTGCCGGAGGCGCGGTGGTGCATATCAGTTCCGGAGTGAGCGCCCTGGTCTGCGCCATCGTGATGGGGAAGCGCAAGGGCCATGGAGCCGATTACATGGCTCCTCATAACCTGCCCTTTACGCTGTTGGGGACCGGCCTCCTCTGGTTCGGCTGGTTCGGGTTCAACGCGGGCAGTGCGTTGGGGGCGAATGGGCTGGCCGGGAGTACATTTCTGGCGACCCATGCGGCAGCGGTCACTGGCGCCCTGGTGTGGATGGGGGTGGAGTGGGCCCATCGTGGAAGGCCCACCGTGCTCGGTCTGGCGAGCGGTGCGGTTGCCGGCCTGGCGACCGTGACGCCGGCTTCCGGCTATATCGGACCGTTTCCAGCGATCATAATTGGCGTTTTTGCAGGGTTTCTGTGCTATTTCGCCGTTGTTTGGAAGGGGAGGATGGGCTATGATGACTCGCTCGACGTCGTGGGAATCCACGGTGTGGGCGGAGTCTTCGGCATCCTCGCGACAGGGCTATTCGCCTCCAAGGCGATCAATGCCGCCGGGGCTGATGGGCTCTTTTTCGGCAATGCCGGACAGTTGGGCATTCAGGCCGTCATGGTCTGCGCCGTGGCGCTGTTTTCCGTGATCGGCACCTGGATTATTTTGAAGGTGGTGAATGTAACGGTGGGGTTGCGGGTCTCTCCGGAAGACGAATCGACCGGGTTGGACCTCAGCCAGCATAACGAGCGGGCCTATTCATAAACGGACCATGACACTATCGACCACGCGATCATGCCGGCGACCCCAGCGACGAGGGAGGGCCAGCGTCCTCGGGTCAGCCAGGTAAGGAGGCAGCAACATGAAGATGATTGAAGCCATCGTCAAGCCGTTCAAGTTGGATGAAGTGAAAGATGCCCTGCTGGAAATGGGTGTGCAGGGGATGACGGTCTCGGAGGTCAAAGGGTTCGGCCGCCAGAAGGGGCATAAGGAAACCTACCGGGGCCAGGAGTATACGATCGAGTTTGTGCCGAAAGTTAAAATCGAAGTGGCCGTCACAGATGCACAGGTATCGCGCGTGATCGAGACGATCACCCGGGCGGCCAAGACCGGCAGCATCGGGGATGGGAAGATTTTCGTGCGCGATCTGACTGAAGCGGTTCGCATCAGGACCGGTGAAACCGGAGAGATTGCGCTGTAACCATGGGCGTCACGCACGATCCATCCAATACGCCAGCGCCGACCGTCGATATGCCGACGGTCGGCCTGTTTCTCGCTGAGCAACGCCGCATCATCGGCCAACGGGTGTTGGCAGGCGCCAGCGGCGCAGAAACCATGGCGGCGATGACGGAACTGGTGGATGGGCTGATCGTCGGGCGCTATCGGAATGCCGTGCGGGAGGGGGGTGATGCGGCGGCCTCAGCCGGTCTCCACCAATGCTGTCTCGTGGCCCTGGGAGGGTACGGACGCCGAGAGCTGGCTCCCTATTCGGACATCGATCTGATGGTGCTCTATCGTCCTGAGGCCAAGGCGCAGGTCGAATCGCTCGTGCGAGCAGTCCTGCATCCCTTGTGGGACTGTGGATTCCAGGTCGGGCATAGTGTGCGGACGATCAACGACTGCATGGAGCTGGCCGAGAGCGATGCGACGGTCAAGACCTCGATGATGGAGTCCCGGTTTCTCGCGGGAAGCCCTGAACTGTTCGAACAGTTTCATAGCCGGTATCTCCGGAAAGTCGTGGCCAAGGGCACGGATACCTACTTGGATCAAAAGTTGGAAGAGCGTCGGCGCGAATATCTCAAGTTCGGCGAGACGGTCTATTTGCTGGAGCCGAACGTGAAGAAAAGCAAAGGCGGTCTTCGCGATTTGCACCTGCTCCAGTGGGCCGGCATGGCCCGCTATCAGGCGCCCACGATTCGTGAGCTGTCCGATCGCGGCATCCTCTCCCGGGCCGATTCGATGGCCCTGACTGAGGCGCGGGATTTCCTCTGGCGGGTCCGGGCGCTCCTCCATGTGCATGCAGGCACGGCGCAGGAGATTTTGTCGTTCGATGAGCAGATCTGGCTGGCGCAACATTTCGGATTTCAGGACCGGCCGCACTTGCTGGCGGTCGAGCAGTTCATGCAACAGTATTACCAGCACACGATGGGGTTGCATGAACGTTGTATGCGATTTGTCGAGCGCTGCCGGAGCGTGCCGTTCTGGCAACGGATTGCGCGGTTCTTCCCGTCGCCCCGCGTCGATGGCTACTTTGTCGTACGGGGCGGGATCCTGACGGTGGCGGACGAACATCGTGCGAGGGTGCTGGAGAGTCCGGCGCTCTTGTTGCGCCTCTTCGATTTGGCGCGAGCGCAACAGCTGACCATCGCGCCGCCCTTGCTCGAAGATATTCACCGGCATGTCGATACGGTCTCGGCGGAGGCCTATCGGACGGCGGAGGTCAATCGGACCTTCCTTGCGATTCTTGCGGGGCCCGGCACAGCCAAGACCCTGGAGGCTATGCATCGGGCCTCGGTGCTTGAAAAGCTGGTGCCTGCCATGGGCACGGTCCGTGGCCTGATGCAATTCAATCAGTACCATAAGTACACGGTCGACGAGCACAGTTTGCTGGCGGTGGCGCGGGCGGAAGACCTCGCCCAGGACCAGGGGGCGATGGGGGAGATCTATCGCAGCATCAAGCGGAAAGACCTCCTGCACCTGGCCGTGCTGCTTCACGACTTGGGCAAGGGCCAGGAAGAAGATCATAGCGATGTCGGACGGCGTTTGGCCGAGGATGTCGCGGTCCGGCTCGGGCTCGATGAACAGGATCTGCGGACCCTGTCCTTCCTCGTGCACCGGCATTTGCTGATGGCCCACACGGCTTTTCGGCGGGACCCGAACGACGTGAAGGTGGTGCTGCCCTTTGCCCGAGAGGTCGGAACGCCGGAAGTCTTGAAGAAGCTGTTGGCGCTCACGGCTGCCGATATCGCGGCGGTCGGTCCCGGTGTCTTGACCAAGTGGAAGGAATCGCTCCTGGTCGAGCTCTATCAGCGCACGATGGCCG
>CAYHQK010000247.1:0-3097 GCA_964358535.1 uncultured Nitrospira sp. | reverse complement strand
TCGCGGAGAAAAGCGGAACCTCCATGCACCCGACTCCCGCCGTCACCGAAGCCGTGGTCAAAGGCCTCGCGATGCATATCGACGAGCTGGGGAAACCCCTCTGCCCCTGCAACTTCTACAAGGACAAACAGGCAGAAGCCAAGCTCCGCCGCTGGATGTGCGCCTGCGATGAAATGCAGATCTACAAATATTGCCACTGCCTGTTATTCGTGAAGGACGACGGCATGCCGATTACGGAATATCTTCCGGAAGGCCACGAAGGGCGGGAAGTCTACGGCCTCGTCACAGACCCCACCCCCGACAAAGGCCGGGCGCTGAAACACAAGGCAGCACAGACAACGCCTCTTCCGTCCGACACAGACTCAAAGTAAACACCCGCTTACATACAGGCCCAGACGAAGCAGCATACGATACCTATGGCGTCGCCAATCTCTTCTGAGGGCCAAGGTTCAAGCGAGCCAGCACGAGCTGCGAGGTAATCCCCTTGACCAGGACACGTTTGTGCCGGCCGCTCGTGCCGGATTGAATCTGCACCCAGCTGGAAGGGATCGAGAGTTGGCTGGCCAGGAATCGAATCAGTTCGTCGTTGGCCGCGCCATCGACCGGAGGAGCGGCCACGCGGATTTTGATCGCGTCGCCGTGAAAACCCACACATTCGGTGCGGGAGGCTTTGGGCTGGATATGAACGGAGAGGACCGCCCCGGCTTTGCTGTCCTGCACAATGAGCGCATTCATCTGTGATAGGCCGCAGGCAAGCAACTATCGATGGTTCTTCCGAACTTGCTCATTTACGTTGTCCCAGGATGCTCAAAAAGACCGTCCAGCAAGGCCGCAGGCGAATCGAAACCGGAGGCGTACCCTCAGGGGTACGTTGAGGATTTCGATAAGCCGAGAACGATGCTGGCGGACTTTTTCAGCATCCTGGAAGGGATTAGAGAATGGCCTTCACCAATTCTAGGATACTGCGCTGCATATCGGGATCGTCGGTGATCGGACGGGCAATCGCGACATCGCAGGCCCGGTCGGTGGCTACACCCTGCCGGATGAGGGTCCCGGCATAGATCAGCAATCTGGTGCTGACCCCTTCTTCCAAGCCATGGTTCTTGAGGTTCCGCACCTTGCCTGCAAGTTTAACCAACTTGGCCGCCAGGTCGCGATCGACTCCCGCTTCCCGCTCAACCACGGTGGTTTCAATGTCGGGCGCCGGATAGTCGAACTGAATCGCCATGAAGCGCTGCTTCGTGCTTTGCTTCAAATCCTTGAGCACGCTCTGATAGCCGGGATTGTAGGAAATCACAAGAAGGAAATCGTCGGCCGCTTCAATCACCTGCCCCTTCTTCTCGATCGGCAACAGCCGGCGATCGTCGCTCAAGGGATGGATGATGACCGTCGTGTCCTTCCGCGCCTCGACGATTTCGTCCAAATAGACGATCGCGCCATGTTTCACGCCAAGTGTCAGTGGCCCATCGACCCAGACCGTCTCTTGGCCCTTGAGCAGATACCGTCCCACGAGATCTGAGGCGGTGAGGTCTTCGTGACAGGCTACCGTAATCAAGGGGCGGCCAAGCCGGTAGGCCATATGTTGGACGAAGCGGGTCTTGCCGCAGCCGGTCGGCCCCTTGAGCATGACCGGCATCTTGCTGTTCGCCGCAATCGTAAATAGACCGATCTCGCCACCGACCTCTGCGTAGAATGGCTCCCGCTCGATCCGATATTGTCCGACGTCGACTTCGCGGCCTTGCTGGCTCATGGTTCTGCCCTTGTTGGTTCGCACGATTTCGTACTGTGATAGGGCACGATAAACGGAACCGAGGCTGAAGATCAAGCGATCAGGCAGGGACACCAGAACACGGACAGACAGGCAGGCGGCGGAAGAACTCTGCCTACAGGACAGAACTTCTCTGGCCCGTACGTCTACGGCTAACAGGAGAATACATCCCGCAGGATGCTCAAAATGGTCGTCCAGCGAGGCCGCAAGCGAGTCGAAACCGGAGGCCTACCCCAGGGGTACGTTGAGGGTTTCGATGAGCCGAGAGAGATGCTGTCGGACATTCTCAGCGTCCTGCTAGAGAACCGTCACATCGTCCAAAATCTCTCGCACCTTTTTTGCCAACACGTTGGGAGAGAAGGGCTTCGCCAGAAACGACGTCTCTCGGCTCACACCGCCTTGGTCGAACACCGGATGGTCCGGATAACCGGACATGTACAACACTTTGATCCCCGGCCGAACAGTCAGGAGCTTTTCCGCCACTTCCGGTCCGCTCATCTGCGGCATGACGACATCCGTCAACAGCAGATGAATGGGCCCCCCGTGTCGCGCACCGGTCAGGAGCGCTTCGATGCCATGGCGCGCCTCCAGCACGGTGTAGCCATGAAGCCGTAACGTCTCATGCACAAGCCCCCGCACGCTCGGCTCATCTTCGACTAGCAAGATGGTTTCGCGGCCATGGACCGACTCAATGGTATCGGCAGCCACCGCCGACTCCGGCATCTCTCGTTCGACGCGCGGGAAATAGATCCGGAAGGTCGTACCCAGGCCAGGAGCGCTCTCCACGATAATGCTGCCTCCGCTCTGCTTGACGATGCCATAGACAGTCGAGAGTCCCAAGCCCGTCCCCTTCCCTTGCTCCTTCGTCGTAAAGAAGGGTTCGAACAGGTGCGACTTGGTCTCTGCATCCATACCATGGCCGGTATCCCGGACGGCCAGCAACACGTACAGTCCCGGGGGCACCCCCACGGCATCCTGCCGCGCATTTTTCCCAATCGTCATATTCTTGGTTTCGATCGTCAGGCTCCCGCCCTTCGGCATGGCATCCCGCGCATTGACCACCAGGTTCATAATGACCTGTTCGACCTGTCCGGGATCCGCCTTGATGGCACCAACATGAGGATCAAGTTCGGCACTGAATTCGACGATGTCCTCCCCAAGGAGACGCCGCAACATACCGTCCATATTGGAGACAAGGGCATTGAGATCGAGGACTTTCGCTGCAATGAACTGACGGCGGCTGAAGGCCAGCAATTGACGCGTCAGCCCGGTCGCCCGGTCCGCCGCTTTCTTGACCTCCTCCATATCTTTCCGCATGGGATCGGTCGG
>CAYHQK010000246.1:0-3116 GCA_964358535.1 uncultured Nitrospira sp. | reverse complement strand
TGCCCCTGCGGATACTATGGGGATCGCACGCATGAATGCCTCTGCAGCCCGCAGCAAATCCGCCGTTATCGAGCGAAATTGTCCGGGCCGCTCCAAGACCGGATCGACATGCATATCGAGGTGCCTCCGGTCTCCGTCCGCGAGCTCCACGACCAGGGTCCCATGCCGGAAAGCTCCGCTACGATCCGCTCGCGCGTTCTGGAAGCCAGGGACCGGCAGCGCCACCGATACGGTCAGGACGGCATCCACACGAATGCCCAGTTGAAGCCGCGCCTCCTGAAGCGGTATTGTGGCCTGGACGCTCCGGCTCGGGACCTGCTCGAACAGGCCTTGACGAAGCTCGGGGTGTCCGCGCGGGCCCATGGGCGCATAGTGCGGGTCGCGAGGACTATTGCCGATCTTGCCGGCTCTGATACGATTGAGCCGGTGCACCTGGCGGAAGCGATTCAATATCGCAGTCTCGACCGTCGGATGGAGTTTTAAGGAATGATGGTGGCAACCATGAAGGTGTTCGTCTGGTGGTTTGTGGTCGGCTCGCTCATGGCGCTCGCCGTGATCATGCTGCAAGGCGGCATCAGGGAAGTCATGCAAGCGCAGGGGTCCGTGTGGGAGCTCAAACTGGTCGAGCTGTTCACGACCATCATGGGCGGGGGGCTACTCGGCGGCTGTCTCGCGCTGATCCTGGATCGGATCAAGAAGGCTTAACAGGATGCTGAAAAAGCCCGCCAGCGGCGTTCTCGCATCGTTCAGACCCTCAACGTACCACAAGGGTACGCCTCGGGCCTTCACTCGCTACGGCCTTGCTGGACGGCCTTTTTGAGCATCCTGTGGTGATTCTGGCCTCGACACCATTCGGAGTATTTCAACCGTGTTTTTCACATGCACCAAGTATTTCCGCAGCCTGCTAATCGATTTTTTTCACATCGTAGGGAAATGAGGACCGAACATGGACGTGGAAGTAGGTTCGAACCTGTATCGCAATACCGACGGCACGATTGAAGTCGAGGGGATTCCGCAGATTCAGCTCGCCGTGAAACAGACGACCGGCGCCTTGCTTGTGAACTTTGCTCTGTTCGATGCGGCAGGGAAGGTAACGGCCAAACTTAACGACAGCACCTTGATGATCAACGAGAAACGCGCCTACGAAGTGAGCAGGACGCCGAAAAGTCTTGAGCTCACCCATCTGGCATCGGGAAACGTGATCTTGAAGATGGAATTGAAGACGCCGGATCTGGTGGTTTTCACAAAAGGGGCCTTCCACACGATTAAGGGCCACCTGTTCGAGGTCTCTCCCAGCGAATGGAAAATTGACAAGCTCCGTGCCAGCGGCACGACGCAAGATGTGAAGGGCGGGTCCGTCGTCCTGGGTTAAGCTCAGGACGACGGACGAGTTCTTAGGCTGTGACCGTGGGCACGATCACGATGTGCTGATCTTTCAGATCGACGGTCGCCGTATCTCCATCGCGCAATTCGCCCTTGATCAATTGACGCGCCATCGGCGTTTCCAATTCCTGTTGGATCAATCGCTTCAAGGGTCTCGCTCCATAGACCGGATCGTACCCGCGCTCGCCCAAGTGCCGTAAGGCAGCCGGTGTGATGGTGAGGGTGATCCGCCGCTCCGCCAACCGGGCCCGTAACCGCTCCAGCTGAATCTCCGCGATCTTCGCGAGCTGCTCCGTTTCCAACGGATGGAACACTACCGTCTCATCGACGCGGTTCAAGAATTCAGGACGGAAATGCTCTCGCAATTCCACCATTACGAGGGCACAGACCTCGTCATACGACGCGTGCCGTTGCTGCGCCTCAAGGATCTGCGGGCTGCCGATATTCGACGTCATGATCAAGACCGTGTTCTTGAAATCGACGGTCCGTCCCTGCGAGTCCGTCAGCCTACCATCGTCCAAAACTTGCAGCAAGATATTGAAGACATCGTGATGGGCTTTTTCGATCTCGTCGAACAGGATGACGGAGAAGGGACGCCGCCGGACCGCTTCCGTCAGTTGTCCGCCTTCTTCATAGCCGATATAGCCGGGAGGGGCTCCGATCAAACGGGCCACCGTATGTTTTTCCATGTACTCGGACATGTCGATGCGAATCAGGTTAGCGTCGTCATCGAAGAGCGTCGCGGCCAGGGCCCGCGCCAACTCGGTTTTGCCGACGCCGGTCGGGCCGAGAAAGAGGAACGAGCCAATAGGGCGGTTCGGATCTTTGATGCCAGAGCGGGCCCGGAGGACCGCATCGGCGACCGCTTCCACCGCTTCATTCTGGCCGACCACTCGTTGATGCAGCAGTTCACCAAGTTTTAAGAGTTTTTCCGTTTCACCTTCGACGAGCCGTGAGACGGGGATGCCGGTCCAGCGGCTCACGATGGCCGCGATGTCGTCTTCATCGACCTCTTCTTTGAGCAACCGGCTTTCGCCCTGTTTCTTGCCGAGCTGTTCCTGCTCCGAGGCCAGCTCTCGCTCCAAGCGTGGCAACTCTCCGTAGCGCAGTTCCGCCACGCGATTCAGATCGTAAGCCCGTTCCGCCCGCTCCATCGATTGCTTGACCTCTTCCATCGCTTCACGCATTTTGCGCAGTTTCGCGACGGAGGCTTTCTCTGAATCCCAGCGAGTTTTGAGCTCCCGCAGTACTTCTTGTTTTTCGCCCAACTCCAGCTCCAGCGTGACGAGCCGCGCCTGGCTGGCCTGATCCTGCTCTTTCCGCAAGGCCTCCCGCTCGATCTCCAGCTGCATCACCTTGCGCGAGACTTCATCCAGCTCGGCCGGCAAACTATCGATTTCCGTCCGTAATCTGGCTGCCGATTCGTCCACCAGATCGATGGCCTTGTCCGGAAGGAAGCGATCGGCGATATAGCGGTTCGAGAGTTTCGCCGCAGCAACGAGCGCTGCGTCTTTGATGCGCACCCCATGGTGCACTTCGTACCGTTCCTTGAGGCCGCGCAGAATCGAAATGGTATCTTCCACCGAGGGCTGATCGACCAGCACCGTTTGGAACCGCCGTTCCAGCGCGGCATCCTTCTCGATATGCTTCCGGTATTCATCCAGCGTGGTCGCGCCGATCAGATGCAATTCGCCGCGGGCCAGCATGGGCTTGAGCAGGTTGGCCGCGTCCAT
>CAYHQK010000245.1:0-3182 GCA_964358535.1 uncultured Nitrospira sp. | reverse complement strand
AAGAGGGTGTCATCACCCCGGATCTGTACGAGCCCGAGATCAATCGCCTCTACGCGGCGATGCTCGCGCACTATGGGGTGATCGCCGATCCGATCCTCCTCAATCCGAAACGGAGTAACCGCAATGACCATGAGCATGCCGGAAATCGAACAACGCCTCAAAGAACTGCGCCTGTCGGGCGTGCGCGCCACGCTGCACACTCGCATCCTCCAGGCCCAGAGTTCCAACCAGGCCTTCATCGAGAGCCTCGACTACAGCGATGAGGTTAAGCGCACGAACGAGATCAAGACGGCCGCCCCGATGCTCGATACCATCGACATCGCCGGGCGCGTCATCACCGCCGACGCGCTGCTGACCCAGCGCGATCTGGCCAACTATCTGGTCGGGCGCGGAGCGCACTACCATTTCACTGTCAAGGGTAACCAGCCCAAGCTGCAGGAAGACATCCGCTTGCTGTTCGCACAGCGCGGGGCGGCTCACCATACCGAAGTCTCGCCCCCAGACCATGGCCGTATCGAAACGCGCCGCATCTGGTGTTCGAACCGGCTCAACCACTACGTAGCCTTCCC
Source organism: uncultured Nitrospira sp. (assembly GCA_964358535.1). Classification (GTDB taxonomy): domain Bacteria; phylum Nitrospirota; class Nitrospiria; order Nitrospirales; family Nitrospiraceae; genus Palsa-1315. The sequence continues at coordinate 2,613 of CAYHQK010000245.1, read as the reverse complement.
GCATGCCGGCCAGGTCTTCTTGATCGAGCGCGAGGTGATCGACAAGAAGTCAGGGCAGCGCAGCATCGAGGTGGCGCTGGGCATCACCAGTTGCTCCCCCGAGCAAGCCAGCCCAGCCACCGTGCTGCGCCACAACCGCGGTCACTGGAGCATCGAGAATAGCTGTCACCATGTGCTCGATATGACCTGGGACGAAGACCGCTGCCGCATCCGCACCGGCCACGGTCCCGAGAATACTTCCCGATTGCGCCGATTCGCCATCAGCGTGCTCAACCTGCACGCCAAACCCGGTGATTCGATTGCCTCCATGACTCGCAGGCTCGCAGCCAATACCCGTCTGGTCTTTGACTACCTGCTCATGACCAAAAACTCCACCGGCCATGCCGCCGCTGCCTAATTCGGCGAGAACAGATTTACCCTGTCCCCTGACCACAGGGGCATGGCCATATTTAGAATTGCTGCAGGATTGATTTTCCTATCGGTGTAAGGTATCTTTTGCCTGTCGTGTTCTGCTATTCGTTCCCCAAGGCTTTTATATTATCCACGGATGCCTCTGGCCTTTTATGACATACATAGCACGCGGTCCAACCTATACTCGTCTATCCGATTTCCCGTGGTTCCCTGACAATCCGAGCTTCAACATCTGGGCTGCTAGAGCCCATTCGATGAATAACTCCGGCGTCACGGACGTGGGAGAGGTCGTTAGAGTTCTCACAGGATTGAAGTCCGGTGACACCGAGGAATGGCACAATCGGTGGAGGAACATGGCGGACTCGGTACGCAATATAGCGGAGAAAGCAGAAAGTGAAAACCATCTCGTTACTGCAAGGAAGGCGTACCTTAGGGCAGCCGGGTACTACAGATTCTCCACCTTATTCGCTAACAGGGGACAGACTCGCTCATTGGCGATGTATGAGAAGCACATAGACTGTTTCGGGAAATTTGCGGCTCTCAGCGATCCCGTCATCGAACGAGTTCAGATTCCCTACGACGGCATCACTATGGCTGGATGGTACATGCCTCCAAAGAAGAAGACCAGCGCGAAGAATCCAGCATACATCTACGCCACAGGGCAAGGGGGAGGATGCGAACTAGCCATACAGACAAGCCCCACGGAGGCGGTGGAGCGTGGCATGGGTGTCCTATTCGCCGATACTCCCGGAGCCGGTTCCACACTCACCTATCACAAGAGGTATGGCACACCAGAATATGAGAAACCGTTCAAAGCGTTGATGGACTACCTCACCAGCCGGCCGGATGTCGACCCTAATAGGGTCGGAGTTGCCGGGTCGGACTTCGGGGCGTATAACGCCGTGAGAGCCGCAGTCTTCGATAAGCGCGTCAAGTGTTGCGGTATCATCACCGCATGCTACGATGCACTGGAAGACCTCTATGACTACGGCCAAGAGCAGCATCGGCCAGCCTTCGCGGCGTTCCTAGGAGAGGACCCCGACAACGTTGATGCGATAAGGGACAAACTGAAGCCGTACACACTCAAAGGTGTCGCCGAGAAACTAACCGTGCCGCTGCTGATACTGCATGCAGAAGAAACGGTAAACTACCCAATAGAGCCTGCATACAGGTTGCTCCACGATGCGAAAGGACCCAAAGAGCTTCGAGTAATCAATTCGGACCACAACACCATGGCCCGACGCATGGAAGTTCTATCCATGCTCACGGACTGGTTCATGGATCACTTGAAGTAACAAGCAGAAGAGCGAGCCTTAGCCAGGGCAACGGCGAGAGCCGTTCTACGATGCGTCGTAAATATTAGAACAGTCTCACTTTCTGCTGCGAGATTTGATATACCATCAAATACTCCATCCAGAGATTCAATGAGTTGTGCACAATGAAACTCGAAGGCAAAGTTGTAATCATAACTGGTGCCGGTAGGGGTATAGGAAGCGCGGCGGCTGAAGCATTTGCGCGTGAGGGCGCGAATCTTGTGTTGAATTATGGCAGCGCCCGCGAGAATGCCGAGAAGCTGGCTACTAAGGTTCGCGGATTAGGGGTCGACGCGATCACCATTCAAGCGGATGTTAGCAAGCCGGATGAAGTCCAATCGATGGTCAAAGAGACCTTGGACAAATTCGGAAAAATCGACATACTTTACAATAACGCCGGCATCCTACACAGAGTCCAGCCTGAGGAACTTACGTTGGAGATGTGGGATCGATGCATAGCGGTCAACCTAACAGGCCCCTTTCTATGCATAAAAGCCGTCGCGGAATCGATGAAGAAGCAGAAATCGGGAAGGATCATCAACACCGTATCTGTTACGGCCTATCGAGGATCCCATAGTCTCGACTACTCAGCATCCAAAGGTGGCGTTTTGGCGCTGACGAAAGGTGTAGCTGGCTGGTTGGCTCCTTACGGGATAATGGTGAACGCTGTCTGCCCCGGTCTTGTTGTGACGGCTGGAGGTATGGGAGGAACTAACCGAAACGCGAAGCAGATAGCAGCATCGACCCCGCTAGGACAGCGCCTCACTAAGGAGGAGGATGTTGCGAAGGTGGTGCTCTTTCTTGCTGCCGATGCAAGCTTCATGACAGGTCAAGTAATCGTCATCGACGGAGGACGATCAGAAACCTACTTCGCAGGACCTCCCAAGTA
>CAYHQK010000244.1:0-3184 GCA_964358535.1 uncultured Nitrospira sp. | reverse complement strand
CTATGCCGATACCGGCTGCTGTAGGACAGCATCTGGTCCGACAGGGCCTTCCACTCTTCCCCCGTCATCAGGTCCTTCATCTTGAAGCGGAGCGAGAGAATCTTTGCGGCCGACTGCATCCGCTGATTGCTCGCGTCATCCAGCGCCTTGGTGAACTCCTCCGGGGTCGCCGCATAGTTCGCGTTTAACTCGTACAGCCGGCGGTGGGACGCACGAGCTTGCTCGCGGCTCGCCCTCAACTCCGCGACAACGTCGTTCACGATCGCCTTCACTTGCTGGGCCTTCCCCTGATCCTTGACGGTACGATCGATCAAGGCTGCCATGTCCTGCTGCCCCTTCTGCCAATAGCTCTCCCCTTTCCCTTCACCGCCCATCTCATGATAATGGTGCCCCGAACAACCGGCCAAGGCGAATACTGCCACGAGCCCAAGCACATAGCGCTGAATGCGTTTCATGCGACCCTCCCCTTGAATTATTGATGAAATACAAGAAGCCTGTTGTCTCCACGAGGGTTCATCTCGTATCATTCTCCCTGCCACCATGCCTAAACCTACTGCGACCTCAACCGATTATACCCTGACGCTCCGGGAGGAGTTCCGTCATCACCTCGAAACCTTCTACGCCCAGCTCAAGCTGGCGCCGCCCTATGAGAGCGTCGAGAAGGCCATTCGCTCCCTCACAACTTCGGTCCATTCGTTGTCGCCGGGGGAGCGAGCCAATCTAGAGACCGACGCCACAGCCAGGTGGCAGCATTTCCGTCAGGCCTTTGAATCGTCCGGCCTCAGCAAAAAACACCGCGGCATCATCGCTGGTCTTGTCCGCAACCGCTCCAACCTGAATCTCCCCGCCGAGTACGATCAGTTCCTGAGCCTATATCTTCCCTGATCCGCATCTTTCGCGAGGGCTTTTGCCTCAATTGCTCGACCCCTGACGCAAGCGAGACGGGCGGGAAAAGCACGACAGGCAGGGACGAGAAATTCAAATTTTCGGGCTCGAACAGTCGTTCACTTCACCCGTCTCGCCCTTCTCGCGAGTCACGCTTGTCACGCGCGTCCCTCAAGCGCTTCCCGCAATTCCTGATACACCACCGTCAGCCTGGCATTCTCCAACCGGTATGCGAACACCACCGTAATCGCCCCGGATAGTACGAAGACAAGCCCCAACCCGACAATCCCGAAGGCCAACACTACTCCGCCGGCTGAGCTCAGTTCGCCTTCAAGGAACAAAGCGATCAGAGCCCCCACTGTGCCCACCAGCACCAGGACGAACCAGATACCGGTGAACAGAGCCGACGACCAGGGCGTGAGCTTTCGGTAGAGCACCGAGATGGCGTCGCCTTCGGGAGCGAGGGAGATCAACCCTTTCAACGGCCACAAGGTTCGAAACCCGATCGCGAACAGCCGGTATTTCTGCCGAATCACAATCTGGTTGAGGGAAGGAAAGAACCGCGCGGTCCCATGCGGCAAGGTCAACAAGCCGCCTGCATCGAACCGATCGGCCAGCTGCGCCATCGTCGTCTGGGTGAACCGATCCTGCGTGCGGGCGACCCCGCATCCGTACCGACTCGCATCCGGCGTGAGGCGCACGAAGTAGAGCCAGTCTCCGAGAATGAGACCGAGACATAAGACACCGGCGAAGAAACCAGCGAGGATCATGCTCGTACCTATCCCATAGGGGCCCAGGCTGAATCAAGTCACGGAACCGAGGGTATCTGTTGACTCACCACGGCGAGTTGGCTACAGTAGCGCGGTTTGCTGTTCGGGCGGGGCTCCTCGCTCCAGTCAGATGCTCTGCCGTACAAATTTTCCCCCACTGGAGCTGCGATCTTCGCGTCATCCCTGCTTCGGTTGGGTCCTGTAAGTTGCACAAGCTGTGGAGTCGGAGGTGAGATGGATTTAGCAAAAGTTGAACGAGTCTATACGTCCTACGCCGGGATCTACGATCGGATTTTCGGCAAAGTGTTCCACGAGGGACGTGAGTCGGTCATCCGGAATCTGGACGTCCAGCCTGATGAAAAAATCCTTGAAGTGGGAGTCGGCACCGGGTTGGCCCTGCCGATGTACCCGCGCCACTGTCAAATCGTCGGAATCGATTTCTCGGAAGGCATGCTGGAGAAAGCACGGCAGCGGGCGGCGGCACACCGGATGGACCATGTGCAGCTCCACCGGATGGATGCCGGCGCCATGGACTTCGCAGACGATAGCTTCGACACCGTCGTGGCAGCCTACGTCGTCACCGCCGTTCCCGACTACCGCAAGCTGATCAATGAAATGGTCCGTGTCTGCCGGCCAGGCGGGCGCATCATCATGCTCAACCACTTCAGCACCGACAATAAGGTTATCGCCGCGATGGAGCGAGTCATCTCTCCGGTCACGAAACACTTGGGATGGCGGACAGACCTGTCCCTCCAGACGGTGCTCGAGGGCACGTCGTTACACGTCGCCCGGAAGCAAAGCGTGAACCCCTTGCGGTTCTGGGTCTTAGTGGAATGTGTGAACGAGAAGAACGGAAAGACCCATGTCAGTACTGTGAAGAATGGAAACGGCGCCGCCTATGCCCACAGCAACGGCACGCGTCTGTCGGAACATGCCAACGGCGAAGCCCTCGCGTAACGGGCGGCTAAAACAAGGGCTGCTGCTGCTTGAGCCCTTCGACCTCACGCACCAATTCTTCCACTCGGTCCTGTAAACGGACATTCTCGCGCCGCAGCAAGTCCAGACGATCCAGCAGCTGCTCCTGCTGGATCTCTGTCCACTGCAGCGTGCGTTTCAGCCCTTCCAGCTCTAGCTGGATCTGAATCTGTGCGGGATCGTCAGACGGAAATGCCATCACTCCTCCACCTAGCAGGCTGTTGGAAAAATCCGCCAGCCCTGAGCCCAGTATAAATCCAGAAACAGCGGGCGTCCATCACCACCTTTGAGACGATGTTCGTCACAAGAACCTCAGCTTGAAGTCCCCACCCAAATCGGGTATCTCTCCAACCCATCGCAGCCAAAGCCTAGTTCGACGGCCTTGAGGTGTCAATGCGCGCGGTCTGCCTCCAACATGTCCCCTTTGAAGGCCCTGGCGCCTTTGCTGCCGCCCTCGCCAAGCGTGGCGTCACAATCGAGTCCTATCTGGTTCCCTTGCAAGGGCTGCCTCAGGATGCGGGAGACCTCCTGATCGTCATGGGCGGGCCTATGTC